>JBGSPJ010000204.1:0-14123 GCA_041738655.1 Rhodothermales bacterium | reverse complement strand
CCCGAGACCCTCCGCCGTCACGACCCCGCGAACACCCGCTACCAGATCGTCCGCAACAGGCAGGAACTGGAGGCCGTCGCAAAAACCCTCGCCGCGCAGCCGCGGTTCGCGTTCGACACCGAGACCACCTCCGTCGACGCCATGTCCGCCGCGCTCGTCGGGATGTCGTTTGCCTGGGAGGCCGACCAGGGCGTCTTTATCCCGACGCCGCTACCCGACGGCACCTCGACTCCAGATATCCTCGCCGTTATTGGTCCGTTATTGGAAATTAAAAAAGTAAAAATTGGCCATAACCTGAAGTACGACATCACGGTCTTCCGCCGGCACGGGGTGGAGGTGGTGGGGCCGTACTTCGACACGATGATCGCGCACTACCTCCTCGCGCCGGACGAGCAACATGGGCTCGACTTCGTCGCCCAGGCGATGTTGGGATACAAGATGATCCCGATCAGCGACCTCATCGGGACCGGCAAAAACCAGAAGTCTATGCGCGACGTCCCGCTCGACCAGATCGGGCCCTATGCGGCGGAAGACGCGGACATCGCCCTGCAGCTGGCGGACATCTTATCGGCTGAACTGGACCGGGAAGACCTCCGCAAGATCGCCGACGACATCGAGTTTCCGCTGATGGATGTGTTGGTGGAAATGGAGATGACGGGCGTCCGGGTGGACCGCGACGTGCTCGCCGGGCTGTCGAAACAGATGGAGATCGACCTCGCGGCGTACGAAAAGCAGATCTACGAGGCCGCCGGCGAATCCTTCAACATCGGATCGCCCGTCCAGCTCGGCGTCATCCTCTTCGATAAACTCGGCCTGCCGGTCATCGAAAAAACGCCGAAAGGCCAGGCCTCCACGCGCGAGCGCGTGCTGGAAGAATTGGCGACGGAGCATCCGTTGCCGGGCCTCATCCTGGACTGGCGCGAGCTGGCCAAACTCAAGAGCACGTACGTCGACAGCCTCCCCGAACTCGTCAACCCCGAGACCGGCAGGATTCACACGAACTACAACCAGACGATCGCGGCCACGGGCCGGCTCTCGTCCACCAACCCGAACCTCCAGAACATCCCCGTCCGCACCCCGCAGGGCCAGGCCGTCCGCAAGGCGTTTATCCCCATCGAGGGGAATGTGTTGATGGCGGCGGACTACGTCCAGATCGAACTCCGTATCCTCGCCCACATGAGCGGCGACCCGGGGCTCAGGGCGGCGTTCGAGAAGGGGGAGGATATCCACACGGCCACGGCCGCGCTGGTGTATAAAATTCCTGTCGACCACGTGACGAAGGACCAACGCCGGAAGGCGAAGGAGGTGAACTATGGCATTCCGTACGGCATATCGGCATTTGGCCTCGCGCAGCGGTTGCGGTGCCCCCGCGCCGAGGCGCAGATGCTGATCGAACAGTACCAGCAGGCCTACCCGGCGGTCGCCGGCTTTCTGGCGGTGCAGGTCGAAAAAGCGCGCGAAAAGGGGTATTGCGAGACGTTGCTCGGGCGCCGGCGCTACGTCCCCAACATCAACGCCCGCAACCGTAACGAACGCTCGGCCGCCGAGCGGATTTCCGTCAACATGCCCATCCAGGGTACCCAGGCGGACATGATCAAGCTCGCCATGATCCGCATCTACAACCGCCTCCACGCCGAACAACGCGCGGCTCGCATGATCCTCCAGGTACACGACGAACTCGTGCTCACGCTTCCGCCGGCGGAAGTGGAGGTGATTCGGGGCCTCGTCGAACACGAAATGGTGAACGCGCTGCGCCTGGACCTACCGATCGAGGTGGATATCAACGTGGCGGACAATTGGCTGGATGCGCATTGATTTCGTCCATCGAACGGGGAATCGAACTGGGAATCGAAATAGTCGCCGTACAGATGTGAAAATCCTCCGCTGGATGGCAGGTGCCCAGGGCGTATTCTCTCCTGTTGTCCCGGAAGGTGTTCTCACCGGGCTTTGTCTTCGGGGCACGCGGGGCGTGACAAAACGATTCGTTTGATTCACTTGATGTTGAAAGTTGTCCTTCTCCTGCTGTTGGTGGGCGTTTCGTGGCGCGCAGCCACGGCCCAGGATGCCGGCGATGTGCTGGGAATCACCCGTTTGATCGATGCCGTCCGCCTGGATGGCGTAGTGGACGAGCCGGCCTGGGATGCCGTTTCGCCCCTGCCGCTTACGATGTATGAGCCGCGATTTGGCGGTGTGATGACCGAGCAAACGGAGATACGGATAGGGTACGACGACGAGTTCCTCTATGTGTCCGGCCGAATGTTCGACTCGGAGCCGGCCGGCATCCGGGCCAACTCCATGTACCGCGATCTGTACAGCGGCGACGACACGTTCGCGCTCATCGTCGACACCTTCAACGACCGCGAAAACGCGTTGTGGTTCATGACCACTCCGAACGGCATCCGGCTGGATCTGTCGATCAGCAACGACGCCGAAAGCGGCGGCGGCGGCGTGAGTCGCACCCAGCCTTTTGGCCGCAGCGTGAGCTCCAGCTGGAATACCTACTGGGATGTGGCGACGTCGCGCTCGGCAGAGGGGTGGTTCGTGGAGATGCGCATCCCGTTTTCGAGCCTCGGGTTTCTGGATAAGAACGGGGTTGCGGAAATGGGGCTTAGTGTTCACCGATTCATTTCTAGAAAGAACGAGCGCCATGTATTTCCGGCTGTGCCTCCTAACTGGAACCTCGCGTTTCTCAAGCCAAGCCAGTTCAAGCAGGTCCGCCTCCGCGGCGCACGGAGTCAGCGGCCGCTGTACGTTACGCCCTATCTGGCCGCCGGCCGAAACAGCTTCAACGAGCTCAACCCCGAAGCCACGGCCTACCGGCAGATCGACGACCCGAGCGGGGATGTGGGGGTCGACCTCAAGTACAACGTCACGAGCAACCTCACGCTCGATCTCACGGTGAACACCGACTTCGCCCAGGCAGAGTCGGACGACGAGCAGGTCAATCTCACCCGCTTTTCGCTCTTCTTCCCCGAAAAACGCCAGTTCTTCCAGGAGCGCGCCGGCCTGTTCGAGTTTCGCACCCAGGGCCGGGACGACCGCCTCTTTAATACGCGCCAGATCGGCACGTACGAGGGGCTGGCTATCCCGATCATCGCAGGCGCAAGACTGGTGGGCCGCATTGGTCGCTGGGACGTGGGCACGATCAACATGCAAACGGCGCGGAGCACCCTGCTGCCGTCGGAAAACTTCGGCGTCGTCCGCGTTCGCCGGCAGGTGTTTAACGCCAACTCCTACGCCGGCGGCATAGTGACGACACGCATCGGCGACACCGGGCGGTCGAATATCGCCTATGGCCTCGACGGGCTCATTCGGGTCGGGGTCAATGAATACATGGAGCTCAAATGGGCAGGAACGTTTGACGATAGCCTCGGCGTTGGCCGGCCGTATTCTCTCACCCGGGCGGGGTATGGGCGCGCACGCATTGAGCGGCGGCGGCTCACCGGCCTCTCCTACATCGCCTCCGTGAGCTGGCAGGGGCCGGAGTTTAACCCCGGCATCGGCTTTGTATCGCGAACAGACTTTGTGCAGCCCTTCCTGCGCGTGTCGTATGGTTGGCTTGGCAGCGAATATTCAGCCATCCGGACCATCCGTCCGAGCCTGTTCGCCAATACCTACCTCCGAAATGCAGACGGTAAGCTGGAAACGGGCACCTACCGGCTCGAGACGGAGATCGCCATGAAATCCGGTGATGTGCATGCCGTTGAGGTGGATATGAACTACGAGGACCTACTCGAAGCGGTCGAGTTTCCAGAAAACACGGTGGTGCCCATCGGCGCCTACCTGTATCCCGCCGCACAGTGGCAGTACCAGATGCGCGAAGGAAGCCTGCTGCGCACCAACGTGCAGGTGAACGGTGGGGGTTTTTTTGATGGGTGGAATGTCGGCCTCCAACTGGAGCCGATCTGGAACGTATCGCGAATGCTCGAACTCGGCGCCACGTACCAATTCAACCGCGTTCGTTTTACGAAACGCAACGACGACTTCTACGTCCACCTCGCCCGCATCCGCGCCCAACTCGGCTTTACAAAAAGCCTGTCGCTGAGCGCGTTCATCCAGTACAACACCTCAACCGACTCCTTCTCCGCCAACACGCGCTTCCGGTACAATTTCCGAGAAGGGAACGATTTATGGCTCGTCTACAACGAAGGCCGCTTTACGGACCGCTATGCTGTAATGCCCGTCCTGCCTGAACTTGAATTCCGGACGCTGCTCGTAAAGTATACGTATACGTTTGTCAAGTAAGGCTCATCATCACTACTTAATCATCGTCGTCATCTCCGCCGCCTCCGTGGCCGCTGTTGTCATCGTCATCATCACTGTCGTCACCGCCATCACCGGGATTTCCGCCGCCGCCGGGGTTGCCGCCGTCTCCGCCATCGCCGGGGTTGCCGCCGCCATCGCCCGGCGTTTCTCCACCTGTCCCCCCGTCGTTTCCGCCATCGCCGGAGCAGGTCCCTGTGGGAGGATTGGGCGTCACCAGAATGTGGTCTTCGCGGGTGCCGCTCACGATCGTGCAGACGACATTGCGTTGCGGGTCGTCTACGTCGAGTGAGGTTACGGCCGTGATCACGAAGTCCGAGCCCGACACCTCCGCCATGTAGTAGCCGTGGACATCGCTGTACGAGCCGGCGTCGGAGGGATAACCCAACAGGAATAGATCCAGCGCGGCGCCGGCGAAATCAGATGCCGATGCCCCGATTGGCGAGCCGCCACCGAACGCAGTGGGCCGCTGAAGCCACGCCTGAGCGTCAGAAGCCAGACGCACGGAGGTGTGGGTGAGCGCTTCGAGGTTAAATCGTTTCCGGGCGTAGTTGATCGACTCGATTCCCGAAACAACGGCCATCGCAACGATGACGATGCCCAGCACCAGAAGGAGCAACTGCTGTTGACCCATAAGTCTGCTCGAAAATTTGGTGGTAACAAAGAGGGGCGAAAACGGATGCCGGAGGACGACGGGTGGCTGGAGGGATTCGTCGCCAGGACATCATAACAGGGTACCGGCAGTCAACCCGAGAAAGGAGGGGCGAGGGTTGTGCGGTTAGTTGAGGTGCCTGAATCAAATAAAATGCCCCGGTCATCGGGACGATCGCACGGCGACAACAGGACGCAAAACAATCAAAAATAGGTGCACTTCTGGCCGCAACGAGGCGGAAGAGTGTGCAAATCGTAGACAGCTGTACGTTCGGTGAGCAGTCAGGCGGTTTACTCGAGCCCCGATTCCGCCGGAAGGCTCGTCTGGAGTCGAGCCACTTCCTCCCCGGGCGGCCGGCCGAACAGGCGTCGGAATTCCCTGCTGAACTGGGAGGCGCTCGCGTACCCGACGCCGGCAGCGGCCTGGCTTGCCGTCATACCCTCGTACAGCATCAACGATCGCGCTTTGTGGAGCCGGATCGACTTCACATACTGCAACGGCGGGAGCGAGGTGACCTCTTTAAAATGGTGGTGGAAGGTGGACACGCTCATGCCGGCGTCCTGTGCGAGCGAAGGTACATCCATCGGCTCGTCAAATATTGTGTGGATCCGGTTTAAAACATGGGCGATGCGATGACGATATCCCTGTCGCAACGCGATGGCGCGGAGCTGTTCCCCTTGTTTCCCACGCAGGGCATGGTAAAAGATTTCGCGGATGTAGAGGGGAGCCAGAATCCTCGCATGCAGCGGATCGTCCAGCGTCTGCAACAGGCGGATCGCCGCGTCGAAAAATGCCCCGGTGGCCGAAGAAACGCTGATACCCACCGGATCGGCTGTAGAATTGCTCGCGGTTTCACCCATCTCCAGGATGAGCGCACTCAGTTCGGCCGGCTCGATTATAATCGCCATCGATAAAAAAGGGGAGTCCGGGGTGGCGATACGTACCTGAGAATGCACCGGCAGCGGGACAGACAGGATCAGGTAATGATCCGGGTCATACGTGTATTCCTTCCCGGCGAGGTAGGTCTGTTTCCGTCCCTGTGCGACGAGGATCAGGGATGGATCGTAAACAGCCGCCTGAATGCTGGTCGGATGACTCGATTTGTACAGACGAAGTCCCTTGATCGGTGTTTGTGTGACACCGTCTCGAGCTGCATGATGGCCGATCAGCGAGGCCAACACACCCGACCTGTTGGTTGGACTGGAAGTAGTTTCCACGTCGTCAAGAGTAACGATGGAAGCGCAGGTGACCGGCCTGGATGCCGGCATAATTTCATCTTGGCGTAATATCGCTCATCTAATAGAAACAGGCAAGGATTCTGCATGATTTGGTATAGTATAAAGTATAGTGCTGGATTATTATGCATATCACGGGGAGGCGATCACGTCTCGGCTTCCCCGACACGAGCACGATCAATCCAGGTATGAATATGGCAACGAACCCGATTCCCAGGAAATCACTGGGGCACAGCGATCTGCAGGTCTCCGCAATCGGACTGGGCTGCATGGGGATGTCTGATTTTTATGGTGCCGCGGACGATTCCGAATCCATCGCCACCATCCAAAAAGCGTTGGATCTGGGGATAAATTTCCTCGATACCGCAGACATGTATGGCCCATCTAAAAATGAGGAGCTGATCGGTCGCGCGATCCAGGGCCGGCGTGACGAGGTTGTTCTCGCGACCAAATTCGGTGTTATCCGGGGTTCCAGTGGCGAGTGGCTTGGCATCAGCGGCACGTCCGACTATGTGAAGATGTGTTGTGATGCCTCCCTGAAGCGCCTGGGGGTAGATCATATCGACCTCTACTACCAACACCGAGTCGATATGAACACCCCGATCGAACAGACCGTCGAGGCGATGGCGGGGCTCGTCAAGGCCGGCAAGGTGCGCTACATCGGCCTCTCCGAAGCCAGCCCAGACATCATACGCCGGGCACATGCCGTCCACCCGATCTCTGCATTACAGACGGAATATTCTCTCTGGAGCCGCGACATCGCCGAAGGGGAGGTCATGGCCACCACCCGCGAACTCGGGATTTCATTCGTGGCCTACAGCCCGCTTGGCCGGGGGTTTCTTACCGGGCAGTTCACGAAGTTCGAGGATATTCCGGCTGACGACTGGCGCCGGTGGAATCCGCGTTTTCAGGGCGAAAACTTCAATAAGAACCTCGCGTTGGCCGATGCGATTCGGGATATAGCGCGGCAAAAGGAATGCACGCCGGCTCAATTGGCCATTGCCTGGGTCCTGGCGCAGGGAGAAGACATCATCCCGATTCCTGGCACCAAGCGGCGTTCGTACCTGGATCAGAACATCGGAGCGCTGCATGTTCGTCTAACGACAGACGACCTGGCAGCCCTACAGGCGATCGCTCCGCTGGGGGCGGCGGCGGGGTCACGGTATTAGTGACACGAGACTCACTCGCATCCCGCCACTGCTGGAAAACACGTGATAATCCCCGCCACATACCTCAGAATGAGCGCGGCATCATAGGCGGATACATCGCCATTCCCGGACACGTCGCCCACCGCGAGCGACGCCGGCTCGAGCAGGATCTGCCCGACGGCATGGATCAGGATCTGCGAGGCGTCGAGGGCCGAGATGGTGCCGTTGAGCGACACATCGCCCAGTGCCGTTCCATCCCCGCCTCCGCCATCCGCGATGAAGAGTGCCGCGGCCGGGATTTCCGTTTTGGAGAAGCCCGGGCCGGCCCAGCTGGCGGACAACGCGGCGTCGCCGGTGCGCTCGAAGTACCCTACCGCGATGACGTGCAGGCCGGCCTTGAGCCCGATCGTTCCGCTACGCTCCTGAACCGACTGGATGCTGTCGTTATCCACCACCAGCCGGTCCCCGATAAGCAGCTGGCTGCCGTCGTCGGAGGCTGTGTAGAGGGTGTATTCCCCATCGGTCGGTGCGCTAAGAAAACCGGTGAATCGGAGCAGATAGTCGTCGGCGCGAACGGCCTCGTCCAGGTCGATATCGTCCGTCACACCGGTCAGGGTGGGGATCAGGGCGTTGAAGTCGCCGAGGAAGTCCCACGTCTGTTCAAAATACTCGAACGCGATGCCCGGGGTGGCGCCGGCGGGGTTCTCGGGGTCGCGGAGGTCACTTCCTGTGCCCTCGGCCTTGTACGTCGCCGTGATGGCCACGTCAAATGTCGGCATCGTGAGCGTCGTCGTCGCGGCGAAGGCGTTGGCGAGGTGTGTCGTGGCGCCGGTCCACCGGTCGAATACCTGCCCGCCCGGCGCGGCGTCGGCGCGTACGGTGATAACGGTGCCCTGCGGATACGCGCCATCGCCAGTGCCGTTGACGACAGTCAGCGTGCCGATTCCGCCCGTCGAGTCCTCCTTCGGCGATTCGGGGTAGGAGAGATTTTCGGGATCGGAGACGCCCGAGCTTTTGTAGATGTGGATGCGGTCGACGCGGAAGTTGTTCGATCTTCCCGAAAGATACACTGTATTGACGCCGGCGCTCATGTCGAAGAGCGGGCTTGTAAACACCCCTCCGCTGGGCTCCATCACGGTGTGAAAGGTGAAGCCCTCCGCCATGCGGCCGCTCGGGTGTACGGCTTTGTCCCAGTCGCCGTCGTTCACCTTGAGCCAGCAGTCGTTTTCCTGGTCGCCCGCCGGCGCCCCCAGGTGCGACATGCGGAGCTTGACGAAGTACTCGCCGGGCTCATCCACGCGAAAGTTCAGCGCAAGCGTGCCGTTGCCGGGCGTGTTCAGGGAATTCGGGCCGTCGTATCGCAGGTAACCGCTGCCGGTATGGCCGGCTTCGGAGGACTCGATCACCCAATCCCCCGTCAATGGCAGCGACTCGGCCTCTACCACGACAAGACCATTCTGTGGTAGATACACGGCGCTCTGGGCGAGGGTGGAGTGAGGGCCGAAAAACAAGGCGACGAGCGAGAAGAATACGGCCGGCAGGCCGCCGGCGAACATCGCAACGGGTGAGGTGGTCATGATCGGGCTGTACGTGGGGGATGGGGCGGATAGCACAGGTGCGCTACCCAAGGAATATGCCAGATCATCCCTGAAATCGCGGTATGCGCCAAAAGCGCATGCCTACATGCGCCTTGTCGCCCTTCAATGGGCAAGGCGGCCGGCCGAAGCGGCGCCCGTGCGTTCCGCTGGCCGCCGGAAACTGTGCCGAGTGCCTCCGGTTACACGGGTTGGAACGCATCCCATCCCTGTTTCGATCTCACCCTGAGCTGGATTCATGCCCCAACTTCCCCACGCCGACCCCGCCCAGCCGCCGGCTGGTTTTCGATTCGTCGAAGCCTCCGGTGGGGTTTCGCAGTACGTGCTCGACGCCAACGGCCTCACGGTACTCGTATTGCCGAACGCCACGGCCCCGGTCGCCACATTTATGATCACCTATCTGGTGGGGAGTCGAAACGAGTCGATCGGGCATACGGGCGCGACGCATTTCCTCGAACACCTGATGTTTAAAGGCACCGAGCGGTACAATAAAGCCGCCGGCATGACAATCGACCGCGCGCTCCAACGTGTCGGCGCGCAGATCAACGCCACTACCTGGAATGACCGCACGAATTATTACGAGCTGTTGCCCCGCGAAAGCCTGGCCCTGGCGATCGACATAGAGGCCGACCGGATGCGCGGCGCCCTGCTCGATCCGGTTGAGATGGAAAGCGAACGCACGGTCATTTTGAACGAGTATGACCGGGGGGATAATGAACCGTTTCGGAAGCTGTACCAGTCGGTCTGGAGCCTGGCCTACGTCGCCCATCCCTACCATCACCCGACCATCGGGTGGCGGTCCGATATCGAGCAGGTTACGCCGGCCGGCCTCCGGCAGTTTTACGACACCTACTACTGGCCCAACAACGCGGTCATCTCCATCATCGGGGATGTGGATACCGACGATGTGCTCCGCCAGGTAGGCGAGCGGTTTGGGTCGATTCCGGCTTCACCGCATCCCATCCCCACGCTCCGGGTCGACGAGCCCGAACAGCGGGGCGAGCGGCGCGTGATTGTCAAAAAGGCCGGCGAACTCGGCTCCCTGATGCTTGCCTATAAAGCCCCCGAAGCGCGCCACGCCGACGCCGATGCGCTCGATGTGCTGTCGGTCGTCCTGGGCAGCGGCAAACGGAGCCGGCTTTTCCAGCGGCTAACGGATCGCGGCCTCACAACGAGCGCCTCGGCCTCGATGAGTTCGTTCCGCGATCCCGGACTCTTTTCTCTCTATGCGTTTCTGGCGCCCGATCATACCCACGAGGAGGTCGAGGCAGCCCTCCGCGAAACGGTCGCGAGTATCCAACAAGAAGGAATCGGCGAAGACGAGCTGTCGCGTGCAAAAAGTGTGTTGCACGCCCACGAGGCCTTCGGTCGCGACGGCCCGTTTGCCGTCGCCTCGCACCTGAACGAGGCGATTGCCGCCGGCGATTGGAAGCTCTACACGTCGTACATGGAGCGAATCAATCGGGTCACGACGGAGGATGTGCACCGCGTCGCCCGAACCTACCTCATCGAGGATCGCTGCACGGTCGGGCACTATGTGCCGGTCGATTAGTGATTAGCGATCATGGAATAGCGATTAGCGACTTATTCGAAGCCACTTTGCCTTTTTCATTTTGCCTTTTGCCTTACCCTCATGCTTTTTCAGGATCGGATTCAAGCGCATCCCATCGGTGCGGGCCGGCTGTATACGTTGAAGACGGGGATCGAGGACGTCGTTTCCTGGCGGGGGGCGGTGGTTGTCAACCCGGTGTTCGAGCGGGGGGATGAGCTATTGATGCACCTGCTGGTGGCGTTGCTGGACAAAGGGACAAAACGCCGGGACCGGTTCGCCATCGCCGATATCCTCGAGAATCGGGGCGCGCAGCTCGGGTACCAGGTGAGCGGGTTGCGGCTCGGGTTCTGGGGGCGCGCGCTGAAACGGGATGTGCCGACCGTGCTCGGGATCATGGCCGAGCAGTTGCAGGAGCCGTTGTTCGATGCCGACGAGTTCGAGAAAGCCCGGCAGCGACTCACGGCATCAGTGAGGCGGGGGATGGAGAACACGGGACACCAGGCCTCGGGCCAGATCTTGCGCCGGCTCTACCCGCCGGCACACCCGAACTACAGCCTGACTTCCGAGGAGGAACTCGACCAGCTGAGGCAGGTCACGCGAGACGACGTGGTGGCGTTTTACGAGCGCCACGTGGGCGCAAACGAACTGCTCATGGTGATGGTGGGGGACCTCGACGAGCGCGAAATGCAGCAAGCGGCGGTGGAAGGGCTCGCGCCGTGGTCAGAGCGCCGCGTGCGGGCACAGTACGCCGTCGAAGCCCTTCCCTCGGACGGCGGCGCCCGCCTCACGCATGCGATGCCGGATCGGATGAACCTGGACGTCCGCATCGGCCATACGCTCCGGCTCCGCCGCGATTCACCCGATTATGCTCCGCTCTATCTGGCGAATCACATCCTGGGGGGCAACTTCTCGTCGCGCCTCATGGACATCGTTCGAGACGACATGGGGCTCACGTACGGTATCCATTCTTCTATCGCCGGCATCTCCACGCGGTATGAGGGGCACTGGAAGATATCCGTCACCCTCAGCCAGGAAAACCTCGACCGTGGCATCGCCGCGACGGTTGACGTTGTAAATCGCTACGTGGACGAGGGCCCGACGGCGCGCGAGTTGGAGGAGAACATCGCCACGATCACCGGCTCGTACAAAGTCCGACTCGCCACCACGGGGGGATTGGCCGACGCTATTCTGGGCGGGCTGAAGATAGGCGCGGGGACAGGGCATCTGGACACGTGGCCGGCACGTATTCAGGCGCTCACGATGGACGAAACCCGCGCGGCAATCGCCCGGCATTTTGCGCCGCGCCGGTTTGATGTCGCCATCGCCGGCACGCTGCCGGCTCCTGCCGTCACCCTTCCGGAATGACCACCGCCAGGATGATATAGAGGATCAGTCCCGGGAAACCCACCATCAGAAAACTGAGCAGCACATAGGCCACACGCACGAGGGTGGGGTCGACATCAAAGTAATCCGCCAGGCCGGCGCAGACGCCGGCAATCATCTTGTTGTCCATCGATCGATGGATTTTCTTCGCGCTCATGGGCCGCCTCGTTTGCTTGGAAAAGGGATTACACAGTAAAGATTGAACATTAAAGACATGGCTTCATCAGGAAATAGCCTGATCGTGTATGCTTCAATGCTGAATCTTTAACGTTCTTCTCATCCTTGATCCCGAATGATCGTAATCTGTTTCTCGCGGGGGCGCGACTCGGGTTTGGGCATCACGGCGGACAAAATGAGGTACGCGAGAAGGAAACCGCCTTCGGTGACGATGGTGCCGATCACAAAGGCGATGCGGACGAGCGTGGGGTCGATGTTGAAATACTCCGCGATCCCCCCGGCGACGCCGGCGACCTTCTTATCCCGCGATTTCCACAGTTTCCGCTTCCCTTTTTCAGTGACCTGGGGAGGCTCTTCGGTTTCGATGGTGCGGCTGGCTACGCGGACCTTGACCTTGCTCTTTTTCTTCTTCGGCCGCCACGAAAGCACGCCGAAGCCGAGGAGAATGATCAAAATGCCGGCCAGCCAGGGCAACATCCCCACTAGTGCGTCCAGGTTCGGAAAGCCGATGCCCTGCCACCCGAGCTCCTGCAGGATGTAGGCGATGCCCACGAGAATGAGCGAAAGGCCGGCGACGGTCGGGAGGTTGAAGATCCCTTCCTTTTTCTTCGGCTCGTCCTCGAACAACAGGCTTTCCAACTCCTCGTCCGACAGGTGTTCGAGGTTCAATTCGTTGTTCTCGGCTCCGAAGCTGATCTGGTCTTCGTTCGGTTTTCGTGTGCGTGTCTTCATCGTACAGGGTGCTAAACAGGTACCCGGCCGTTACGAGGCCGACGACCGGGATGTTGCGTCAGGGTGGAGGAACACGAAGCAGGCGCGATTCGGTCACAAGATACGATACGGGAATGTCATGCGGCTCGCGAGGGAGCGTCTCGACGATACAGGCGTCGAATACCGTGCAGACGGCCCGTGCCGCCAGCCGCCCCAGAAAGGCATCGTAAAAGCCTTTGCCGTAGCCAAGTCGGTAGCCCGATAGATCGGCCCCCAGCGCCGGCGTCAGGACCAGGTCGATCGCTTCGTCTGGAACGGTTTCCGCCCCCATGGGTTCATGCACGCCCAACGCTCTCGGCTGCAGGCGTTCTTCGCCTTCGAACAGACGGTGCGTCATGGCGGCTCCTTGATGCGGTATGACCACTGGCAGCAGAATTTGTTTTCCGGCCCGGTGGCCGGCAAGCAGGAGGGGGCGGAGGTCGACTTCGCCGCGTTCGACCATGGGCCAGAACGCGTGAACGCATCGGGCCGAGCGGTAGGCCGGCAGGGCTTCGAGCCGCGCGACGATGGCCGCGGATAACGCCGCGTGGGCTTCAACGCTTAACCGGCGCCGATACGCGTCGAACCGGGCACGGAGTTCGCGTTTGTCGGGCGGGGTCGTGGAAATGGCCATCAAGTAGGGTACGAATAGGGCACGAGAAGGGCGGTATAACTCCTAACTCGTCAAAAATTCGATGTTTGTTCAGAACGTCGAGCAGGCGACGACGTTGGATAAGCCGTTTGTATCGCCTATTTTGGCCTTTCTACGCGTTACCTTTTTATTTACCTGGTATTAGCCGTTTATACCGCCGCAGAATGTTCGAGAATCTGAGCGATAAGCTGGAAGTTGCGCTGAAGTCCCTCGCGGGGCAGGGGCGCATCAATGAACTCAACATCGCCGAGACGATGCGTGAGATCCGGCGTGCGTTGCTCGATGCGGACGTCAACTACCAGGTGGCGCGCGAGTTTACGGACAAGGTAAAAGACCAGGTTCTCGGGAGCAAGGTGCTCAACGCGGTCTCGCCCGGGCAGCAGCTCGTGAAGATCGTGTACGATGAGCTGGTGGACCTGCTCGGGTCCGTGCAGGTGGACATTAAGACGTCGGCCAAGCCGCCGACGGTGGTGCTGGTCGCCGGCCTCCAGGGCTCTGGCAAGACGACATTTTGCGGCAAACTCGCCGCCTACTACAAATCGAAAGGCTTTGCGCCGATGCTTGCCGCGGCGGACGTATATCGCCCCGCGGCCGTAGATCAGCTCAAAACCCTCGCCGCCTCGATCGACGTGCCGGTGCACGCGATTGTGGAAGACGGCGTGGTCGTTCGCGATGCCGTCCGCGTCGCCCGCGAGGCGCTGGCTGAAGCGCGCCGG
>JBGSPJ010000155.1:0-6398 GCA_041738655.1 Rhodothermales bacterium | reverse complement strand
GAGCGCAAAAAGAGGCGCAAGCAACCCGGCCAGATCGGGATGCGCCTTCAGCGAGGCGATATAGGCGTCAAGGTCCTGCATGCCACAGCATACGTCAGGGTAATCAGGTGCTCAAGTAAGGGGTACCTAAATAGTTACGATACAGAATAACCTCTCCACCCATGCTCAGGAAGCCACGAGACACCACATGCATCAGCTGAGTCAGACGATCAGCGGCGGAATCAGGACATTGGGTGTCAACGCCGATGTCCACCCGCATCGAGGGCTACTGCTCGACGGCACGCACACAGGGCTTGTCGGTGTGCGGTGAACCGCAACGGGGTTTCCGGGAGCCAGGATACGTTATCGCACAGTAGGCGGTGCCTAATTAATCACGTTAGTCCACGTATTGAAATGCTGGCGTTCGCTGCGTCAGGAAGTCCTTTCTTCAAGAAAGGAGGCACAATCCGACTCCGGACAGGCCTGCATTTTCTTTGGTATCCTGATCGATACGGTCGTCCCCTCCCAGCGGACGCTCGAAATGTGTATCGCGCCATGCATCAATTCAATGGCGCGCTTAACAATCGCCAGCCCCAATCCGGAGCCCTCGAACTGGCGCGACAACCCCTGGGATTCTTGAACAAATGGGGTGAATAAGTTGGACATGAACTTGGGGCCAATACCGATGCCGGTATCCCGCACGTCGATGCGTACACAGGGTTCGTCCAGGGTCAGCTTAAGATCGATCTTGCCATTCACGGTGAATTTGGCGGCATTGTCAATGAGATGAAATAACACAAACATCACCGCCTCCCGATCCGCGACGATCGTTGTATCGGCGGCTTCAGGCTGTTTTGTCACCTTGACGGCGTTACGTTTGGCTTTCAGACGGGATTCCATTCGTCCAAGGATCTCATCGACTAATTCTCCAAGGTCGAACGCCTGTGGCGAAAGCTTTACGTGGTGTGCTTCGAGCCGCGAAAGAAACAGGACAGATTGGAGTAGAGTCTGAAGCCGGCCCCCACTTTGTCTGATCTGATCGATGAATTCCCGGGCTTCCGGCGGGACTTCGTCGCTCAGTAGGTCGATGCTGCTGATGATGCCGGCCAGGGGTGTATTGATCTCGTGACTCATGCTCGTGACAAACGCATCCTTCATACGAGCGACTTCCTCGGCGCGTCTCCGGGCTTCCCGCAACCCCTCTTCGTGCAGGTTGCGCTCCGTGATGTCGAGCGCATAGATCCGCACATTGCCGTTCCCTGGTCGCGAGATCCGCTGCTCATAGGTGTGTCCATTCACGACTACTTCGCTCCGGGCGTCGTTCTCTGGCGATTGGAGGAGATCCGAGCTGCTAAACAGAGGCGCGAGGAACGGGTGCCGGCTCCCCTCCAGCTCGATTTCTGGAAAGAGGGCGCGCATCGCCGGGTTGATGTAGGTGATCTTTCGGTTCTTATCCACTTCGAGGAGAGGCTCCGGATTGAGTTCCGGGAACGTGGCCAGCCACGCTCGTTGTGCCTCAAGTCGAAGGAGATCACGTTTGCCGACAGCGAACAGTTGGCCAAGCGCGAGTAGACCAAAGCCGAGCCCCAGAAAATCTCCCAGGAATACTGATCGCGCCACATCATCAGGTAGTTGATGAGCAGCCAGCGCGGGCATTTCCCCCAGCCGGTACACCAGGCAGGCAAACAGGGCGGTTGGCGTCGCCCAGACGAGTGAGGCGCGGCCATTCAACAAGAGCAGCGCCAGCAGCGGGCAGAGAAGCATCCACGTCAGGGAGGACACGCCGGCCAGGGTGAGCCCACCGGTGAACCACGCCTTGTGGGCCAACATCCCGAACATGATCAAAATAAACAGGTGGACGGCCACGCCGAGTCGCTGGGTCATCCTGAACACAGCGATCGCGACGAGAAAACCAAGGCCTTCCACCAGGGCAATGGCCGCATGGCCGAACGAGCCAGCTACGACATGCATCGCCGCATACACGGGCGTCATCAGAAACATAAACCAGGCAATGCCGACGAACATGCGCGCCCGATGGAAAAGATCGAAATCGGCGCGAATGGTGTCACGAATATGGGCGTCAATGAAGCGAAACAAGCGAGCCATCATGGTGTGTGAGCGCTAAAATGCTTGAAAAGTCTGACTAAACCGTGTGGTGCTGCTTGCAGATTATCACCTTAAGCATCGACCCGATTGGCCCGGGTATAAGTACAGGGCGATATCGGTTTCCTGGCTCCTACACCTCTTTTTGTATCGTCCGGTCATGGTGATACGAGCGCTCTTCACATAATCAACGGTACGTTTATGTCCTCAGAATCATCTCATTTACCCGACGCCGTCGGGAGTCCGTTGTCCGGCCGATCCGTGCCGGCTCTGTCAGCCGATCAAATGCGTGAGGTGGATCGGGCGATGATCGAGGACTATGGAATTGAATTGATCCAGATGATGGAAAACGCCGGCCGCAACCTGGCCCATCTGGCGCGCGCACGTTTTCTTGGGGGCGACCCGCGCGGAAAACGCGTCGTCGTATTGTGCGGTACTGGAGGCAACGGCGGCGGCGGTTTGGTCTGCGCGCGCCGGCTGCATAATTGGGGAGCCGATGTGTCGGTCCTGACGACACGGGATGATGATGCATTCGCGGGAGTGCTGGCGCATCAGTTACGCATCGCGCGAAAAATGGGTATCCCCGTCGAGTCTGCGGTAGGGTCGAGTAGATGGCCTGACTGCGATCTGCTGATCGATGCCCTGATCGGCTACAGTCTTTCGGGGCCACCAAATGGCGCCGCTGCGGTGTTGATCGCGCAGGCCAATGCCGGCGAAACCCCAGTTCTGAGCCTCGATACGCCTTCGGGAATAGACGTATCCAGTGGCTCGATCCCCGGCACCGCCGTGCGTGCCACGGCCACACTGACGCTGGCGCTACCCAAGGCGGGACTTGTGCTCCCAGAAATGGTGTCGTATGTGGGTGAATTGTATGTGGCCGATATCAGTGTGCCACCCGGTCTCTACGCCGGCGAGGGCCTTGGACTGGCGGTCGATCCGATCTTCGCGCTCGCGGATATCGTCCGGCTCGCGTGACGAGGTCGTGGCTCCCCGTCTGGGAGCCACGAACAAATCGTTTCAGACCGGACGGACAATAGATTCTTGATACGCCGGCAGATCGGTCGTCACGCTAAATGGCGGATCTACCGGCGTCTGCGCAATGTGGTTGATGTAGTTCGTGATGGTCTTGATCCCCACGAACGCGATGATCTCAAACACCTGCGCACGGGTCAGTCCTCGTTCTGCCAGTTGCGTCACATCGGGCTGTGGGAGCCAGCCGCGCCGCGAGAGAATCTCTCGGGTGGTCTCGACGATCAATCGGAGCCGGCCATCCGCCGGCAACGCACCACTCAGAATGGCAGAAACGTCCTCTTTCGTGAGTCCACCCTTCATACCAAGCGTCCCGTGTACCGCCGTACAGTAGTGACAGCTGTTGAAGGCCGCTACGGTAATCTGAACGGCCTGTTGCTCGCGTGCCGTTAGTGACGACCCGTTCGCCAGCGCATCGGCGGCTGACAGATAGGCCTGGGCCACGGCGGGGCTTTCGGCAAGCTCTCTAACGAGATTCGGTACGAATCCGAATTTCTTCTGGACGGTCGCGAAGATCATGTCGCGCTGAATCTGCAGCGTCCCATCGGAGGTGCTCATACTCGTATGCCTCTTAAAGGAGTTTGTTTTTTTAGTAAAAGGTACACAGACAGAACAGTCTGTCCTGATATTGGGTAGCTAGCGAGAGAAAGGCGTTACATCGGTCCGAGAAATTATTCGGCGTCAAGCAGGCGCACGGCCGCGGACCTCCCGACGGCGATGGGCCATGAGGCGGCGTAGTTCTGACTGCTGACCATGGCGCCCTCGACGAGTAGCACGAGCATCTCGCTCAGCTCGTTCATCTGGTCGATCGACATGTCTGGGCGGTACGCCGAGGCATGGGCTAGAACGAGTTTCCGGACAGTGGCGCGCAGCACGTCATAATGGTGGCTGGCGCTCGCACGGAGTGGGCTTTCGGTTGACGGGATTTCGGCTACGATATTGAGGAATACGCATCCTCTGAAGCCTGATTGTTCTTTCCAGACCTCAAGGAAGTCGAAAACCGCCAGCACCCGATCACGGGGATCGGTATGTTTCGCGATCTGCTGCTCCAGTAGCCCGATCAGACGCTGGTGGCTCACCGAGAGATACTCGACACCGAGGTCTTCCTTCGACGCGAAATGCTGGTAGAAACTCGCCTTCGCAACCCCCGATTCCTCGATAAGCTGATTGACGCCCGTGGCCAGATAGCCTTGTTCGAAGAACAGCCGGGAGGCGACTTCAAGGAGCCGTTCGCGGGGGCCGGCGGTGGCAGAGCTTCTGGGCATTGCAAGATGGAGGTGAATGGGACAGACCTGTCTGTTTCCGCGCCTACCAGGACAACCGGGTAGGGTTCCACCACGCAGGTTGCGACCCGCGGTTCGCTGGGGACTTATCCGGGAGCCGGCGCGACGAAAGCTCCGGCCGGCGTCGCGAGGCGAGAGGCGTCGAAGGAGCGCTGGAACGAAATGCTGTCCGCCCAGGCCTCGTTTCGGAACTCAGTTGGCGCGCCATCGACGAACGAAAATCCCCGGAAGCGTTTGGGGATGGTCAGGCCGTCGACGGTCACGAACTCTTCGTAGTAAAAAAGTGTTTGCCGGGGTGTTTCGCCAGGGGTGACGGGCCGGCCATACGTGACCGTGTACACGATAGCGAAGAGCCGCGCGGTTTCGGGATCGATGAAGAGCGTGTAGGTATCCCCGGGCGAATCCCCGATGCCTGATTCGTAGCCAACAAGGACCCTGTGATAGATGCGGTCGTCCAGTGGAGCGTCCGGCAGTATCTCGTACGTTAGGCCCGGATCCGCGAGGACAAAGGGGATTTGCTCGAAATAGTAGCCGGTAGTTGCCCAGAATCGCGGGTTGATACGGGCGGATAGGGTATCTGGAGAGATCCAGGCGTCGGCTCCGTTCCACGCAAACCGACCGGAGACCGGCTCTGGTTGTTGGTAACTTCCCAGTGTTAGCAGATCATGGTAGACCTGCCGGCTCCGGTTGTCGGCGACGAGAAACGACTTAAAATGCAGATCGAGACCGGGATTGGCATATTCCCACGTGTAGCTACTGGTTGCCGCGCCGTACCAGGCCGCGAGACCTCCATGGGCGTCGATTGTTCGAAGCACCAGTTGTCCGCCCGCGTTCGATTGGAGTCGCTCTGTGGCTTCGATGACGTCTCGATCAGTGCTGTTCGCGTCATCGCCGGCGTCATTCGTCTGGTGACATCCTGCTGTTACGATCAACACCAGGGCGAGTAGCGCGGGTAAGAATAGGTGCCTGGAGGTCAAAGCGTCGAGTGCCATGGTGGTGGGGTCTGGATGTGCGATTTAAAGTGAGTTGCTTATTCCACCGAAGGTGAACACGCGGACCGCGTGATCCTGAACGCCGATTCCAGGCGAAGGTGAACACTTCCGAGGCGCTGGACGCAGGAGGTTTTCTAATTACGGGTATTGTTCACCTTGATTCAAGATAACCCTGGTTTTTTGCATTGATTGCCCAGCAGACTGATAGCTTCAGCTACGAGGAAAGTCGGTCCGGAAAAAAGCTCGGTCGGGCCGCCATCAAGGACCGGCTTGAACCCCAACCGCAACCGACTAAATTAGAATCGCTTCATGCACGAAAACAGGTGGGGAATACTCGTGACCTTGCTGGGGAATAGTGCTGGCCCCTGACACGGGGGCGAAATGCGAAGAGCAGGCTGGGGAGTCCCTAACTGTTGATCGACTCTTTCCACTCATCTGCCGAAGGGTTCGTGTGAATGCATGAAGTACATCGGATTCTTGCGGTTGAGCTGGATCTGCACCGCGCGCAGCTTGCCGGTTACGTCGTGTACTTTGATCCCGACCTGGTGGCGCGCCGTTTACAGCCTTGCCTGAATCTTCGCCTCGACGGACATGCTCCGAGACAGATCGAACACGAATTCCGACGGCTGGTCAAGCAACATACATTAGAACCAGCCAATCCGCGAGGAAAGTCCCGGGGGAGGCGAACACCGCCTCCCCCGGTGTCTTGGTCAATCCCGCCACCGCCAGTACCCCGCCGGCACTTTGATGCCCAGCTCTTCCATCTTCAGCCGGAGCGTCACCAGGTTGGCGAACAGCTCGCTCGGGAAGTCTTTTTCTTCGGTCCGGTCGGTGTCGATCACAAAAAACTGGGTGCCGATCTGCTGGCTGGTGCGGATGATCTTGGTCCAGTCGAGGTCGTCGACGGCGATGGTGGCGCTGGTGTCCTGAGCCTTGAAGCCTCGGACGCGGGTGCTCGGGGTCCGCGCGGCGTTGCGGTAGAGGAGGGCCGGGACGTCCAGGCCGGCCCGGC
>JBGSPJ010000089.1:0-2232 GCA_041738655.1 Rhodothermales bacterium | reverse complement strand
CGTTGCCGGCGGCGTCGCGGACGCAGATCCGAGCCGCGAGCGTGCCGGTCTGCCCCAGGACGGGGGACACGAGACCGGGCATCAAGCAAAGAAAAAGACAAAACGCTAGAAGAGAAAAACGAGCAGAAAGGCGATTCATACGGGATGGGGAGATTGGTTCGACTCAGCTACACGCTGACCCCCTGAGTCCCCTATGAAAAGCATGCCGCAATTTTACACGCGCTCGACGGCCACGACCGTCCCGCCACCCGTCCCGTGGCACAGGGAGGCGAGCCCTCGCGTTTTGCCCTGCCGCGCGAGGGCATGGACAAGCGTCACGATAATGCGCGCGCCCGAGCAACCGATAGGGTGCCCCAGGGCGATGCCACCGCCGTGGATGTTGAGTTTTTCGTACGGAACGCCCAGCTTTTTCCGAAATAACACACTGCTCAGCGCAAATGCCTCGTTGTTTTCGAAGAGATCGATATCCGCTACCGACCAGCCGAGCTGTTTCTGAACCCGCTCCACCGCCGCGATGGGGGCCTCGATGAACCGCCAGGACGGGCCGGCCGACCACGCGCCCCGCGCGATCCGCGCGATGGGTTTCAACCCGAGACGCTTCACGGCATCCCCGCTCGCCAGAACCAGCGCCGCGGCCCCGTCGCTGAGCTGGCTGCTGTTGCCGGCCGTGAGCACGCCGTCTTTCCCGAACGCCGGCTTCAGCGCCCCCAGCGACGCCATCGTCGTCTCCGGGCGAATCCCCTCGTCGCGATCCATCACCCGTACCTCCTTCCGCTCGCGGTATTCAATCGGCGCGATCTCCGCCGAAAACCAGCCCTGCTGCGTGGCCTCCTGGGCGCGGGCGTGCGATAAAAAGGCCGCCTCATCCACCATCTCCCGCGTGACCCCCTCTTCCGCCCCGAGGCGTTCCGACTGATCTCCCATCGCCTCGCCGGACATCGGGTCGGTCAACCCGTCGTACAGCACGAGATCCGTCAACCCCTCCGGCTGGCCCATCAAAAACTTATAGCCCCATCGCGCGCGCGCGGAGAGGTAAAAGCCCGTGGACGACATAGACTCCATCCCGCCGGCCAGCACCACCTCGGCCTCGCCCGCACGGATCATCGTGGCCGCGTTCATCACGCTCATCATGCCCGAGGAACAGACCATGTCGATGGCCATGCCGTCGACGCTGTCCGGAATGCCGGCTTTAAACGCCGCCTGGCGCGGGACCAGTTGTCCTTGCCCGCCGCGGAGGACGTTGCCCATGATGTAGAAGTCGAGGTCGCTACCCTTCACGCCGGCGCGCGCCAGCGCCGCCTTCATGGCATGGGCGCCCAGATCGGCCGCCGTGAAGTCCTTCAGTGTGCCCCCGAACCGCCCGATGGGTGTCCGGACGGCAGAAGCGATGAATATGTCGCGCATGGAAAAAGGGTTTATGGTTCAAGGTTCGGGGTTCAAGGTGTGAAAGGGAGACTCATGACCTTAAACCTTAAGCCTCAGACCTTAAACCTCTCCGAGCAACGCCGCCACGTCTTCCGGCCGAGTGACCGGTTGGCGGCAGGTGAATTGTTCGCACACGTATACCGCGGCTTCGCCATTAGGTGCCGACATGGCGCGGCTGAAGGGAGCAAGTCGCGCGAGCCGTTCGCCGGCTTCGCCGGGCGGGCGCAGCAGCACCACTTTGTTGGGGACGTAGCGCGCGTGGACGGCGCGGATCAGGGCGTGGGTGGCCGGCGCATCGGGGTCGCCGGCGATGACGATTTCGTAGGCGGGGCCGATGGCGAAATCGACCGCGCAGAGCATGGCGGTGAAGCTGGAGGGCGAGGCGTAGACCGTTTTCGAGAACCACCGCGCGATGCCATCGGCCTTTTCCTCTAATTCCGTGCGCCCGGTCATCCGGGCGAGGCGGAGGAGCACGAGCATGGCCACCGAGTTGCCCGAAGGCGTGGCGCCATCGTAAGGGTCTTTCTGGCGGAAAAGCAGCGGCTCGCCGAAGGCCGGCGTGAAGTACAGACCGCCGCGCTCGGTATCCCAGAAGTCGGTCAGCATGGTATCTGCGAGAGCGACGGCCTCCTCCAGGTAGCGGAGAACGAAGCAGGCTTCGTAGAGTTCGAGCAGGCCCCAGATCAGGAACGCGTAGTCGTCCAGGTTGGCGTCGATACCGGCGTGGCCGGCGCGGTAGCGATGCAGGAGGCGGCCATCGGGCCGGCGGAGAGCGCCCAGGAGGAAGTCGGCCGCACGCCGCGCCGC
>JBGSPJ010000063.1:0-16268 GCA_041738655.1 Rhodothermales bacterium | reverse complement strand
GCGAGCGTGCGGTCCGAAGGGAGAGGCGCGCACCCTGAAAGGGCCCAGATGGCCACAAAACACCCCGCCAGCGCCCGGAGCGCCAGCACTCGGATGATGTGGGGTAGGCGATCGAGCACGGGCCGACCGCCCCTCGAAAGCCTACGCACCATGTGCCGCAAGCAGTTTTTGGATCAGATCAACCGCCGACACGCCTTCTGCCTCGGCATTAAAATTCGTCACGATGCGATGACGGAGGACCGGCACGGCCATTTTGCGCACGTCGTCGATACCGGGCGTGGATCTTCCGTCGAGCGCCGCGAGGGCTTTGGCGCCCAGGATGAGGTACTGCGAAGCCCGGGGGCCGGCGCCGTAGCTGAGGTAGCTGCGGACGAAATCGGGGGCCGAGGCAGCAGCCGGGCGCGTATTTGTCACCAGGCGCACCGCGTATTCGATCACATTGTCCGTGACCGGAATCTGGCGAACGAGCTGCTGATAGGCCGCCAGCGATTCCCGCGAAAGCACCCGTGATAACGTGACCGGGGTGGCATTTGTAGTGTTTCGCACCACGCTCACCTCCTGCTCGAAGGTCGGGTAGTCCAGCCACAAATTGAGCATGAACCGGTCCAACTGGGCTTCGGGGAGCGGGTAGGTGCCCTCCTGCTCGATCGGGTTTTGAGTGGCGAGGACAAAAAACGGCTCATCCAACTCGTACGTCTGGCCGGCGGCCGTCACCCGGTGCTCCTGCATGGCTTCCAGGAGGGCCGCCTGCGTTTTGGGGGGCGTGCGGTTGATTTCGTCCGCAAGGACGACATTGGCGAACACGGGGCCTTTTACGAACCGGAAGGCACGACGGCCGGTCGTCATATCCTCCTCGATTATCTCGGTGCCGGTGATGTCGCTCGGCATGAGATCCGGGGTGAACTGAATCCGGTTGAATTGTAGATCCAGAACCTGGGACAGCGTTCGGATGAGCAACGTTTTGGCAAGACCGGGCACCCCGATCAGGAGGACGTGTCCGTTGGAGAGCAAGCACACGAACACCTGCCGGATGATATCGTCCTGGCCGACAATCACCTTGCCGATCTCGCGCGTCAGCGTGGCGAAGCTGGACTGCAATTCGTCGATCAGGGCAACGTCGGTCTCAGGAGAAGTGCGTCGCGACATGGGCGAGTCGGGTCGAGGATGAAGAGAGGAACGGTCGTCCGGGCGCCATGAATATCGGGCGGCGGACGTTCAGAGCGTATTCTGGGCCAGTGAGAGGGCTTTTGCCTTACCGCGCAGGTCTACGTACACATCGTCTCGGAGGGCGTCCAGCCACTCGGACATGACCCGATTCTGCTTGTCCTGGAGGGCGAGGTCTTCGATGCGCTCGTAGTCGGTCATGATATCCACCTGATGCTCGGGGACGCGGCGGTGGAGGAAGACGATATGGAAGGCGCGTTTGCCATCGAGGAGTTCGACTTCGGCCGGCTCACTGACCGTCCCGATATCCATGGCGTTGATTGTCTGGCGCCAGGTGAAGTTGAGGGCCTGGAGGACAAGGTCGCGTTCGCCCGTCCGCGGGTCGACGACGCGACCGCCCAGCCGTTTTGATGCTTCTTCCTCCGAGTACCGCCGTGCCATCAGTTCAAAGGGCACGTGGTGAGTCAGGATCGAATCACGGGCCATGGTGAGTGTGGCGATGGCGTCGGCGGGGTCGGCCTTGCTGTCGTCCACCTGGATCAGGATGTGGTTAAAATCCACCAGATCCCCCTTGCGATCGTTCACGCGCAGGATGTGATAACCGAAGGGGGATTCAAAAACCGACGACACTTCGCCCACCGGCGAGCGGGAGGCTACGGCCGCGAATTCGGGCACCAGCTCGCCCAGTCGGCTGTTGGGATACCGGCCTCCGTTCTCGACGGAGCCCTGATCCTCCGAGTACAGTCGCGCGTACTCCTCGAGCGACGCGCCGGCGATGACGATTGAATCCCGGATGACAGTGATCAGGTCCCGTGCATACGCCTTGGCCTCGGGGGAGGCCGCGGGATAACGCACGATGTGCGAGATACGTACGATTTCAGGGATGACGGGCAGCGAGTCCTGTGGAAACTGGGCGAACCACTCGCGGACTTCCGAAGGGGTGATCTTGATCGTGCCGACTTTCTGGTTGCGAATGTGGTCAGCCAGCATCTGGTCGTTCAGTTCGTCCCGGAGATCGCCCCGGATATCGAGCAGGCTTTTGCCGTAAAACTCCTCGAACTGCGCCGTTCCGCCGGCCTGGGCGGTGAGCTGGTCGATCCGCTGATTCAGGGCTTGCTCGACCTGGTCGTCCGAGATGACGATATTTGTATCCCGCTCCGCGTGGATGGTCATCACCTTCTGGTCGATCATCTGGTTGAGCGCCAGCATCCACAAGTCTTCGGTATAGGGCATCTGCTGCTGCTGAATGAGCCCGAGCACGACGCCATCCACCTCGGAACGGAGTAGGATGCGGTCCCCGACGACGGCGACGATTTCATCTACGACCTCTTCATCAACAACTTCGCTTTCCTGGGCGAAGACGGCGCGGCCGGGGAAGGAGCAGATTACGGCAGCGAGGAACGCGATCAGGAAAAAGCCGGTGGGCCTGGCAGTCATCGATGTATACATGCGTAGTGGGGCGAACGGAGGGTGTGGGTAGACAACGCTGTTCGCCCGGGAATATTGCCCGATGATCGCCGGCGCGGTACGTCCGACAGGATGGGCGGGACAAGGAACAGGGGATCTCCGCGCTGGCTCTTGCAGAGGTTCTGGCCGTGGGTGACCGGGTCGATCGCTCAATGGATCTCGAGGTCCTCTCGGGCCAGTGCCTCATTTCTGAGCCGTTGAACCTGACGTGCAACCATCTGTTTCCTGGCGTCGATGATGAGGCGCTCCCTCAGTTCGTCCTTGATCCATGGCAGTTGAGGGGTGGTGCCGGCGCGACGACGGTCCGCAAGTTGGAGGACGTGGAACCGACCATTTTCCTCCACCACGGGCGCGATCTGGTCGATTTCAAGGCGTTGTATCCATTCGCGGAGCGTGGCACTCGGGAAGAGCCGGCTCTGGGGAAAGAAATTCTCGTTGAGCCGGACCGAGCCGTCATAATCCTGTGTCCACTCGCGGGCAATGCCGGCCCAGCTGGAGTCCGCCCGGCCCGCGGCCGTGGCGTCACGCAGCTGGTCGCGCGCGCGATTCGCATGGGCGGAGGACGCCGCTGTAAGGTAGCGGACGCGTAAATAGTCCTCCTTCAGAGCGAAGAGGTCGACATGCTGCGTATAATAAGACTCGATGTCAGCCTCGGAGGGCTCGTTGTCTTCTTCCCGGTAATACCGCGACAAGAGGGCGCTGACCAGGACGGAACGCTCATTTTCGGCCACGAGACGGACGACTTCTTCATCGTTCTGGAGTCCGAGCCGGATGGCCTCCTGCGCAATTAACTCGCGCGTGACCCACTGCTCGATGATTTGCTTGCGCGCCTCGACGGAGTCCAGGCCGACGGCCAGAGACGTCAGGCTGCCGTCCATTTCCTCGGCGGTCAGGTAGTTTTCACCCACCCGGACGGCGTAGTTCGGTACGTTTACCGCTTCGCTACAGCCGAAGCCGAGCGCGAGGGACAGAGCCAGCGCCACGGCCGGCAGACCCGGAAACCGGGCGAACAGATTCGCCCGGTCCGGGTCGCGTGGAACGTCAATCATTTACGTTCTCAGGAGCGGTTAGATCAGTGAGTTTTGCGGTGGCCGCGCGTCGTTTTTCTTCCGCGAAGAGCCCACTGAGCTGGTCGGGATAGAGGCGCGTCGCGTACTTCTTTCGCAGCCGTGTCAGGAGTTTTTCCTCCTGAACGGCCTGGTACGCGCTGAGTACTTCGGCGCGTGCCTCGTGAAAGGTTTTCAGGCGGGCAGGCTCGGTGCCGGCGTTGATGAACGCGATGAACGTCCCGCTGTTCAGAATGGGGTCGGTGGCCTGCCCGACGGGAATCCCGAGTGCTCGGTCGTACATCGAGTTGTTCGGGCCGGCCAGATAGGTCGTGTCCACTTCGACGACATTGATCGTATCCATGACCGCCAGATCGACGATGGAGCTCACCGGAACGCCGTGGCTCAGGTGGGCCGTGATCGCGCGCAGGGAAGAATCGGACCGGGCGCGGATGCTAACCACCCGGGTGCGGTCCGGGAACGAGAAGCTGTCTACGCGAGCGCTGTGGTAAGCCATCAGCGCGGCGGTGTCACGGGCGGCGGCCGTCCATATGGAGTCCTCCATCAACTTGAATAGCAGCAGGCCATCCCGGAACTCATCCATGATGTTTTTGAAATCCTCGTTCGTGCTCTCAAGCAGGGAGGCCTCGTAGTCGAGCGCGGCGTTGTTCAAAAACATGTCTATCGTCTGGTGGACGCGCGCGAGGGTGTCGGCCACATAGGGCTGATTGGAGGTCTCGGCGAAGGTGACGATATCGCCGAACGAGAACCGCTGCTCACCCACCCCGATCACAAGGCGTTTCATATCCTCCTCCGGCGTATCCAGGATGTCGCGCGCGCTGAAAGGCCGTCCACCCAGAGTCGTCAGGATGGAAGCTGAGTCGACAAAGACGCCCTGCTTCTGGCGAATATCCATCGCCATGCGGTCTTCCGCCGCGCGGACGCGGGGGAGACGCGAGGCCGTCATCTTGAGCTCCTCGTAGCTTTCCTCAAAGGACTGCGGAACCTCGATCTGGTCCAGGCGGACGATATGGAGCCCGTAGGGGGTTTCGATGATGTCGGAGAACGATCCCTCCTTTTCAAGCGCGAACAGAGCATCCTTGAAGCTGGGGGGCAGCTGCGGCGTCGTAAAAGCGACACGGCCCAGCTGGCCGCCCCTGGCGCCCGACTGGGTGTCTTCGGATTTCTCCTTCGCGAGTTCGCGGAAGTCTTCGCCGGCCAGCAGGCGGGCTCGGAGCGCTTCGATGCGTTCGCGCGGCGTGGCCTGCTCGGTGGTCGAGGCCAGGTCTCGAACGGCAATGTGGGACGCGAAGCGGTCTGGCACGCGCTCGCGTCGATCGTGTACCTGGAGGATGTGGTATCCAAACTGGGTGCGGAAAGCGGGGGATACCTCGCCTACAGGCGTCGAGTAGCCTACGTTTTCAAATGATTCGACCATCTGGCCGCCCGAGAAATAGCCGAGCCGGCCGCGGCTCCCCGGGCCGGCACCGCGCGCGGAAGGGTCCTCGGAATGGCGGTAAGCCAGATCGCCGAAATCCACTCCGTTGATGACGGAGTCGCGGATGGCCATAAGCACGGTGTACGCTTTAGCCGTGTCGGCCGGCGGAGCATCCTCCGCGACACGGATCAGGATGTGGCTGGCATCGACGATCTGCTGGCGACGGTCGTACAACTGGCGCAGGATCGGCTCCATGATCTCACGCTCCAGCAGATACGGCCGGGCGAGCTGCTTCCGGTAGGTGTCAATTTCGTCGAGAAGGGTCGAGTCCTTGCCAAACCCGAGTTCCTCGGCGTACAGCACCTTCATCCGAAAATCCGTGTATCGGTTGAGGAAGTCCTGGTATTCCGCCAGGCTATCGTCAATCGCTTGCTGGCGGCCGCCAACAGATCGCGCGTAGCGGGATTCGAACTCGGCGGTGGTGAGTGGCTGGCCGGCGATGCGGGCAACGGCGTCCGCAGGGATCGGCGTGCTGGACATGCCGCTGCCGCCGCAGCCCATCAACGAGAGGCCGGCAGCCGTAAGCGCTATCACTATGAAAGAACGCAAGGGCGTTCGTACGAAGAGGTTTGCCATGATTCTATCGAGCGTACGTATACTGATTAAATTGAACGGATTACACACGGAGTAGAGCGATCGGTAGCGATCCGGAGAGGGGCTGTTACCCGGATTTCCGGTGTCACAACGTTACAAGCAGGCCATAGGTTCATCGGAGGGCAACTTTTACTTGCTCCGACGGTCGTACAAGAACAGCCATGACGCGGACTTACGAAACGTATGGACATGCCATCGAGCGATATACCGCAGGATGATAAGGCCCTCATCGAGGCGTTTACATGTGGCGACGAATTCGCCTTTGTGTCGCTCTACAATCGCTACAAGGGTGCTGTGTACGCATTCTGCATGAAAATGCTCCTCCATCGCGAGCAGGCGCGCGACACGATGCAGGATACGTTTTTGCGCGTATATGAAAACCGGGAACGTCTTCTCAAGACGGATTCTTTCCGATCCTGGCTCTTTACGATCGCGCGGAATCAGTGCCTGAATCAACTGAGGCGAATGGGCACCCAGGTCGCTCTTGAGCCCGAACACGAATACTCGCCGTCGATGCGGCGAGAGGGTGCGACACCGATTCACGAGATGGAAAAAAGTGAACAGGTGGCCCTGGTCAACCGATACCTGGCCGCCCTGCGCCCCGAATATCGCGAAGTGCTCGTCCTCCGTGAATACCAGAATCTTTCGTATGAAGAAATCGCCGCGATTACGAAGAGTTCGCTTGGCGCGGTGAAATCGCGGTTGTTCAAAGCGCGACGGACGCTGGCCAGTGGCCTCGAGGAGGCGATGAGGAATGAAACCCAGAAGGGCGAAACCCCGAAGACAGGAACTGCGTGACGCCACGCGAAATCCTGCTGAATGATGGGACGGACAACCCTGTTTGAAAGTGACTTACCTATAGATTGGATCGAGTATCGCCATGCCAATGGAACCAAATAGATCGGAATCAAATCGACCGGACGCCAATCGTCGACTGGTCCATGCAGAAGACCTGGATCAGGATACAGCCATCGAAGCGCTGAACCTCTTCATCGACGGCGAGCTTGGGCTCGACGAGCAGGCCGCTTTGTTTGCCCATATGGCCGATTGTGTGGCCTGCCGGCGCGATCTAGAGCATTTCATGCGCTTCCGCCGGATGAGTCGCGCCGAACACCTCGCCGTGCCGCCGGCGTTTGATGACAGCTTTTTCAAGCGGCTCGATGCCCTTCGCGTGACCACCCACCGCGTCGACCGCGCCGGCGACCGTCGTTCACTCTGGCAGCATAAGACGCCGATCTCGTTCCGGGCCGTCGTCATAGCGGCGTCCCTCGTCTTCCTGAGTGGCCTGCTCTTTCCCGCCAATCCCCCCGAAAAAACGCCGGCGGGTGAAGTGTCCGGCGTCGATGAAACCATCGAATTTGTCGATATGGCGCCGGCGCCGGCAAGCACCGCCACGCTCTATGTCTTCTACCCGGGCCTGACGGTAGAGGCCGCGCAATACGACGACTGAACCCCCGGCAGGAGCGACAAGAATCGGGGCGCTATTCGAAAATTGGGCTAGCACGCCCCGCGTCCGACTGGCTATCGTATCTTGGCCCCGCTCTTTTTTGGATCAAGAAATTCGATACGCGGCTGGCTTATGACTGACGTCCGGGTGCGCTTCGCCCCGAGCCCGACAGGCTTGCTCCACATCGGTGGACTCCGAACGGCGCTCTATAACTACCTGTTTGCCCGACGGCATGGCGGTGCTTTTGTGCTCCGGGTCGAGGATACGGACCGCGAGCGCTTTGTGGAGGAGGCCGAGCAGGATATCCTGGATGCGCTGGCGTGGGCCGGCCTGTCGTACGACGAAGGCCCGCGCATCGGCGGCCCGTTTGGGTCGTATTACCAGTCCGAACGGAAATCGATCTACAAAGCCTACGTCGATCGCCTACTCGCCGAAGGCCACGCCTACTACGCATTTGATACGCCGGACGAGCTGCAGGCCATGCGCGATCGGCTGACGACAGCCGAAAACCCAAACCCGCGCTACGATGCGGAGACGAGGGTTGCCATGCAGAATGGCTTTACGATGCCGCCGGCGGACGTGCGGGCACGGGTAGAGGGCGGCGAAGCCTATGTCGTGCGCCTGAACGTGCCCGCGGGACAGGCCATCCAGTTTAACGACATCGTCCGCGGCACGGTCGTCTTCCAGAGCAACGAAGTGGACGATCAGGTGCTGATGAAGTCGGACGGGATGCCGACCTACCACATGGCGAATGTGGTGGACGACCACCTGATGCACATCTCTCACATCGTTCGCGGGGAAGAATGGCTCTCATCCACCCCCAAACACATTTTGCTTTACCGCGCCCTCGGTTGGGAGCCGCCTCAGACGGCACATCTTCCCCTGATCCTCAGCCCCAACGGGGGGAAATTGTCCAAGCGCAACGCGGACAAGATGGGGATTCCGGTCAACGTGCGCCAGTACCGCGAACTGGGGTACGAGCCGGAGGCGCTTGTCAATTACCTCGCGCTGCTCGGCTGGAATCCGGGGATCGAACAGGAGGTGTTTTCGCTCGACGAACTGGTTGGGGTGTTTTCGCTGGAGCGAATCGGCAAAGCCGGGACACAGTACAGCGCCGACAAGATGAACTGGTTCAACCAGCAGCACCTGCGCCGGCTGGACGATAGCACCCTCGCGCACCGCGTACGCCCGGACCTCGAAGCGGCCGGCCTCACGGCCAACGACGCTTACGTTCAGCGCGTCGCCGGGTTGATGAAGGACCGCGTCACGTTCCTTCGTGAGCTGGCGACCACCTGGCGCTTCTTCTTCGAAGAGCCCGCCGGCTACGATCCCGACGGAGTGGCTAAACGGTGGAAGGCCGATTCGCCCGCACTCCTCGAAGCCTATGCGGTTCGGTTGGAGGCTCTCCCTGACTTCACGGCCGCGGCCTGCGAAGAACAGCTCCGGCTGCTCGGCGAAGAACGCGGCGCGGGCGCCGGCCGGATCATCCATCCCGTACGCCTCGCCGTGAGTGGTATCACCCATGGGCCGAGCCTGTTCGAGATGCTGGAGACTCTCGGGCGCGACACCTGCGTGCGCCGTCTCCGCCTCGCTATTTCCCGGCTCCCCGCCCCGTCAGACGCGGAATAGGTAGCTCAGTTTAAAGAACAGACCGTCGTTCACGCGGCGGAGGTCCGTGAAGCGGTAGGTGTTGGGCTCGCGGAGGCTGCTGCCGTAGCCGAGGAAAAAGACCGTGCCGGGGTTCGGACGGTACGACACCAGCCAGTCCGCCCGGAAGTTGTTCGTCCGACGCGCCACGGTAGGCGCGTAGAGTCCCGTTTCACGATCAAGCACCAGTATAGGATCTTCCGTCCGCGAGTTATCGCGCAGGACATCGACGAAGTTGGCATCGTATTGCCCGACGAGACGAACGAACAGGGCGGAGCTGATCTGATACTCGACTTTGAGTCGGGGTACACGCCGCAGGCCCACCGTGCTTTTGTCGTTGGCGCGAACATATTGCTGGTGGTTGTAGAGCAGCGAGAAGCGGAGCTGATCCGTAGGGTTCCAGTTGAGGCCTAGATCGAGAAAGTAGATGTCGGCCGGCGCCCACTCGAAGAAGTTGTCGTCCCGCCCGGTCACCAGGAGTAGGTCTCCGGAGAAGGTCCCGAACTGCGGCGTCTGCATCGTCGTCCAGAAGCCCAGGTTGGTCAGACGGTCCGTGCCCGTGTAGGCGACGGTGTCCACCGGGACGCCGTTTTCGCGCCGCTGGACGAAGAAGTCGGTATACAGCCCATCCGGATACTTAAACGACTCGTAGAAAACCGACGTCCCGCCGGCCCAGCCGCCCCTGAAGCGATAGCTGGTGTTGCCGTGGAGCTTGCGATCGTTGGGGCCTGTGCCGGCCGTGAACCGGTCGTAATCCCAGGTACCATCGAGAGTGATGCCCGTCGTGAAGGACTCGACGCTGGCCCCTGGATCGCCAAACCATGTGACACGTGGTTGAAAGGTCATCTGCGCAACGCCGGTTCGATCGATAAAGCCCGACTCGGCGTTAAACTGACCGTGGTAGCCGGTGGTGGAGAATCGGGCGCCGTACTTGCGGCCCGAGGCGCTCGCGGAGAGGTACCACATCGGCGCGATGTCCACCGAGCCGGCGTCGCTTGTTGCGCTGATGCCGGTCTGGTACGTGAGCGAATAGATCTTCGAGAACACCATGCGCCCGTCGATGGCCCCGAGGCGGTTCCAGTGGTCGCCGTCGATCTTGTCGGTATACGTCAGGCCCACCGTGTTCTGGCCGCGGAGGTCCTGGCGGAGACGAAGCGCGTTAAAATAACGGGCGTCCAGGTCTTTGAGGTATAACTCGTTGTTATCCGCGGCGGACAGGAAGGCGATGTTCGTATTGCCGGCCTTGCCGGTGATCTTAGCTGCTCCGACCGGATTGGCGATGCGTCGAGTATAGATCAGCTGCGTGGGGCTCTGGAAAAGCTCGATCCCATCGAGAAAAAAGGGGCGCTTCTCGGGCACGAATACGGCCCGGCGGGGATCGAACTGGATCTGAGCGACGTCGGCCTCGACCTGGGAGAAGTCGGGGTTGACGGTACCGTTGAGCGTGAGGTTATTCGAGAGGCCCCAGCGTACGTTCATCCCGAGCGGATCCCGGGCGTCCACGTCCCAGCCGGCCGCCGCGTCGGCGCGGTTCACCGAGCTGGTGAGTTCGGGGCTGATGTCCAATACCAGGCCGCGGCGCAGGTCGGTCAGATCGCGCAGTGTTCCTCCCTGTGCCATGAAAGAGGCATTGCCCTGCAGCACCTGTGTCCACGTGCTGGCATACCCGGAGTGGGAGACCTGGCGGATGATGTTGAACCCCCAGTCCTGCACAAAATCCGATTGATACCGGAGGCTTTTGAACGGCACGCGTATTTCGACTTCGTACCCGGAATCGGTCAGCTGCCCCCGGGATTCATACAGGAAATCCGGGCTCAGGTCGACGATATAGGCGCGCGTGCTGGAGCCGCCGCCGACGCCGCTGAGCCCCGTGGCGTCGCGCAGGATGCCATCCGCCTGCTGCCCGAGGGGGTTGACGCCGATCATGACGGCCTGACGGCGGTCGTTATAGGTATCGAGAATGAGCTGGATCGAATCGTCCGCCTCGATCTTGTCTCGGTCGGCGAGGGTGGCGCGGACCTGGTCGTGGATTTCGAAGGCGCGGATGCCGAAGTGGATGGCGGTGGGTGAATACCAGACGAGGACGTGCGTCGAATCGGTCGCCGGCCGGCCGTCGACGGGCAGGTATTCGGAAAATCCTGAGAAGAGCGCGGCCTCTCGCCATACGGTCTCGTCGAGGATACCGTCAATCACGATCTCCTCGCCTTCCAGTCGGGGCAGCGGCACTTCGTAGGCGGCTGGGCGGGTTGGATCGGGATTGAGCCGATCGGCCGCAAAACTGCCCTGAGGCCACAACAGAACACACGCGGCGCCCAGTCCGAGTAGCCGGCATGCGTCTTTACAACGCGCGAGATACGACATGATTGGAGTTGAGGTATTAATAGGAATCGGTACGCCTTACGCGTTTCTACCGTGAACAACGGAGGCCACGGCAAGCGCCATGGGGCTCAGGCGCGTGCGACCAGGCTGCAACGCAAAACGCGTAACGAGTCAACGCGGAATGGCGGACAGTACGCTTCAACCCGTGGGCTGTTGCACCTCCATCCGCCGGCCGATTTCATACCCCTGCGGAGGCTCGACCCCGAGCAGGTGGCGGACAAAGTAGTCCCACCGCCGGCGCATGAAGTAGTTGTTTGCCGCGCCAAACCCATGGCGTGCGTTCGGGATCAGGAGCATGTCGAAATCCTTGTTGGCCTTGATCAGCGCATCGGCCAGGGCCAGGGTGTTGTACGGCGGGACGTTGTTGTCCATGCTGCCGTGTGCGAGGAGGAGTTTCCCCTTGAGGTTGCCGGCCACCAGCTGGTTGGCCTGGTTATCGTAGTTGGTCGTTCCGTCGGGGCCTTCCACAAGCAAACCCTGCCATTTCTCGCCCCAGTCGTCTTCGTAGATGCGGTTGTCGTGGTTGCCGGCGCTGGAGACGGCGACATCGTAAAAGTCGGGATGCCGTAACATGCCAGCCGCCGAGGCGAAGCCGCCACCCGAATGCCCCCAGATACCCACCCGGCTGTCGTCGATCCAGCCGTGCCGGTCGGCCAGCTGCTGGATCGTGGTGATCTGATCCGGCAAGCCGTTGTCGCCCATGTTGCCGTAGTAGGCATCATGAAAGGACTTCGACCGGCCGGGTGTCCCCATGGCATCTACCTCGATAACCACAAATCCAAGTTCGGCTACGGCCTGTTTGTCGCTGCGCGCCGGCACGAAACTGCGGGTGCCCACACTGCCGGACTGCGGGCCGGGATAGAGGTAGTTGAGCACCGGGTAGGAACGGGTGGAGTCGAACTTCGACGGCCGGTACATCAAGCCGTGAAGATCGGTCACCCCGTCACGGGCCTTGGTGGTAAAGGGGATAGGCGCCTGCCAGCCGGCGGCAAGCAGTGCGGAAATGTCAGCACGCTCGAGTTCGACAACTTTCCGCCCTTCAGTGTCTTTCACGACACTGACCGGCGGAGTCGTGGGTGTGGAGTAGGTATCGATGAAGAAGTCGCCCGAAGGCGCGAAAGTCACGCTGTGGTGGGCATCCTCTGGGGTGAGCGGACGAATGTTCTTGCCGTCCATGCCAATCCGGTAGAGGCGATGGAAGTACGGGTCGCCCGGTTCGCGGCCGCCGGCGGTGAAATACAACGTCCGAGCGTCGGTATCAACACGCTGGAGATCCAGGACGGCCCATTCACCCTCTGTGATTTGCTGCTTCAGCTCGCCGGTGACCAGATCGTAGAGGTACAGATGCCCCCAGTTGCTCCGTTCCGAGAACCACAACACTTCGTTCGAATCAAACAGTACCCGCCAGTTTTCATCGCTGAAACCGGATTCGAAGTACGTATTCGTTTTTTCGGTCAGCACATCGCGCACGGCGCCGGTCTCGGGGTTGGCTATGCGCAGTGTCGCCACCTTGTGGTCGCGCGAGCTTGAGACAAAGGCGAGTTGGTCGCTATCGGAGCTCCATTCCACGTCGAGGAAGCGGCCGCCGGGGCCGGCGATGTGGTCCGTCGTCGTCCCGCGATGGGGGTCGGGCGGCATCTGGAGGCGGACAACCCGCGCGTCGTCCACATGGATCACGACGCGCTCGATCCGGAAGATGAGGCTGTCGCCGGGGAGCGGGTACTTCCAGGCTTCGAGTTTTGGCCTGCCGGTTTCCGTCGAGGTCAGGTACATCTCCCCGACGCCACGCCCATCATGCTGGAAGGTCGCGATTTTTTTGGAGTCGGGCGACCATAACACGACCGGCGTTTCGCTGCGTGTCCAGCCGGCGTTGTTCGTCGCATAGCCAAAATCTTCGATCCCGTCCCGGGTCAGCGGACGCTCGTCGCCGGTTGGCAGGTCCCGCACCCACAGGTTGTTGTCACGGATGAATGCGGCCCGCATGCCGTCGGGGGAGACGACGCTCCGGCGATCGATGCGCGCGGGGGTATGCGGCGCACCGGCGCAGGTGTACGCACGGAGGTCGCAGGTATACCGAGTCCGCTCGATGACAACGGCCAGTGAGCGTCCGTCGGCCAAGGGTTCGATGGTGGAGAACGGAAGTCGCTCCGCCGAATAGGCCGTGTCCGCCGCGGCGGAAAGGGCACGCGCGAGTCGGTTGTGGTCGAAGGCAAGGGCGCGGGTCTTTCTGGCAGGATCCACCGTGACAAACTCCGTCCCGTCCGGCGTCGAGACGGCGTACCAGAATCGGTCGCCGGCGTGGAAGGTGGGGCGGACACCGCTGCGGTAGACGAGCGGCCACGTGTTCGTGGCGAGAAAGGATTCGGCCCGGGCGTAATCTTCGACGGTTACCGGTTGCTGAGCCGTTGCCGGCCGGGCGAAACAAACGGCCACCAGGGCCAGCAAAAGCAGGTGCGTGCGCATGCAGGTTCGAATCTGAAGAGGTAAAACGGGGTAGCCCCAGTATACCCCAAAAAGGTTAAAATTGGGTGTGATTTCGAGCAGAGGCTTACAGCGAAACCACGTGCCCCGTGCGGAACGCTTCGTCCGCCGCGAGGACGACTTTGAGGCTGTTCACGGCCTCGCGCGCGTGGTCGGAGAGGTCGACATCGTTTTCAATCGCGTTGAGCAGGAAGCGTTGCTCGAGTTCGCACAGCCCATCGTGGTCGGGCTCGTCGGAAGTATCAATCAGGTCGTCTTTTTTCGCGAATCGTCCGTCCGGGCCCATCGCGCTGTGGTGCAGGCGGAGGCGGCCGGTCTTCGAGTGGTCGTCGATCGTATCGCTGGTGCCGGCGGGTTTGTCCTCGATGCTCACGCACCCATTCGGCCCGATTACGTCTTTGACGAAGAAGGCCGTTTCGCTCATCATTGGCCCCCAGCCGGCCTCGTACCAGCCCACGGAGCCGTCGTCGAACGTCACCTGTAGTTGGCCGTAGTTGTACATCTCCGGCGCGATTTCGTCGCTCAGCCGGGCCCCGATCGCGCTGACACGCACCGGATTGGCGCCTGTCATCATACACATCACATCCACATAGTGCACGCCGCAATCGACGATCGGCGACATGGTTTTCATGAGGTTCTTGTGGGTTTCCCACGTCTTGCCGCTGCTCTGTTGGTTCAGGTTCATGCGCATGACAAGCGGCTTGCCCAGGGTGCGCGCGATCTCGATGAACCGGGTCCACGCCGGGTGGACACGCAAGATATAGCCGATGACGAGCTTCCGGTTGTGTTTTTGGGCCAGGTCCACGATCTGTTGCGCTTCTTCGACCGTGTTGGCGAGCGGTTTTTCGACAAACAGGTGCGCGCCGGCTTCGAGGCTCTTCCGGGCGTATTCGGCGTGGGTTTCGGGGTAGGTGTTGATGGATACGACATCGGGCCGGGTGGCGACCAGCGCTTCGTCGAAGTCGGCAAACGTGGGCAGCCCGCCCAACTCGGTCGAGAGCCGGTTGCGGCTTTCGGGCTGGCGGCTGACGAGGCCGGCGATTTCGAACGCGTCGAGGTGGTGGTAGGCGCGGGCATGCGACGTGCCCATGTTGCCGCAGCCGGCGACGAGCACCGAGAGTTTCTTGCGAGCCATGCGGTAGGTTCGGGGTTGGGGTGTACCTGGATATCGTGCGCCCCAAGGTACGATGGCGGGTGCAACGATGCTAAGGCGACGCCAGGGAAAAGCCAGGGGAAAGCCCATGCGCGCCGGCGGTGCGCCATCCCCCCTATGGCCGCGACACCTTTTGCCGATATCACAGGTGTACGTGATACACGCGCCTCGCCGGCCGCGAGGCGCATCCTGATCCACCGTGGGGACGCCACGCCATGTTAAAGGAAAAAGACTTTCAGCTGTTTAACGACAGCCTGGAGCGTTGTCTCGAAGGGACTCGGTTTATCGAGGACTTCTACGACCGCTTCATTCACGCCTCGCCGCAGATTGCCGTCCTGTTTGCACACACGGAAATGGAGCGACAGTATCGGATGATGCGGAGCTCGATCTATATGTGCATGATGGCCGCGAAAAGCCACATTCAGGTACGCGGCCGGCTCGTCGAGCTGGGCGATCGGCACAATGCGCTCGGCGTTCGCCCCCTGTATTATGCGTTCTGGCTCGAAAGCCTGATTGAAACCGTCCGCACACACGATGCTCGATTTACGGATCAGATCGAGGATACCTGGCGCGCCGTGATGGCGCCGGGGATCCGGCTGTTGATCTCGCGCTACACCGGCCCGGAGGAGGACGTGGCCGTGATCCGGAAGCATACGGCGACTGAAAACGAGACCATCCGGCGCGTGCGGGACGTCATGTCCTCACCGGTGATTACGGTCACGATGGACGCCACACTGCAGCCTATCGGGGCGCTGATGGCGGAGCATCACATCCACCACGTGGTCGTACTGGACGAGCACAAGGTGGCCGGCGTGATCTCTGACCGGGATGTCAAAACCGCCGTCAGCCCGTACCTCGGGACGATAGGGGAACGGGAGCGCGACGTGCGCACCCTTGAGAAGCGTGCGCACCAGGTGATGAGCCGGCACATCGTGTCGGTCGGGCCGGACGCGAGTGTGGAGGAGGTTGCCCACCAGCTGGTGGACGGCAATGTGTCGTGTCTGCCGGTCATCGATCCGCACACCCATGCCCTGGTGGGCATCGTGTCGTGGCGAGACATGCTCCGATTCCAGCAGGGCGCTACCCAAAAAGCCCAAGCTGTCCATGAGGAGCCGGGCGTCGAAAGTGTTCGGTAGCCAGCGGTAGACGGGGCTGGTTCAGGTTTAGCCGTCGGCACGTCATCCGGTAGAGCCGATTCACGACTTCTGCCCAGTGCCCTTCGCCGCGCATGCGTACGCCAAAGCGGGCGTCGGTTAATTCCGAGCCTCGCAGCTCGGTCAATCGGTTGATGACGCGCTGCTTGCGGTCCGGGTACGTCCGTTCCAGCCACGCGAGGAACAGCTCGCGCACCGGCCCGGGCAGGCGGAGCATCACGTAGTAGGCCCGCGCCGC
>JBGSPJ010000379.1:0-19882 GCA_041738655.1 Rhodothermales bacterium | reverse complement strand
AGCCTGCGCCGATTCGTCGTTCGCCCCGAATACGGGCGCACTCCGGAAGGCCTGGAGCGGCGCGCTCGCCGCGCTACCGAGCACCTCCTGGATCCGCTCGAATACCTCGGGCCGATCCAGACGGAGGGGTCCCGGATCCGGCTCGGGGAACGGGATGCGTTCGCGGATGATATCCTCCAGATTCGGAATCCGGATATCCGGGAAACAGATCAATTTGAGCCGGAAACGGAGAATCCAGTCGATCTCCCACCGCGGCACGAACACGCAAAAATTGCCGCACGCGTCGGTTTTGACGGTGGCGATGACTTCGCGGTGGCAGTTGAACGGGAAGAGCCAGAAATACGGGGAGGGGGATGGCGCGTAGCTGATAAACGAGCAATCCGTGTCCTCGACATGGACGGTGGCGTTCGGCACGCCATACGACACACCGGTGACCGGGTCGTTTTTTACGACTCGCCCGCAGATGCGCCGGAAAAAGAGCAACTGGGGGTCGATGAGCCACTTGACCCGCTCGTGCGCCTCGGTGAAGCTTGTTTTGACGAGGTCCTGCGCCGGCACGCCGGTCAGCTCGCTGAGACGCGCCGCCTGACGTTCCGTGAGTCGCTGTTGATCGGGCGGAAGCTCGGCAGCCACATTGGGTTTGGATGATTTAGCCATGATGGATCGATTGGGACAGTTAGAGAGGATGAGCGTAAAACAAGGTGCGATCGACGCGGCGGAGGTGAGGGGGGATGCCGGCGCCTTCGACGTGTGCACCAGGATATGCGGGATCGACCCGCCAATCCCGACACGAAGCCTTACACGGATTCCGCCGAACCCAGAATGCCCATGCCCGACCTCCCGTCACCGCGCCGCCCCGTCCTGTTGATCCACGGATTCCTGGATACCGGAGCAGTCTTTCGCCGCGTGGCTGCCCGGTTCGCGGCGGAAGGGATCGAGACGCATGCGCTCAACCTCCGCCCGAACGACGGCCGCGTGGGCCTCGATGCACTCGCAGGGCAACTCGACACCTTTGCGCGAACGAGGCTGGCCCCCGATCAACCGTTTGATCTCATCGGGTTCAGTATGGGAGGATTGATCGCCCGATATTACGTGCAGCGTTTGGGCGGGGTGGACCGCGTGCGCCGGCTCATTACGCTGGCGGCGCCCCACCGGGGCACCATCTGGTCCCACTTCGCCCCCCTTCCCGGCCTCCGACAGATGCGCCCCGGCAGCGCGTTCATTGAAGACCTCAACAGTGACGCGGACATGCTCCGTCGTGTCGAGTTCGTCTCGTTGTGGACGCCGTTCGACCTCCTCGTTTTCCCCGCCCGCCGCGCCATCCTCCCCGATCACCCCGACGTCCGAATCCCAGCCGCCGCCCACCCCCTCATGCTGTCCGACCCCCGCGTCCACGACACCCTCGTCCGCCTACTCGATACATCGCGAGAACCAAATGGGCAATCGTCGATGATCGATGGTCAATGATCGATGCTTAATCAAGGCTGTTAACAAAAACGCTAACTACCACTGTATTGTCATCCCCGACCCCGATCGGGGATCCAGCCGTATTGCAATTCTGCTGGATCCCGCATCAAGTGCGGGATGACAAACTGCCTTTTCTGGTCGATTCGGAATTTTGTTAACACCTCTGATGCTTAATGATCGATAATGGATGCTCAAGTATCATCGCTATTCGCTACTCGCTAATCGAGATCCCCTCCTTCCATGTATCGAACGCTGCTTCTGCTCCTGGCGTTGCCAGCCTGCACACCCGACAACACCCCAACCTCGCGTAGCCAGGTCCCGATGGTTCTCACGGACGACGGTGCCTGGTGCTGGTATCAGGATCCCCGCGCGGTATACCTGGAAGAGGCACACCGTCGCACCTATGCCGCGTGGATGACGGCAGAGGGCCAACTCACCGTCGGATCCTACGACCACGATACGGAAGGCGTGGCCATGCATACGCTCGAACTCGACTGGGACGTCGACGACCATAATACGGCCTCGCTCTTGCCGCTGGACGACGGCCGGCTCATGGCGTTTTACGCCCGCCACAACGGCGTCGGTCTCTACACGCGGACGACGCTGAATCCCGAAGACATCACCGCCTGGGGCGACCCGACCACCATTTCAGACACGGATCGGATCACCTACAGCCATCCGGTCTACCTCCGCGATGAAGGCCGATTCTTTGTCTTCTGGCGCGGCCCGAGCTGGAAACCGACGTTCGCCACATCCACCGACGGCATCACCTGGTCCGAGCCCCGGATCCTGCTCCAGGAAGCCGGCCGAGAGTCCGATGACATACGGCCGTACCTCAAGGTGTTTTCCGACGGCCAATCCACCATCCACCTCGCTTTCACCGACGGCCACCCGCGCGTCGAATCGACCAACTCGATCTATTACGCGCAGTACCGCGCCGGCTCCTTTTACCGTTCGGACGGCTCGCGAATCGCCGGCATGGAAGAAACCCCTTTTCGCCACCAGACCGCCGACATCGTGTACGATGCCCGCGAAACGGGCGTCCGCGCCTGGATCTGGGATATCGCGGCTGCGGCCGACGGCACACCCGTTATCGCCTACACGCGGCTGCCCGAAGAAACCGACCACCGCTACCACTACGCCCGGTGGAACGGTGCCTCGTGGGACGACCGGCAGATTGTCGAAGCCGGCCCCTGGTTCCCCCAAACGAAACCAGGCGAACAAGAGCGCGAAGTCCATTATTCCGGCGGCATCGTCATTCATCCACGACATCCCGAAACCGTCTACCTCTCCCGCCCCATCGACGGGGTGTTTGAGATCGAACGATGGGACACCCCCGATGCCGGCGCGAGCTGGACGTCGCGCGCCATCACCCAACAGTCCCTCGCCCCGAACGTCCGCCCCGTCGTCCCGTTCGGCTATTCAGGAACAGACGACCTGGTGCTCTGGATGAACGGCGCCTACGTCCACTACACGGATTATCACACCGCCATCCTGATCACCACCCCCAATCGCTAATCGCTAATCGCTTTTCGCCAATCGCTATTCACTAATCACCCCCCATTGCCATCCTTTCGCCGGCACGGCGACTTCTACATCCACGGTGTAGGCTCGATCCAGCCGGTATGTCTCCGCCGGCCCAACGCCGACGCTGATGCGTGCCCGATCCGTTAGCCCGGTATAATACAACGGCAGCCGAAGCGTCTTTGTGATGGCCTGGTCGGTCGGATTGTAGATCATCACCAGCCCTTTGACGTCGCCGGCGGGGTCGACATGCAGCATCGCGTCCAGGTCCCGCCCGTCGGCGCGACGGATGTGGACGATGTCGCCATCAAGCACCGCGCGGTAGCGTTTGTAGAAATCCACCCACCGCTTCACGACCGCCTTCGTCTCGTCCGTATCGTAGAGTCGTGGCCCCCGGTAGGCCGCCATCACGCCGTTTCCGAACAGGTTGGCCAGATGCGCCTCGTACGCCTCCAGGTGCTCCGAAAGCGGCTCGAGCGTGGCCGCTTCTCCCCCGCCATGGTACTCGACGAGCGGGACAAACATCCACCCCATCGACGGGGTCTTCTCCCACGTGCCGTCGTAGATATTCTGCCGCGCATGGACAATCTGCTGATCCCGCGGCAGGCTCCAATTGGTCTCCCGATACCCCATCGCCACCTTTGTCGAACCATTCAGGAAGTAGAGATCGGGCACGTTGAGATACACGCCGTTCGCCAGCGCACGCGCATAAAAACGGGTGATCCGCTCCCACTGGCGCCACTGCGAGTCGTACTGATCGCGGTGACCGGGATGCAAAACCGACGCACACACATCCCCCGGATACGACCCATCGTGTTCGAGAACGTCGAGTCCTGTCGCATCCATGAAGCGGTCGAGCTTCTGGAAATACCGATCGGCCCAGTCGCTCATCAGACAGGGCGCGTGGCCAAATACCGCCCCGCCGGGTCGGCCAGTCGCCGGGTCGATCACGTCGGTGGCGTCGTCAATCCGCCGGCTGGACAACAACGAGTATCCGCCCAGCTCGATGTCCCGGTCGTGCGCATAGTCTACGTCCGCCCTGATCCGGTCAATGTAGGCCGGATCTTCGCTTTCCATGTCGAACCCGCTGCCAAACGTTACGATCACCATCTCGAAGCCGACCTCCGCCGCCTGGTCCACCGCCCGGCGGATGGACGCGGAGTCGGACGCGCGGACGTGCATGAAGATGGGGTTTTCCGTTACCCACGGCGCGACGGTCCGGTACATGCGCCGAAGCGCCAGGCCGCGCCGCTCCCGGTCGTCGCTGTCGTACAGGAGTTCGTACGTTCGGAACGTCACGAGCGAATCCCCGGGCGCCAGATCGACGGCCGGCCCGATCGGCGGCCGGCTTTCGAGCAGCGCCGGCGTGGTCCGCAGGTAACTCACCTGGGTCTCGTACAACGAATCCGGCAGCCAGTGGGTCGTCGCGTTCGCCGAGGCGGGGTCCATCCCGTGGAAACTGTAGTCGCTCTGGACGTGGATCGGCGGCAACAACCAGCGCTCGCGCGGCTCGACGGACGACTCCGCCTCGACGACGGCCAGTATCTCGCTGACAAAGGCGTCCAGCCGAACCACCCCCGCCCCTCCATTCCGAATCGTAAGCCACTTTACCATAACGGGCATCGAATCATAGAGGGCGTAGTGGACGTCTACCGTCACCCCGCTCGCGTCCGGCGCGTCAAACCGCAGGGTCAGCTCCCGCCCTGCCGGCGGCCAGGCGGTGGCGCCGGCGTACCGCCGCCGTTTCCAGCTCAAATGGGGTCGGATAGGGCCTTCGTGGAAGCCGGCGAAGCGGAATGCGGCGGAATCCGCTTGCAGTCCGTCGAGCCAGGACTCCGTGAGGTACGCCTGATTGGGCTGGCCCGTCAGGCCACCCACGTCAAACCAGACGCCATCGAGCTGGACACGCGCCTCGGGACGAACGGCCCGTATCAGCGAGGCGCCCGTCGTCAGATTGTCGAGCGCGATCGTTGCCGCATTCGGGCCGAGGCGAAAGGTGCGACGCACCAGGGCGTGCCCCAGGGTCAACTCGTTTCGGCCGGCACCACTCGTCACCCGGGCCGGCGCATCCGGGCGGTGCACCAGCCAGTCTGCCCCGTCGCGTGGGTCCGCCGGCCGGCAGCCGGCGACGATGAAAATCAGTAGCGTAAGAAGGCGAAGTATGTGTATCATGGGCTCTCGAGAGATACTGGCACTGGCTGCGCCCGATCCGCCGCAGGATACCAAAGATCGAGCGATCGGCCAATCGCTTTCTTGATTCTCGCCCCCCACGCGTACACAGACCCATGCTCGAATACCCCATCATCGACACCCACCTCCATCTGTGGGACCCCGGCAGACTCCGCTACCGATGGCTGGATGACAATCCCCTGCTCAACAAACCCTACCTGCTGCCAGACTTCGACGCCGCCACGCCCCCCATCGGCGTGGAGAAACTGGTCTTCCTCCAGTGCGAGGCCGATCCATCCCAGTACCAGGCGGAGGCCGACTGGGTGGCGCAGCTCGCCAGAACTGATCCGCGCATCGCCGGCATCGTCCCCTGGGCGCCGCTGGAGCACGGCGAAGGCGCGCGAGAAGCGGTCGAACGCCTGGCCGCGGACCCGCTCGTAAAAGGAATCCGCCGGATCATCCAGTTCGAACCCGACCCCTGGTTTTGCCTCCAGCCGGCGTTTGTCGATGGGGTGCGCCTGTTGGCCGACTACAACCTCCACTTCGAGATCTGCCTCAAAGGAGACGACCAGTTTCGCAACGCGGTGACCCTCGCCGAGCAGTGTCCCAATGTGCGTTTTATCCTCGACCACATCGGCAAGCCGTTCATCAAAAGCCGCATTCTGTCTCCCTGGGACGAGCTGATGGAGGTGTTCGCTCGCCTGCCCAATACGTGGTGCAAGATCTCGGGCCTTGTGACCGAAGCCGATCATGAGGCCTGGACACTCTCCGATCTCGCGCCCTATATCGAACACGTTATCGAATGCTTTGGGTGGGATCGGGTGATGTTTGGCAGCGACTGGCCCGTCGCGTTCCAGGCAACCACCTACCCTCGATGGGTCGAAACCGTAGCGAAGTCGATTAAAACGGCTTCAAAGTCCGATGTCCGCAAGCTTTTCGCGGACAACGCGCGTTCGTTCTACAGGCTGTAGGCGTTAGCGCGTTGAACGTTAAAAACGTTAAACGTTATTCCGTTTTTAACACACCCCATGGCCGTGCCCCTCATGTTTTCACCGTTCAACGTTCAACGAGAAAACGTTCAACGCGTTAACGTTCAACGCGTTATCCTCCTGCTCGCCCTCCTGGTACCCGGTCTTGCCCGGGCGCAGACGCTTGACGGGGTGTTTTTCCAGAAAATTGCCACTTCGTATTCGATCGACGACGCGTCGATTCCGTACGCCGTCCGTCTCGAAGGCGCCGGCGAAGCCTGGCAGCACGCAGAGCGCGGTCCGGTCGAAGGGCTCCGTGTACTCGCGCGCATGCCGAATGGTGTGGTCTGGCTTGGCGGTCCGCAGGGGGCGGCTCGGTTCGACCCGGCCGCCGTTGAACGCTGGGAACGCTGGCACTACTTCGCCGGCAAACGCTGGCTGGCGGACGACTCTGTTCGGCAGATCGTCGTCGTCCCGGCTCCACATGAAACCGTGTGGATCCGGACGACAACCGGCATTTCGCGTATCGTCTTTGAAACGATGACGTTCGCGGAGAAAGCCGCCCGGTTCGATGCCCTCACCGAGGCCCGCCATGTCCGCCATGGCTTTGTCACCCGCTCCAAGCTCGGTAGCCCGGGCGAACTTGGGACCAGCGTCACCAGCGATGACGATAACGACGGCCTCTGGACGGCGATGTACCTCGCCGCGCAGGCCTATCGCTATCGGGCCACCGGAGATGTGGACGCACGCGACAAAGCGGAACGCTCGCTGCGCGCGCTCATGCGCCTTGAAACGATTGATCCCGTACCTGGCTACTATGCCCGCACCTACCGAGCACTCGACGAGCCCTCGCCCCATCAGGACAACGGCGAGTGGCACCGCGTACCCGGGGCCAACCTGGAGTGGAAAAGTGATACGAGCTCGGACGAAACGGTGGGGCATTATTACGGATACGCTGTGTACCACGACCTCGTGGCCGATGAGACCGAAAAGGAGGAGATTCAAACCTACGTCCGCCGGCTCACCGATTACCTGATCGCCAACAACTTCGACCTCCTCGATGTCGACGGCCTCCCTACACGCTGGGGGCGGTGGAACGAAGACTACTTCTCAACCCCCGAGGGCGACTATGAACGCGCCCTGCGCGCCCTCGAGCTCCTTTCACTCCTCAAAACGACGTACCACATCACCGGAGACTCGGTGTACCAGCAGGCCTATCTCGATCGGGTACGCCGAGGCTATGCGCACTTCACGCTTGAATACCGCCGCTGGGGAAGCCAGGAATGGGAGATCAACTACTCCGATGACGAGCTGTATTTTATGGCCATCTTCCCGCTCCTTTCGTACGAACTGGACCCGGCGCTGCGAGCCACGTACCTCGAAACCCTCCGATTCACCTGGAGCCAGGTTCAACCGGAGCGGAACGCCCTGTGGAATTACATGGCGGCCGCACTTGGCGCCGAACCACTCACGGCGCGCCTGGCCGAAGAAAGCCGCCTCACGCTCGCCCGGACACCCATCGACCTCATCGAATGGTCCGTTAGGAACAGCCATCGCGCAGACATCCGCTTGAATCGGGCGCCCGATCGGCACGGCCTCGCCGACCTCGTATATGTCGTCGCGCCGGACGAGCGGCGGGTCATGAAACACAACGGCAACCCCTACACGGCCGATGGCGGCGCCGCCGGCACCACGGAAGAAGCACCCACGTTCTGGCTCCTTCCGTACTGGCTCGGACGGTTTTACCGATTTTAACGAATGGGGCGCTTTCGGCTATTTTCGGAGTGCCTCGAGCTTGCGAGCGACCTCATCCGCCTGCCCTGTCAGTTCGGCGTACCGCTTGATGTCGCCGCCGCGTTGCGCATCGCGCGCTTGCTCAAGCAGGGCGCGAAACTGCTTATCCAGCGCCCGTGAGGGATCCTTCTTAAAAAAAGAGAACATAAGAAAAGGGGTTGATGACCCGCCGAGCCGGCTGGTCGGTTTAACCGCGTGCGGCGAGGAGCACGGATAGGCAACACGTCGCTGCGGGGCGATACCTATATGCCTCCACAAATCGACCGCTAATCCCCACCTTCATCGACACGTACCCTTAGCGTTACTCAGTCTGTGGGCTCCGGACGTATTGATGTGCAGGAGCCCCCGGAGAAATGTTGGTAGAGGTGGTAAGCGCTGTCCGGACCGATCAACCTGACGGCGCTGGCGTGGGAGAGCGTCGTCTTCTTTTTCATAATCAGCCGACGATACAGATATCGTTTGCGAATTATATCGGCTTTTTCTCCGCTATCATCGGAAAAGCCTCCAGACAGCAAATCCGCCATTCTCCTTTTTTCGGGCTAGTACGCGCTAAAGATCGGCATATATTGGCTAAATATTAGACATTGTCAGGCAAATTCTCATTATTTTATTAAAAATAATTACATGCAACTATTTGATGATATGCGGCATTAATATGTATGTTGCCCGGCCTTGCCGGCCGACCAACATCTCCAGAAGGATGACGATATCATCACGTGATCGCCCGACTCACCGGCGCGTTGGTTTGCATTCGCTTGACGCCGGCCGTACAGGCACGCTCTACTACCCCTTTACCCCACTACCTTTTTCATCATACCCCGTGGGCTTTTCATCATGCCGCGTGGGCTTTTTTATCATACCCCGTGGGCGCCGCGACGTACCACACAATCGTCGTAGCTTCCCATATCCTTCCAAAGACGTTCCGATAGATATGTCACTACAACACATCACGCGTCTGGATTACCAGAAGACGCACGGATGGTGGGTTCGCATACGACGTAAGTCGAACCCCTGCTCCAAACTATTCTCCGACGGTGTCCATGGCGGCAAAGAGGAGGCGCTCGCAAAGGCCATCGCCTGGCGCGATGAGAAGCTTAAGGATGCGCCCAAGCTGGCCTCCAGGACAGTCGAATCAGGCTCTAAACACGTCAAGACTGGCGTGCCCGGCCTCAGCCTGACCTTTGTTGAAGGCAGCGATGGACCGCTAGCCCACCTCCAGGTATCGATCCAGCGTGGCGGTAAACGTACGGGCACGCGGTATTCGATCAACAAGTGGGGCTTGCGCGCCTCGCTATGGAAAGCCTGCGTCGCGATTGCCAAAGGAACGCTTCCGACAAACAATGGCTCCGGTCGCTCATCGCTGCAAGAAATGGCAGTGCAGCTATATGACGAATCGTTCCCCAACATTTCCACCGCACTTCAGGACATGAACCTGGTCGTGGAAGAGCCGGCTGAAGCAGAAGTCCGGTAAAGCGGCTTGGCTTGAGCGGATTGGATGAGCGAATTGGCGTACGGCGATGGAAAAAGTGTAGCCGATCGGCCTATGCAGGCGCGATAGCGATTCCTTATTTTAATTCCCAACAACAAACCCCCTGTGCCCGAAGCACCCTCGCTCGCCCATCGATTGGGGGGCCGAAGGGCAAGCGATTCGCGACGCGCACAGGGGGTGTTGTTATTATTTCAGGTCCAACTGGCTAGAGCGCCAGAAAGAGTCCGTCAGTGAAAATACTCTGCCAGAGCGGCCACGGTAAGGCGTTTCACACGGGGCGATGCCTCCAGAGCTACGCCTTCGCGGAGATCCTTCATCGCGGCGCGGTTTCCAATGGCATGTAATGCAGCCAGCGCCATGATACGCGTTCCCTCGCGCTCGTCGTCGCGATAGATGGCGAGCAGGTAAGGAACCGCAGACTTCAGGTCGAGCCGCTTGCCATGCACCTCCGCAAAGAAGATGACATTCTGCAACGCCGTCTCCTCCACTTCGCCAACGGGCCTTGCAACACCGAGCACTAACTCGGAAGCAAGCGCATCCCACCAGCGGGGACCGTATTCCTCCGTGGCGTTCGTAATGTACTGATTCACGTATGGCTCGGAATCAGCCACGAGGGTCTGCGCGGCCGCCGGCATGATAAACAGCATCAATGCCAGTGCAAAAAGCGGGAGCTTTCTATTCTTCATGGGTGTATCCTCTTTGTCTTGTGAAAGGCCACTCCCCCAACTGGAAGGAGTGTCGTTAGGACGCCGGCGGGCGGTAGCACGCCCGCCGATGTCACTGCTCTCAATAGACCCGGGCACCCACTATTGTTTCGCACAGGAAGGGCTTACATAACAATGAGTTAACACTGTAAGCGGTTTCTTCATCATAACCTAATAAAATTAAGGTCCTGTGCCAGAGATCTTCCTTCCACCGGACACGAAGTTTTAGTGCCTGTCTCTGCCTTGATACGCGGTGGGATCAGTTCGCATCAGGCAAGCTCAGCACCTGGCCGTCCGCCACCAAACGGGCCTCCAGCAAGCTGTATCGCACATCCTGCACGCCGACGCCAGCCTCAAGGGCCAGCGCTGCTGCGGTGGCGGCGGACTGGCCGAGAATCATGAATACGGGCTCCATCCGGATCGACCCATACGCGATGTGCGAGGCCGATACCGCTACCGGAACGAGCACATTTGTCGCTTCCGAGGCCCGGGGAATGATGGCGCCATAACTGATGGCATACGGCCCTCCGGGGTCTACCTGGATATCGCCCTCGTTCCGCGCAAACCCGTTGGCGTCTACATACCGCTGCACATTGTGGGAATCCATGTTGTAGGAGCCCATGCCGATCGATCGGGGTGTGGCGCGGATGCCACGCAGGTGCATCTCGGTGGTGACAAAATCACTCACCATACGCCGCGCCTCGCGAATATAAATCTGGTGCGGCCAGTGGCCGTTGTCGACGAATTCGTCCCGGGCCAGCCCCCACACACTCATGGCCTGCTGTACGTCCGCCGGCACCCGGGGATCGTTTGCCAGAAACCACATCAGGCCCTGTTGATACGTGATGTGCTCTTCCAGTATCACACGCCGCTCCTCGTACGAGGCCTCGGGATACGCGTAGTTCATCCCGATATTGTCTGTCGAAAACGCACCGTGGTTGTTGGTGTATGTCTTGTTATTCGGGATCGGGTCGAACTTCGCAAACACCTCGCGCCAGCCCTGATCGAGGTACCGGGCGAGAAGTTCGTACTGCAATGGGTCGTACGTCGCCGGTTTCAGAAAAGGCACCCGGTTTTCGGGCACGTTCGTAAGACACATCCGGTAGGTATAGGCCTGGATCCGGTGGTCCCCCTCGCCTTCCCGCCCGGGGTCTCGCCCCATAATGCGCGGCAGCAACCCGCTTTCCGGCTTTCCCGGGAGGATGTACGCATCGACGGGCCGGTCAAATTGGTGCTTGATCGCATTCCGCGTCTGCACGCCATTGAGCATTTCGCCGTAGACGCTGTTTGATTCCCGGCCTACCGTGTAGCTGATGCCGGCCGCGGCCATCAGATCCCCCTCGTACGTCGCATCAATAAACATGCGGCCGCGATAGGTCGTGCCATCCAGCATAGTGATAGACCGGACCACGGCGCCATCCTTCTCGACGCCGTGCTGCCGATCGAGCCAGGCATCCCGGTGGATGGTGATTCCCAGTTCTGCCACCATCACCTCGAAGGTCTGCTCGGCCACGCGGGGCTCGAACATCCAGATGGCATCGCCCTCCGTATCATAGCCGGCGAACGCACCCGGATCCTGAAAGACCCAGCCATCGGAGCTATCGTAATGGGTTTTCACGCGACGATAAAATTCGCGAGCGATCCCGCCGATGGCATCCTTCACCCCCGAATCCGTCCAGCCCAGGCCCGACGAAGTCAACCCGCCGAGATGACGTTCCGGGCAGACAACGACGACACTGCGGTCCATCCGTCGTCCTTGAACCGCGGCCACGATGCCGGCGGACGTGCATCCATAAATGACCAGGTCGAATACCTCGGTCGTGTCACTACTCGAATGCGGTGGGGGGAGTTTGCGCGCTTCGGCCGGCGCCACCATCCCCAAAGCCGCCAGGAACAGGAGGGCCAGTCTCATGGGTCGTTCTTCATCAAACAATCGAGCATCGCAGGCCAGCCATCCCGGAGGTCGCTGTTCGCTGGCATGCCTGCCCGGGCGATCCGCCAGCGCGTCCTCATCCCGCGCTCCACGGATCCCTGCTAAGCTTAGCGACTGACCGCCAATAACACAAGGGCGTCTCGCACGTGACGTACAGGCCTGGCCATATACTAACCTATCACTTTAAGTGCCGCCGCCATCGCGTTACAGGTGAGGCAGAACCTTTCCGTTAACCCGAGCGTTTTTTATATCGAAGAGCGTCCGCTTGTGCGGCGGCTGGCTTGCACTTGGCGCGAGCCGAGGCGATCTTTCCGATCGGCTTCTTCCGGTATCCCAGTGCGTACTAGCCCTTGCCACCATGAAACGGCTTCTCCTGTTCTCTCTGATGCTCCTCCTTGCCGGCGGATGTGATGCGTTCCGGCTAAGCGATGAATCGAGTATTGTAAACGGCAACTGGTCAAGCACGGTAGCAGCCGTCTCCGGGGCGTGTTGCCAGCTCGAAATAGAAATCAAGAACAAAGATGGCCGGCTCACCGGGTCGGGCACCGTGGAAACCCCGGGCCGACGCGTCGGCACCTCGGATGTCTACGCGATCGCGTTTAGCGGCTCGCTGAACAACGACCGCGTCGAGCTGGAGTTGGATAGCGAATTTAACTCGGGCACCATCGTGGGCCGCGTCGTTCGGGACTTCAGCACGACCTATGCCATGGTTCTTGAGGTCGATTTCGCTGGCTTCGGGTATGAAGGCAAGGATATTATCCTCTTTCCCCGCGGCGAATAACCCGCCGGCGTTTAAACGACGCGGATCTGAAAATCCGTATACCCCGCCGGCTCTCGCTCGATCTCTTCTAACTGATCCACCCGCGCCATCGTGGGGCCGCGCCGCAGCCGCGCCTCGAAGGCCCGCATCGGCCCTGTCTCCCCCTCGGCCGTCACCACAACCGATCCATCGCGCCGATTGGCCACCCAACCGAGAACACCATACGTACGGGCACACTGAACGGTGAACGCCCGGAAGCCCACGCCCTGCACCCGGCCGGTTACGACCCATTCCCGGGCCATTCGTTGTGAATCGGGTCTTTCCATGTGGCTGGATGTTCTGGTTACGATCAGCAAGCGGAATCGCGCGGCCGAAACGGCTAGCCGGTTCGGGTATCAAGCCTGATCCGCCCGGCCTCGACTCGGTCAAATGCGCCATCCTTACCTGTCCACAGAGCAAAAGCTCCTTCCAGAATCGCGACGCTTGCCAGTACCATCGTTACCCGTCACGGCCAGCCCCCATGACGGTCGATTTTGTGGTTTCCGAGGGGTGGCGGATAGCCTCGTTCCTCTTAACACCTGAATTAACGCGTTGCACGTTATGCGTTTCATCCTGGCATCACATTCCACAGTCAAATAGCATGTACCCAGATACCAAACGTTTAACGAGAAACGTGTAACGTAACTCAACAATAACGCCTCAGTACATTTCAAGAACACATGGTTGCACTCCTCAATCGTTGGGCCGCCCTTGAACCCGCGTGGTGTCATATCGACGAGCGCCGAATCTATTTTGGCCCACCGGGTCAGCAAGAATGGATCGAACCCTCTCGGCGCACGATAACCTGGCGGCAGGCCGGCTGTATCCAGATGGCCGTTCTCCTCGCACTTGACGCTCGCGCGTGGCGCTGGCAACGCGGATCGGATGGGTTATTGACCGTGGGACATCCCGAGGGCGTGCGCGCCGTGGTGCGGACGGGGGATGATTTTTCTTCGGATTTGCTCAGCGCCTATGTGCAGCGGCTCGAAATCGACCGGTGCTTGCTCGCTGTAACCTAGCTGTAGGAAATGTGTGCCGCTTCCAGCTACCAGACCCCTATAAACTGAGAAAGGCCCTACCTCCACCCGGTAGAGCCAATCCCATGATCAGTACTGCAAGCGTCTTTTAGTGCGCACCCATTTCGTTTCGTTACAGCACAGATGTACTTTTTTTTCGCTTTTTTTAAAATCACCCAAAATACCCCGAAATTGGCGTTTATTGGGCGATATATTGCCTCCCACATCCTCCGGACCGCCCCCCATGGTTTACGTTTTGACCGGTACGAACGGATTTATCGGCAGCCGGCTCGCCGCTTCACTCCTGGCGACCAACCCGCCCGTTGAAATCCGCGCCCTGGTTCGCTCGCGACCCGGGCAGGAGACGAATGGGATGGTGCCCTATGTGGTCGACTACCGCCGTCCCGCCTCGATCGTAGATTCAGGAGCTCTCGAGGGGGCCGACATGGTCATCCACCTGGCCGGCATCACGAAAGCCCTCACCCTGGAAGCCTTCCGCGAGGGCAACGTGATGCCGGTTGCGTCGATGCTTGAAGCCATCCGCACGGTTCGGCCATCGCTGCGGCGGTTTGTGCTGGTATCCTCTCAGGCAGCGGCCGGCCCCGCGGCCCGCCCGGGGCAGCCCAAAAGCGAGGTCGACCCGGCCATGCCCTTCGATGTGTATGGAAAGAGTAAATACGAAGCCGAGCGCATTCTCATGGATGAGGCAGGCGATACGCCGTTCACCATCGTCCGGCCTTCGGCTGTGTACGGGCCCCGGGATGTCGACTTCCTGGCGCTCTTCAAGCAACTGCGGACGGGTGCAGGGTTGTATCCCGCCAACAGGCGCCATCGGCTCGCCACCATCTTTGTCGATGATCTCGTAGCCGGCCTCCTCCTGGCGTCCCGGCATGATGCGGCTCGCAATGAGCTCTTCTTTCTGACGAACGAAGAGGAGATCGAGTGGACAGACGTGTACCGAGCCGTTGCCCTCGCGCTCCAGACACCGATGCGATTCGAGTGGGAAATTCCCGCACCGATCGTCCGGCTCGTAGGGCGACTTGGCGACGGGATGTCGCGCCTCACCGGCCGCGTCTCGGTGATTAATAGCCAGAAGGTCGCACTGGGCATGGCGCCGTACTGGACCTGCACGTCTAACAAAGCGCGCCATCTGATCGGCTTCTCGCCGGCCATGTCGCTCCAGGACGGACTTTCGGCCACGTTGGCGTGGTATCGGCAGCACGATTGGGTGTGAGATTCAGGCCGGCGACGTATCGCGATCCGCGCCGGCGAGCACACTCAGGACCTTTTCCACGGCTTCACGCGAAATCGGCAACTCGATGAGCGCATCCCACGGCCCGGTCGGCGGCGGCGCATCCTTATCAACCAGCCCGATCTTGAGGCAGCGGCTCCATGTTTCTGCGCCACGCAGACGTTGATCCAGCGTGTTCACGATCACCGCGTGGTACCTGCCTTCCGCCGACAACTCGGCCAGGTCATCACTCGGCCCGAGCATGGTCGCCCGGGCGCCGGATTCCTCGAGCATGCGCGCTACAATTCGCGCATGCACCGGGTTACGCTCCACTACCAGGAGGGACAATCCCTCCAGCGACAGACGCCCATCATCCGCACCAGTTGCATCTTCGACCGGAAGTAGCAGCGTAAAGGTGGTACCCCGTCCGGGCTCGCTTTCTACGGTGATATCCCCTCCCATGAGGTGCGCCAGACGGAGCGAAATCGCCAGACCGAGCCCCGTCCCTCCGTATTTCCGCGTGGTAGAGCTATCGACCTGGGAGAACGACTGAAATAGCCGCCCCATGCGTTCAGCGGGGATCCCGATGCCGGTATCACGTACGGCCAGAGCAAGCTGCGCACGGCCGTCCGCCGCACGGGTACGTGTGCACAATAAGGTCACGGAACCACGCTCGGTAAACTTGATCGCGTTGGACAACAGATTCAGCATCACCTGGCGCAGACGGAATTCGTCGCCGTTGATGTGTGTCTTCACGCCGGCGTGTTGCTCGAAGGAAAGCGTCAGCCCCTTCTCTTCCGCCTTGCTGCGAACCAGCAGGATGACCGATTGGAGGCAGGCCGCGATATCGAATCTCCGCTGTTCGATATCGAGCCGGCCGGCTTCGATTTTGGAAAAATCCAGAATATCGTTGATCACCATGAGCAAACTATCCCCGCTCGTCCGGATCACCTCCACATATTCGCGCTGCTCCTCATCGAGTTCTGTTTCCAACAACAAACTCGTCATCCCCACCACACCGTTCATGGGGGTGCGGATTTCGTGGCTCATGTTGGCAAGGAACATGCTCTTGGTATTCGTCGCCTCTTCGGCGAGGCGACGTGCTTCGATCAGTTCCTCTTCATGCCGCTTCTGACGGGTGATATCCGAGAATGAAGCGGCCACCGCACAGGGCTTATCTTCTCCGTTTCGCCACATGGGCTCGGAGTTAATCGACAGCCACCGAATCCCATCCTCCGGATGGGCAATCCCCATCACGACATTGTGGCATGGATGGCCGGTCCGCAGGCTTACCATGGCCGGATGCTCATCGCCGGGAAACGGAGTACCATCGGGGCGGATCGCCCCCCATCGTGGATCCATCGACGTTCGCCCCTTCATCTGATCCAGGGTCAGACCCAGAATTCGCTCGGCGCTGGCGTTGGCGGTGACAATCGTCCCGTCGGCCCGATGCAGCACGATGCCTTCCGTGATGGAGGCGACCAGGCTCCGGTAACGCTCTTCGCTTTCGTTCAGTACCCGTTCGGAGGCGTGCCGGCGCGTGTTTTCCTCGATCAGCCGCTCGTTTGATTCCTTCAACAAATGGGTCCGGCGACTCACCTCATGCTCCAGCCGAACAGCAGCCTCGCGATGTTGGTGATCAAGCTCTTCCTGTACACGTTTTCGTTGCCGGGCGATCTCCCGGATGCGTTCACCCAGGCTGGCGCCCTTCAACAGCAACTCGAGCGCGCCACCGGCTACAAACGCGAGCTCTGCCATGCGCGTGGCCGGCAGGAGCGCAATCGTCGTCAGGGCATAAAACATCACCGGCCCCTGAAAGAGCAGAATGGACCCAAGGTAAAGCCGCGCCGGCATAAACCCCGCGCGATACCGACGCCATGCCGTCATTACCTCAAGAGGCGGGAGCAGCAGCGCGCCGGCGAGAGCAAAGTTGGCTTCCGCAACCAGTAACGACACCAACACAGAAACCAGCAGGAGGGTAATCGCGCCCGTGATCCAGCGGTGCATCACCCGATCCGTCACACGCGTCTCAAAAAACGAGCGAACCATCAGCATCCGCGCCGTCATCGCCGCCATCACGCACGCTATAAGACCGTTCGAACGCCACCAGGGGGCGTCGGCGAGCCCGATATAGACGTCGATCCCACTCCAGGTACTGACAAACAGCGCAAAAAACAACGTATGGATGCCAAAATACAGGTACGTGCGCTCCCGCATTACGGCAGCGAGGATCAAGTTCAGAAGGCTCATCGAGAGGAAAAAACCCACCAACAGCCCCCACGACACCAGCAGATGATTTCTGAACCGGGCAAAGTTAGCGGCGGATCGCAGGGCCAGCGGGAGGTGTAATTCCCGCGACGAGGCAAAGCGGAGATAAAACTGCCGCGTCTCGCCCGGCGGTAGGACCAGCATAAACGCCGGCTGCGTACTCGCCACCGACCGCTCCTCCTCCGGCACCAGCCGGCCGTGTCGACTCACCCTCCATCCTCCCTCGCCATCTTGCGAAAACAACTCGATCGTGTCGATCTCCGAAAAATCGAGCGTAAGATACCAGACCGGATGATCCGATCGGTTCTCGATCTGGACAAACCCCCAGTATATCCCCGCGTCGATGCCGAAGTTGGGCACCGCCGATGTCGATACGGCAAAGCCTTCCTCAAGGGCGGCAACGTCTTCAACTGCGTACCGGCCGGCTTCATCCGACAGGAACGCGACATGTGGAACCAGCGCGAACTGATCGTTCGAAGACCGTACTACCAGGGGCTCAACCGGACGGTTCGTCGCACCCTGGACCTGAAACAACGTGTAAAAAAGAAGAATAAAAGCCATAAAAACAGGTTATACGTGCACGTCTGGCCATCAAACCGGCCCGCGGTCCTCACCAAAAAACCTGCCGACCTCCAACATGCCGGCGCCGGACGCTGTAAATGTGCTCATCTACTGGGTTCTAACGGGGTGGAGATATATTCGGCCGGCGCATGCAGTATTTTTGCCAGGCATTCCCGAAATTCTCGCGCCCCCACACGCATCGCAAAGCCCCTCCCCAGTTCATGAAAGGAGCCCCCTCTCGATTTTCCCTCACTCGTCGCCATTTTCTGCAGGTCGCTTCGCTCCCGCTCGCCTCTACTTTTTTTGCCGGCTGCGGCCTGTTTTCAGGGGCTCGAACCTCCGACTCCGCGACCCTCGCCGACACGTTTAACAGCGACCACCCGCTGGCCGCGCTACGATTCTTGCATCAGGGAGTCGTTACGAAAGACATGTCCTTCGAATTCGCACCTCAACCGGTTCATATAGCCGAGTCAGATCGTGCATGGCATGTCAAAGGATCCATGCCCTATCTCTCGCAAGCAACCGGCCCAGAGGAGGCGCGGCGATTGGTGGCCCCGCCGATAGGCATGCGTTCCGGGCTGCCTCTCGGTGGCATGGGCGGAGGCACCGTCGAGATCCGAGCGGACGGCAGCCTTCGTGACTGGCAGATCTTTAACGGATCCCCGGCCGGCACGGCGGAAAAGGTGGACATAGAGGATTTTTTTATCGGCCTACGAACCAGCCGGGGCACGGAGTCACCACGCGCCTGGACACTGCGCACCCGTCCGCCCGGCACGTTGCCCGGGGTCGACCGCATTACCTTCGCCGGCGCCTACCCGGTCGCCCGGCTCGTTCCTCAAACCGAGGGCCTGCCGCTCGATGTCGCCTGGTACGCCTACACGCCCTTTATCCTCAACGAGCCGGTTTTCAACAGCACGCCGGCGCTGGCGTTCACCGTGCTGCTGCACAACCCCGGGAATGCCCCCATCGACGCGGCGGTCATGTGCAACCTACCCAACCATACCCAGGGTACCTTCCGGCTCCAACGCGGGATCACCCTTACCCGCAATGGCGACGCGCCGGAAGCGGGCACGATGACGCTCGAAACGGTGACGGGCTTCAACCTGAGCAGCATGGTGGCCGGCGAACTCAGCGAAATCTGGCGGATTTTTGAAAAGGAAGGGACGTTTGACGGGCAGATCTCCATGGGACTGTTTGCCCACGGCGCCGCGGCCGCCCGCGCGGTGGTCGAACCCGGCGCCACCCAGGTGGTCACCTTCGTGCTGAGCTGGCACTTCCCCAACCGCGTCTTCAACGGCGCCCCGGTCGGCCAGGGATATACCGCGCGCTTTGCCTCCGCGCCGGACGCCGCCCGCGCGTTCATCGAACGCCTGCCGGAGGTCTGGAACAGCCTCTCCACCTGGCAGTCGCTCTGCTTCGACAATTCGATGCCGGATGCCCTCCAGGATGCGCTGGCCAATAGCCCCTCTGTGCTCGCAAAATCAGCCGTCTACACCGGCACGCAGCACTGGCGGTTCTGGGATTCATTTTCCGATCCCACGCTCTCGAGCCTGGCTACCAGCCTCCACCGGGCCATGCCGCTCGCGCTCTTTTTCCCCGACATCCTCCGGGATCATCTCCGGGCCTACGCCGCCGTGCAAGATGACGACGGCAGCCTGCCGGCCTCCCTCAGCCCGGGCGGGCGCACCCGCTTCGATGGTCCGGCAGGGACGGTGATGGCCGACAACGCGCCGGCGTTCATCCTCCAGACCTATGCCCACCTCATCGCCACGGGCGATCGGGACGTGTTTGCCGAAATCTGGCCCAACGCCCGAAAAGCTATGATCTGGCAAATGGAGCGCGCCGCCCGTCTCGGGTTACCCGAGCGACTCAATTCGCTCTACCGCTGGTGGCAATACGACCGCAAAGACCTGGCGGCCTACGGGTCGATGCTGCACCTGGCCGCCGGCCAGGCGGCGC
>JBGSPJ010000006.1:0-1887 GCA_041738655.1 Rhodothermales bacterium | reverse complement strand
CCTCACCCGGCGCATCGACGCGGAGCGGCGCGCGGCCTACCTCGCCGCCGGAAGCTGCTTCCTGACAGACACGTACCTCACCTGCATCCAGGCCCCGCCGAAGGAGCATGAGGCGCGCCTGGCCCGGCTGTTTGTTAAGCGTGAGGAAGCCACCAGCGACGAGCGACTCTGGGACGAACGCCTCGCGGCCTTCCGCGAACTCTGCGCGACGCTTGAAGCAAGGCTCTCGGGCGCCATCCGCCTCGTGCGCCTCGGCTCGGACGAGCTGACGGCCTATCTCCATGGATGTCTGACGGGAGATACCTCGGCCGCACCCCGAGCGCCGATTCCGTCGCTCGAGCTCGCGGCTGCCCTGTCAAACGAGCCCTTCGTGACCGGGATACCGCCGGTGATGGGCCGGCGGCACATCCGCGTTCTCACACTCCAGGGCTTCCCCGAGGCCACCGACGCCGGCGACCTCGATCATCTGCTCTCGCTCCCGGCCGCCTTCCGGTGGACGACCCGCTTCATCCCGCTCGCGGCCGACGAGGCCTCGCGCGAACTGCGCCGGCGGCAACTCATGTGGTTTCAGAAGCGGCGCGGGCTTACGTCGTGGATCATCGACATCCTCGTCAAGCGCGAGAAAAACGCCTACCAGATGCGGCAGGAGGAGCAGTTCTGGGACCAGGACGCCGCCCGCAGCGCCGAGGAGGTCGCCCTGGCGCTCGCGGAGAGCACCTCCGGCGAGGCGGCCTTTGGCTACTTCACGGCGACGATTAGTTTCATGGAGGAGGACCCCGCCCGGGCGGATGAACTCGCGCGGACGCTCCTCAAGATGCTCCTCGAACGCGGCTACCTCGCCCGGATCGAGGACCTGAACGCGGCCGAGGCGTTCCTCGGCAGCCTCCCCGGGCACGGGTATTACAACGTCCGCCGGCCGATCCTCTCCTCGCTCAACCTGGTGCACCTGGTGCCCATCGCCTCACTGTGGACCGGCCGCGACCACAACCCGAGTCCGCTCTTCCCCGAGGCCTCGCCGCCGCTGCTTTACGCGCAGACGGACGGGCAGGCGCCGTTCCGGCTGCATCTGCATGCGGGAGATGTCGGCCACACACTCATCGTGGGCAAGACCGGCGCCGGCAAGTCGGTGCTCGTCGGCACCCTCGCCGCGCAGTTCTTGCGCTACCCATCGAGCCAGGTGTTTTTGTTTGATCTTGGGTATTCCTCGGCCCTGCTCGCAAAGGGCGCCGGCGCCCGGCATTACGACCTCGCCTCGGGCCGGGTGGACCGCGTCCCGCTCCAGCCGCTGGCGCTGATCGACAGTCCGGCCGAACGTACCTGGGCGGGCAGTTGGATCGAGGCGCTGATCCAGATGCAGGGATTATCCATCACGCCACCCCTCCGCGGAGCAATCGCCCACGCCCTTACCCTCCTCGCGACCTCGCCTCGCGAGCACCGGACACTGACCGAGTTCTGGGCGCAGCTGCGGGAAGCGGAGCTTCGGGGCGCGATCGCGCCCTATACAGCCGCCGGCGACCTCGGCGGGCTCCTCGATGGGAGCGAGGATGGGATTACCGATCAATCGGGCCGCTTCCAGGTGGTTGAGCTGCGGCATTTGATTGACCTCTCGGAGAGGGTCTTGATCCCTGTCCTCCTCTATCTATTTCGCGCCGTGGAGCGCCGCCTGGACGCCTCGCGCCCGACGCTCATCCTCATCGAAGAGGCCTGGGCAGCGCTCATGACCGGCGTCTTTGCCGAGCGCATCCGGCGCTGGCTTTTTACGCTCCGCAAGGAGAACGCGGCCGTTGTGCTCGTCGCCCACGGGGCGAGCCAGCTCGAAGGGATGGAGCTCCTCGTCGAGAGCTGTCCGGCGCGGATCTTCCTCCCCGGCGCGGACGCCCTGAGCCA
>JBGSPJ010000690.1:0-3205 GCA_041738655.1 Rhodothermales bacterium | reverse complement strand
CCCAGGACCGGCTGGAGAAATAACGCTCCCGCGGAGGCGCAGAGTCGAATCACGTGAACAACAACGAAAACGTCAGTGCCAGAAGGATCGGCTATGCTTCCGATTCCACGGCGCCGCGGGCAGAGTGGGCGATCCGGAATCCGGACCTCTTCCTGGCTGGCCGGCGTGTCGAGATGATGAGCACCCCCGAGGCCGTGGCGGCTCAGATCCCCGAGGCGGGTCTGGCCGGCGCGGATGTCGACGCCGTGGCGTTCTTCTATGACTTCTTCCGGAGCCCGGACCGGATCGGGTACTGGCTGGGGCATCCGGACCCTCCCGGCGAGGATACCCGCACCGTCGGACGCCGGATAGTTGCCTTCTCCACTAGCCTGTTGTACGTTCCACCCCTACGGCCCCGGCGCTACGTCTGTGTGACGCACTCACCCGTCATGCGCGCCGTGCTGGCCGAATACCTCCACCTTGATCCAGGCGAACCCGAGTGGGTCGAGTCGATAGATCTTACCCTGGATGGAAGCGGTACCGCCCTTACGTTCCGCGACCGAACCGCACCCCTGCGGCCCTGAAGGCCGCCGGTTTTTTCTCACCAAGACGCACGAGTACACCATGCATTCGAACCTGACCAGTCGGCTGAGCCTGTTGTCGTTCCTCCAGTTTTTTGTGTGGGGAGCGTGGTACACCAGCGTAGCGGTCTACATGTCGACCGTGGGGATGGGAACTGTGACATTCTGGGCGTTCACGGCGCAGCCCATCGGCGCGCTGATCTCGCCCTTCTTCCTGGGCCTCATCGCCGACCGTTACTTCAGCACGGAGAAGGTTCTGGGCGTGATGCACCTGCTGAGCGGCCTGTTTCTGTTGCTGGCGCCCCAGTTCGAGTCGTCGCCGGTGATGTTCATCGCGATGATCATCCTGCACCAGCTGGCTTATACGCCGACGCTCGGTCTGTCGAACTCGCTGGCGTTCCACCACATCGAAAATCCCGAAAAGGACTTCCCGAAGATCCGCGCCTGGGGCACGTTTAGCTGGATATTCGCCGGCTGGGTGATGTTCCCCTTCATTCTGAAGCCGATGGTGGATGGAGGTGTCGCCGAGCAGACGCCGCTGCCGCTGTACGCCGCCGGCATCGCAGGCATCCTGCTTGGATTCTACTCCTTCACCCTGCCGCACACCCCGCCTCCGGGCGCCGGCCAGAAAGTGTCGATTCGCAGCCTGCTGGGTCTGGATGCCCTCCAGCAACTCAAGAGCAAGTCGTTCTACGCGTTTATCATCAGCTCCATGCTGATCTGCATCCCGCTGGCCGCGTACTACAACTTCACCCAGCTCTTCCTGGGGGCGTCCGGCGTCGCGAATATCGCGGCGACGCAAACGCTCGGTCAGGCGTCGGAGATCGTCTTCATGCTGCTGATGCCGCTGTTCTTCCGCCGCCTCGGCGTGAAGTGGATGTTGCTTGTGGGGATGTTGTCGTGGGCGGTGCGGTATGCGCTCTTTGCGCTGGCCGCCCCGGATTCTGTATTCTGGATGATCGCCGGCGGCATCCTTCTGCACGGGATCTGCTACGACTTTTTCTTCGTCACCGGTCAGATCTACATCGATCGGCTCGCCAATCCGGCAATCCGCTCGCAGGCCCAGGGTATGCTCGTCTTCGCGACATACGGCATCGGCATGTTGATCGGCGCGCAGCTTTCGGGCCGGCTCTTCAACTCCTTCCTCGGGTCGGAAACGACGCTGTCGATGGCCAACTGGAGCGTGTTCTGGACCATCATGGGCGCCATGGCCATCGTGGTGGCCGTGTTCTTCGGGGTCATGTTCAAGGAAAAGAAGGAGGCGGTTAAGGCCTGATGGCGGTTTAATGTTCGGGGTTCAAGGTTTAAGGGGCGATTCCTTGAACCTTGAACCCTTGAACATGGAACCGGGCCGATCCATCGGCCCATGCTTGCATGCTACATCGGATCGCGATATTCTATACGTTCCGATGTACGACCTGCGCCTTGCGCCTTTTCGAGACATCGCGACGCAGATCACGCCATGCCAGAGCTCTTCAACTTTACCCCGACCACGGGCGGGCCACAGGTGCGCGCCTTCCGACTGGAGCCAGAGCATACCGGGCGGTTCCTGACCCCGCATGCGCATCGGTTTTTCGAGGTCATCTATTTCGAGGAGCCCGGCGGTATCCACCGGCTGGGGGATCAGACGTGGGAAAGCGCCGCCGGCGACCTCCTGATCATCCCACCCGGGCAGGTACACGAGTGGGCAGAGGATGTGCTTGAAAAACAGGCGATCATCTGGGTGCTCGAGTTCACAGCCGCCGCCCTCGACCCGGCAAAATATGTCAAGGGATCGTTGCTGGGCATTCTTCAGCATCCGTTCCTGGCCCCGTTCGCATTCGGATCCCCCCACAGTCCGCTACGCCTGAATGTGCCTCCTCACCGCCGGCCCGAGTGGGAGTCAGCCCTTCGAGCACTCGAGTCGGAGCGGTTGTTACAGGAGTCGTACTGGGAGGATGCCGTGCACGCCCTGCTGGTGCTCCTGCTGGTGAAGGTGTGCCGCTTCTCGGAGCTGGAGCACCCCTCCACCCACGCGCACACCCAGCCGTTGCTGAAGCAGGTATTCGACGTGATTGATGCCCGCTACGCGGAATCGCTTTCACTCGCGGATGTCGCCGAAGCGGTGCACTACTCGCCGGCCCACCTCACCACCACCATCCGCCGCCTCACCGGGCGTACGGTGGGGGAGTGGATCCTCTGGCGCCGAATGACGGAAGCCCGGTACCTGCTGGTCCATACCGAGATGAAAATCACCGAAATCGCGGAAAAGGTCGGATATACGGATCCCTCCCATTTTAACCGGCTGTTTCGGCGCGAGATCGGAAGTCCGCCGGGCACGTGGCGCGACGCCAACCGCTAACATGCCGTTGATAAAATCCGCATTTCGTCCCCGTATCAAGTACGGGGCAGGCTGTTCCGCTCCTCGCCGCTCATTGCGGCGTACCTGAGTACGCCTCACTCGCGGCTTGTCGCGCGCCTCGATCTGCGAATTTTATTACATCAGTCGGGCTTACGCCCTCGTGTCTCCGCCGGCATTAACACCGCACCCTGGAATCTCGCTACGAAAAATCCTCCAACGACTCGCAAAGATTGCCACTCGGAGCGGTGAACGCCACCCGGTATTATTTCTTTTCCGAGGTGGGCACGTTTCACGTTGCCGAAAT
>JBGSPJ010000675.1:0-20750 GCA_041738655.1 Rhodothermales bacterium | reverse complement strand
ACAACCCCATCGTCATCGACTCGTTGATGTACGTCGTCGGCGATAGTGGTTCGGTGGTGGCACTACACGCCGGCACGGGCCGGCCGGTATGGGTACACGCCAGTGCACCCGGCGCGCGCATGGGCGGACGCGGGTACATGTACTGGGAAAACGAAGACCGCTCGGATCGCCGGCTGCTCTTCTACCGCGGCAGCTACCACCTCGTCGCCCTCGATGCGCTCACCGGGGCCTTTAAGACTTCGTTTGGCGAAAACGGTGTGGTCGACCTGCGCCACGGCCTGGGCATCCCGCCCGAAATGATGGCCCGGGCCACCTCGTCGTCGCCAGGTACCATATTCGAGAACCTCGTCATTCTGGGCTCTTCGCCAGGAGAAGGCTACATGGCCGGCCCCGGACACATCCGCGCGTTCGACGTCCGCACCGGCGAACAGGTCTGGATCTTTCACACCCTGCCCAAACCCGGCGAACATGGCTACGATACCTGGCCGGCCGGCCGCTCGGATATCGGCGGCGGCGCGAACGCCTGGGGCGGGCTCAGCGTGGATGCCGAACGCGGCATCGTCTACATCCCCCTGGGATCCGCGAACTACGACTTCTACGGCGTCGACCGGCACGGCGAAAACCTGTACGCCAATTCGCTCGTCGCGCTGAACGCACACACGGGCGAGCGGATCTGGCACTTTCAGACGACGCACCACGACCTGTGGGACTACGACCTCGCCGCCACGCCCGTCCTCCTGACGATCCAGCGCGATGGCCGGCCGCTTGATATCGTCGCCCAGGCGACCAAGACCGGCCTCGTCTTTGCCTTCAACCGCGAAACCGGCGAGCCGCTGTGGCCCATCGAGGAACGCCAGGTCCCGCCTTCCGTGATGCGCGGCGAGCAGGCCTGGCCCACCCAGCCGTTTCCGACGAAGCCGCCTCCCTTTGTCCCGCTGGCGTGGGATACCGAGAACGACCTCAATCCCTACCTTTCGCCGGCCGACCGCGACTCGCTCCAGACTCTGCTCCGGTCGATGGTCGTCACCGGATTATACACGCCGCCCAGCACACAGGCCACCCTCCAGATTCCCGGCAACCGCGGCGGCGCGAACTGGGGATCGACCGCGGCCGACCCCCGCCACGGGATGTTTTATGTGCTGGGGGATAATCTGCCCTCGGTCCTCAAGCTCGAGCCCATCACGGCCGGCGTGGTCGGCACCGGAGGCACGATCGTCGACCGCGGCCAGGCGGTCTACCAGGCGAATTGTCAGATCTGCCATCAGCCCGATCTACAGGGACAGCCCGCCGGCGGCATCGCTTCGCTGGTGGGTGTCACCGATCGACTCTCGCACGTGGATCTGAATGCCGTAATCCGTGGCGGGCGCAATCAGATGCCGCCCATGCCGCAGTTGACCGACATGGAGATGTCCGCCCTGGTGGCCTATCTGGCCAACCCGGCGCTGGCACTCACCGCCGGCGCGAACGCAAAACCCGGGGATCACGAGCCCGAACGGTACCAGAGCGGGTGGATCCACATCGTCGATTCCGAAGGAGTACAGGCAATCAAGCCGCCGTGGCTTCGCCTCACCGCCTACGATATGAACACCGGCGAGATCAAATGGGTGACGCCGGTCGGCGAAGTGAAGCGGCTGGCCGAGCAGGGCATTACGGACACCGGCGCCGGCATGCGCGTGCGCGGCGGCCCGGCCGTCACCGCCGGCGACCTGATTTTCCAGTCGGCTGCCGACAAGCTGTATGCTTTCGACCGCGAGACCGGCATGCAGGTATGGTCGTATGGGCTGCCCGGCCTCGGGGAGGGGATCCCCTCGGTGTATGCGTGGGAGGGCCGGCAATACATCGCCGTCGTTGCGACCGCGGGGCGCACCGTCCCCGCCGGACCGGGCATCGTTCGAAATCCAAGCTACATCGCGTTTGCGCTGCCCTGATCGGGGCTGCGTTATCCATTGTAATCACCAACCACACACGAGGCCTCTCATGTCTCTTCGTCACACCTGGGTATTCGTCGCCGCGCTGCTTGTTGCCTCACCGGCGCTCGCGCAGCAGAGTCCCGCGCCGGACTTCATTCCGGACTACCTCTTCGCCGGGTCGCAGTTGACGGCGTGGAATCCGCTGGGCGCGGCCGATTGGAGCGCGCGGAACGGCACGATCACGGGCGTTGCACGTGCCGGAGGCGCCGGCGGCCTGCTCATTCTCGATCGGTCGTATGAGGATGTGGCTGTCTTCGCGCGCTTTCGGTGCGAGGGAGCCTGCGACGCCGGCGTGCTGCTGCGTCTGGAAAAAACGGCCAGCGGGATGAACGGCATCCTGATCGCGCTTCGCGAAGCGGAGGTGGGGCCGTACCGCGTCACACTCGACAATTCCGGCAAGATCCTCACCCGTACCCTGGCCCGCGAACCCCGCGAGGACGACGGTGTGCGCAACGCCCCCAGCCCCCTCACACCCGAAGATTGGAACACGATCGAGATCTTTGTGCGCGCCAACGAGATCCAGAACCACCTCAACGGCGTCCGCCGATCCATCGCCGGCGGCACGGCCCTGCCCCAGACGCCCGAGTCGGCGCAGGCCGGCATCTTCGCTCCGCGCGAAACCATGAAACAGGCCTTTGGACCCGTCGCCCTGTACGTGGGGTCCGGGCGCGTCCACTTCGCGGAGGTCGCGGCGAAAGACTGGATGCAGTACACCGTCCAGCCCGAGCTCGTCTCCGACGATTTCACCCTCCAACACGTCGCGGAATTTCATTACTCGTGGGGAGTCGATGCGGGCGACATCAATGGCGATGGCGTGCAGGACCTCGTCGCCGGCCCATATTACTACCTCGGCCCCGACTTCCGCCGCCGGCGCGAGTATTTCCCCTCGCGGACCTTCAACCCCGGCGTTGAATACACGCCGAATATGCTGGCCTTCGCGAAGGACTGGACGGGCGACGGCTGGGAAGATGTCGTCGTCTCCGAGATGCGCCAGCTCGCGATGTTCATAAACCCGAAGGGGGAGAGCCGGCGGTGGGACCGGGTGCTGGTCGTGCCGGATGTCTGCAGCGAAATCACCATCCAGGCCGATATCGATAGCGACGGCGAAGATGAAATGGTGTATGTGGATCGCGAAAGCCGCGTCTCCTACGGCGAGCCCGACACCGCCAACCCGAGTGGGCCGTGGCGCCTCACCAAAGTATCAGCCACCCTGTTCGAGTTTAATGGATGCAGCATCCACGGCGTCGGCGCCGGCGATGTCAACGGGGACGGCCGGACGGATATCCTCCAGGCCACCGGCTGGTGGGAGCAGCCGGCGAGCGACCCGGGCAAGGGCAACTGGAAACACCACAAAGTGCTCTTCGGCGAGTCCGAGTCGTTCATCGGCGGCGGCGGCGCCATCTCGGTGTACGACTTCAACGGCGACGGCCTCAACGATGTCGTGACCAGCCTCAGCGCCCACGGATGGGGCCTGGCGTGGTACGAGCAGCAGCGCAACGCCAGCGGCGCGATCTCGTTTGTGAAACACCCGCTGATGGGGGATTTCTCGACGGAAAACGCCGGCGGGGTCACGTTTTCGGAATTACACGCCGGCGCCATCCTGGCGGATGTCAATCGGGATGGGATCATGGACTTCGTGACCGGCAAACGCCACTGGGCGCACCTGGACACGATGGTCGACCCCGACCCCGATGGTGAGGCCGTGATCTACTGGTACGAAACCGTCCGCCGGCCCGGAGCGCCCGGTGGGGTCGCCTTTGTGCCCCATCTCGTCCACAACAAGTCGGGCGTCGGCTCGGAAGCCAAGGCGAAAGACATCAATGGCGACGGGGCTATCGACATCCTGACGTCCGGCACTCGCGGGACGTTTATCCTGTGGGGGAAACCGTAAAACATTCCACCCCGACCAACGCGTACCGCCGGCACTAGGCCTCGATGGCGCTGGAGAAGTGTCACGTGCGGCTACGTGCCAAGCCGGCTAGTCGTGCTCTGACGAATCGAAACGAAACGGCCTCTGGACGTCTGTCCGGAGGCCGTTTACACGTGAGCCATCGGTGCGCACCCGACTACTGCAATACTCCGGTGAGTTCCCAACTGTAGAGATCTTGAAGAGCCACGCCAAGAATGATCAGGTCGATCGCAAGACCAACAACCATACCTGTCATGGCATGGCTGACTGCGGAAACCCGGATAGAGGCGATCTCTTCAGGCGCGAAGTAAACGATGGAGCCCTGTCCGGATGGCACAAGCTGCAAGCGCGAGCGAAACGGCGCGCCGTCGTGATCGGGTATTGAGGCGCACGGCGTTGAACTCGTCGAGGCCGTGTGAACGATCGTGATCGATTCGATATCCTCTAGTTGAACAGGTTCGTGTCCCCCGCCGTCATATCCGAGATAGACTACGTTCTCATCGAGTCCAACAAAAGTGTTCGTTCTCGATTGCCCTGAATACCGCGACACGGAAATCGTGTCGCCCGGCTGTAGGATGCCTTCTCGATGCCCTAGCGTTTCATACCAACTGGCGTAGCGAAGCGCATACGAGTCCAACGCCTCCAGATTCTTGCCGGTATATGTGCCCTTCTGGATCGATCCATCCATTAGCCTGACAGCCACCTTGTCGCCCGTACGCAGACTATCGAACGATGCATCGGTCAGGACGGCGGCTTTCCTCCCGGAGATGGCGCCGACACCCAGGCCAAACAGCGTGCAGCCGCTCATGTGGGCCATCAAAGTGGCCGCCAGAGAGATCTGTATAAGTAGGCGGATAGGCTTTTTCATGAGTATCACCTCTCTTCGATAGTCATATGAACGGGTAGTCCATACGCGTTGAGTGATAGGAAGGCCTTCCACTGTTGATCAATCGCTTGGACTAAAGATGGGCATTGTATGGGCATTGGGTTGACAGGAGGACATTCGCTGTGCTGTAGGGAAATGTCGCCGGCGACCTGCCAAGCGAGGCCTATCGCTACCGGCTCGAGACTCCGCATGGTAGCCTCGTGCAGACGCCAGGGTTTCTCTCGCCTGAACCGGTGCGCATTCGCGTTCTGAATGGTATACTTGAGGCATCACCCATCAGACCTCAAGAACCCATGGCTGACCAGCCGCTCTTCGATCACGTTCTCCAGTTCAAAATCACACTGCAGGACATCAAGCCGCCCATCTGGCGGCGTATCCTGGTGCCCGAAACCTACACGTTTTGGGACCTACACGTCGCTATCCAGGACGCGATGGGGTGGGAAGACTACCATCTTCACGCGTTTCGCGTCCAGCATCCGTCCACCGGCATGGTTGCTGAAATCGGTATCCCCGTGGAAGATGGGATGGAAGGGCTGAACGTCCTCCCGGGATGGGAAGCACGTGTCGCCGATTGGATGAGGCCGGGTACCACCGTCTTGTACGAATACGACTTCGGCGACAGCTGGGCGCACGAGTTAAAATTCGAACTGGTAAAGGCCCGGGAGGATGGGAGGGACTATCCGATTTGTGTAGCCGGCGCGCGCGCCTGCCCCATCGAGGACTGCGGCGGCGTCTGGGGCTATCAGGATATGCTTGCCGTCATCGCCGATCCGAAACATGAGGACCACGACGCGACCGTCGAATGGATCGGGGACGTATTTGATCCGGAGTACTTCGACCCGGCCGACGTCGAGTTCGACGACCCGAAAGCGCGATGGGACTTTGCATTCGGCGACGAATGACCGGGTAGTCGGCTCATTCCCTCCGCGGGGCGTCCGAAACAGGATCCGGGATTGAAAGGATCTGGTCCTGTGGTGGTTGCGGCAGTGAAGGCCCGATGAGGTACCGTTCCTTGCTCCCGGTGGCGGCGCCGATGATTCCTCCCGTGGGCACACCCAGTATGCCAAAGAAGAGGGCAAACAGTCCTGCTTTCTCTTCGGCTTTGCTGTAGAAGCACCACTGATCACACTCGTCGTCGCCACCGGCGAAGCCTACAATGCCTCCACCGATCGCGCCGAGAAGAAGCCCTACTCCCATCCCTTCGAAGAAGCCCCGACCGTGGTTACGCATCGTTACGCTGACGACTTCTTGCGATGGCATTTGATGATGGATGCCCCCCTCGCTCCACCACGTGGTGTCGGCGCCGACCCGCACGTGAAACGCCTTCACTTCTTGACCACCCTCTCGTAGGATCGTAGCGTTTTTCTGTGCAAATCGGTCATTTAACTGCTCGAGCGTGAGGGCTTCGTCGTGCCCCTCGGGACGCGTATGAACACAACCAATCGCGAGCAGTGTGATGAGGGGAAAAAGAGCTATGAGCCGTTTCAAGGGAATCACCTTGATGTGGTAAATGGGAGACTACTTGAAACGTAGGGGTGGTAATGTTCGGAAACTGGCGGGTAAGGTCGCGAACGGGTGTAGGGGGCGTGGCATCTATTCCAGATCTTGGATACTTTGGCACCCGAACGCTGCGGATGTTGTCTCTAGGATCGATGTCCGTCCGGAAGCGTCCCTCGTTTCTTCCCCGCCTACCTACCCCGCCCTCTACCCCATGCACACCGACGCGCGTACCCTCGACAACGGTAGCCTCATCGAAGGCGATCTCTGCATCATCGGCGCCGGCGCCGCCGGCATCAGTATGGCCCTCGAATGGCAGAACGCCGGCCGGCGCGTCATCCTGCTCGAAGGTGGCGGGTTCGATGTCGAGTACGCCATGCAGGACCTCTACACCGGCGAAAGTGTCGGCCAGCCTTACTTCCCGCTCCAATCCTCCCGCCTGCACTATTTCGGCGGGACCACCGGGCACTGGGGCGGGTGGTCGTCCGACTACGACGCGCATGACTTCGAAAAACGCGACTGGGTGCCGAACAGCGGATGGCCCATCTCCCGGGCCGACCTCGAGCCGTTTTACCAGCGCGCCTGCCCCTATGTCGAGGTGGGTAAAACGACCTTCGACCCCGCCGTCTATCAGGCCGAGGATCCCGAACTCGTCGAACTACCGCTCGACAAGTCGTCCGTCTGGGCGAAGATGTGGCAGCTCAGCCCGCCCACTCGCTTCGGCAACGTCTACCGCGACACGATCGTGAAGTCGGAAAACATCCATCTACTAACCTACGCCAACGTTAGCGATATCCGGGCGAACGAGGCGGTTTCGCAGGTGGAGTCGGTGGAGATCAAGTCGCACGACGGCAAGGCGCACACGGTACGCGCTCGCCACTTCGTGCTCGCCGGGGGCGCCATCCAGAACGCGCGGCTGCTGTTGGCCGCGAACAAACAGGCGCCGAACGGCCTCGGCAACGACGTCGGCCTCGTCGGCCGGTACTTCATGGAGCATCTGGAGGTCATCGCCGCGCGCATGATCCTCACACAGCCTTTCCCGATGAAGCTGTACACCACCCAGTTCGGCGTCACAAAACACTTCGCCGAGCTCGCCATGACCGCGTCGAAACAACAGGAACTCCGGATCCTGAACGGCACCTCGGCCGTGCGCGCCCAGCCGGCTCCTAACGCCGCCGGCGGCGTCACGGGGTTCTCGGCGGATGCCGTCCAGAACGTCCGAGATCGGCAGGCACGGCTTGCACGGGTGCAGAACCAGGCCGGCGCGCCAGTCGAGGAGGCGCCACGGACCGAGTACGTGATGCAGGTCCGCATGGAACAGGCGCCCAACCCGGACTCGCGGATCATGCTCAGCGACCAGCGGGACGCCCTCGGGATGCCCCGCGTAAAGCTCGACTGGCGGATCGGCGAACTGGAGAAACGATCGATCCGGCAGCTGCACGAAACCTTCGGCGCCGAACTCGGCAAAGCCGGCATCGGCCGGATCCAGCTCAGCGACTGGCTGCTGACCGACGAGCCGATGTGGCCGGCCAACCTCGGCGCCGGCTGGCACCACATGGGCACCACCCGCATGGATCCCGACCCTAGACAGGGGGTGGTCGATGTGAACTGCACCGTCCACGGCCTGCCCAACCTGCATGTCGCCGGCTCGGCCGTTTTCCCCACCGCCGGCGCCGCCAACCCGACGCTCACGCTCCTTGCGATGACGCTCCGGCTGTCGGATCATCTGAAAGGGTTGGTGTGAGTGGCACGGCAAGGACTAGCCATTTTCCGGGGCCCGTTGTATTATCTGGTAACGCTTCTCCCCCAGCCCACACGACGACCATGAACGCCACCAGACGCAACTTCCTCCAGGTCCTCGGCGCCGGCGCCACCGGACTCTCCCTCGGCCCGATCTCTGCCACGCCCCGCGAACGGATCACCCGCCCCGAAATCGCCGAAGACGACCAGGTCCTCTTCATCGGCGACGACATCGCCATCGCCGACACGCAGTACGGCAAGGTGCAGGGCTTTATCCTGAACGACATCTATCAGTTCCGTGGCATCCCGTACGGGGCCGACACCAGCGGAGCCAACCGCTTCATGCCCCCGCAGAAGCCGGCGGCGTGGGAAGGCATCCTGCCGGCCGTCTGGTGGGGCGATACCGCCCCGCAGATCATGGACGGACGGTACGACAACGTCTGGGCCTCGTATGCCGACCACTGGAACTACGACGACGTCAGCGAGGACTGCCTCCGGCTGAACGTCTGGACGCCCGCGCTCAACGACGGAGGCAATCGCCCCGTCATGGTGTGGCTCCACGGGGGCGGTTATACCAACGGCAACGCCATCGAACAGGATGGCTATATGGGCGAGAGCCTGAGCCGCAAAGGAGACGTCGTTTTTGTGTCGATCAACCACCGCCTCGGGCCCATCGGGTTCTCGGATCTGTCCGGGGTCGGCGGCGACAAATACGCCCACTCGGGCAACGTCGGGGCGCTGGATATGGTGGCCTCGCTCGAATGGGTGCGCGACAATATCGCGTCCTTCGGCGGCGACCCCGGGAATGTCACCATCATGGGGCAGTCTGGCGGCGGCGCGAAGGTGTGTACGCTGATGGGCATGCCGGCGGCAAAAGGACTTATCCACAAGGGCGTCCCGCTCAGCGGATCCACGCTCCAGGGGATGGACCAGAACGTGTCCCGCGAGATCGGCACCTACGTGCTGAAGGAAGCCGGCTTACAGCCTGGCGATGTCGATAAGCTCCAGCAGATGCCCTGGAAAGAGTACCTGCTGCTGGCCGCCAGCGCTTCGCGAAAGTACAGCGAGGAAAAAGGCCTCACCGGCTTCCGGGGCGGCTTTCAACCGGTGGCCGACGGCATCCACATCCCCAAAACATCCTATTTTTCAGAAGCGAACGGGGTATCGTCGGATGTCCCGATGCTGATCTGCAGCACATTCCACGAGTGGGCAGCGAGCCGCACGAATCCGCAGATGGAGCGTATGTCGAAGGATGAAGCCATCGCGTCGCTCCGTGAGCGCGCCGGCTTTGGCGGCGGCCTGGGCGACAAAGCGCCGGCCGTATACGACGGCTACGCCGCAGCCTTTCCGAATGCCTCACCGTTTGAAATCGTCACCCTGGTCTCCAGCAATCGCAAGGGAGTAGTGGATACCGCCACCGCCAAGGCCGGCCAGCCGGCGCCGGTCTATGTAGCCTGGTTTGGCTGGCAGCCCCCTATGTTCAACGGCCGCATGCGCTCGTTCCATTGCCTCGACATCTGCTTCTGGTACGCGAATACGGACCTGATGCTCACCCACACGGGCGGCGGCAAACGGCCACGAGCATTGGGCGATAAGATGTCCGCCTCGCTGCTGAACTTCATGCGCACCGGCGACCCCAACGGCGGCGGGCTTCCGTCGTGGCCGGCATTCACGCCGGAAGCCGGCCAAACGATGGTCCTCGACGACGAAAGCCTCGTCATGAACGACCCGGACCGGGCAGGGCGGAGCTTACTGGCGTAAGCGGTTCAAGGTTCGAGGTTCAAGGGTTAAGGTCAGTTTCCTTGAACCTCGAACTTCGAACCTTAAACCCCTTATTCAGGGAGCGCAAACGCCACAAAGTTACGCGGCCGCGGCACTTGCGAACCGCCCATCAGCGAGGCGAGCAGTCCGCCACCTCCTGGCCCGGCGCCGATGGCGACGTATTGCCGGCCATCCACTTCATAAATAGCCGGGATCCCCTGAACGGGGCCGGGCAATTCGTAGGTCCATAGTTCCTCCCCCGTATCCTTGTCGAAGGCCCGAAATTTCCGGTCCGTAGCCAGGAAGAGGAGCCCGCCGGCGGTGACGGATGGGCCGCCGCGCATGCCCACCGAGCCGGTGTCCGTGATCCCGCGAGCCGCGAGCGAGTCCACCTCGCCCACCGGACGCTCCCATTTCTTGGCGCCCGTGTGCATGTCGTACGCCGTGATCGTCGCCCAGGGCGGTTTGATGGCGTAACCGATGCTGGCGAGGAAGTAGCCGTAGCCCGTCTTGTAACGCACGGGGCCTTCTTCCACACCCGTCGCCGGCGTGGTGGACGGCGGCGGAGGAGGAGGGGCAAACTCAGGGAACGAGAGGTACGAAATCAGATTGGAAATTTCCTGGTCGGAAAGATCGGGGAACGCCGGCATCGTACCCTTGCCCTCCCGCACCTGCTGCATCAATTCCCCTGCCTTGAGGCGATCCATCACACCCACCAGGGACGGAATCAGCGGCGGCTGGCCCTCCCGGTTTTCCATGTGGCACAGCTGGCAGTTCTGGCGGTACACAAACGCCCCACGCTCGGGCGGAAACGCGTCCGGACCCGGCACCCCGGGGATTTCGCGCTCCAGGGTCAGGATGGTCGGGAAGTTCTTGTTGAGGATATAAAAAAGGCCGTGCACGGGGTCGCCAGCCGTCGTTCCCCAGTTGGCGCCGCCGCTGTTGCCCGGCATCTGCATTGTGGGGGTGGTGCTCGGTGGGGTGAAGAGCCCCTTGTTGTTCATGCTGGCCACGTACTGCCGGAGGCTGTCCTGCTCTTTCTGCGGGATATGGGGGTTGATGTCGTCCACCGTAAATGAGAGCACGCCGAAGGGCTCGGGCCAGGTGGGGATCGGCTGGGTGGGCCAGGCTTCCTCGCCGGGCATGTCCGAGGCGGGGACCGGCACCTCCTCGATCGGCCACAACGGCTCGCCGGTCACCCGATCGAACACGTACAGATACCCTGTCTTGCCGGCCGAGACGACGATATCTACCTCCTTACCTTCGTGTTGCACCGTCAAGAGCACCGGCGCGGCCGTGAGGTCAAAGTCCCACAGGTCGTGGTGGACGGTCTGGTAGTGCCAGATCCGCTCGCCCGTGCGGGCATCCACCGCCACCAGCGAATTGGCGAACAGGTTGGCCCCCAGGCGGTCCGCGCCGTAGAAGTCGTACGTCGCCGATCCCAGAGGGAGGTAGAGGATGCCGCGTTCGACATCGACGCTCATGCCGCCCCAGGCGTTGGCGCCGCCGGCGGTTTTCCAGACCTCGGGGTCTTCCCAGGTTTCGTAGCCGTATTCACCGGGGTGGGGGATGGTGTGGAAGACCCAGGCGAGTTGGCCCGTTCGGGTATCCCAGGCCCGGATGTCGCCCGGGCCGGAGCCGTACCCTTCGCCCGGGCCCGACCCGAGGATAACCAAGTTTTCGAAGACGATGCCGGGGGAGGAAGGCGTGGCGCGGATCGTCTCGCGATCGCGGTCGATCCCTTCGCGAACATCGATCGAGCCCTCGGCGCCAAACGAAGGAATACCCTCTCCGGTCATGGCGTCGATGGCGAAGAGGTTGTTGCCGCGGGGGACGAACAACCGGCGATCCGACCGGTCGCTGCTTTCCCAGTAGAGCAATCCGCGGTCCCGCGCCCCGCGGCCGGATCCAGGGAAGGGATGGACCCAGAGTTCCTTGCCGGTGCCGGCGTCCAGCGCCACGAGTGCGCCGCTATCGGCGACAACGTACATCGTACGGTCGACCACAAGCGGGCTGAAACCCGCGGGGCCGGTCGAGCCGGCCGGATAGGTCCAGGCGATTGATAGATCCTTTACGTTCGATCGGTCGATTTGCGTGAGCGACGAGTAGTGCGCCGCGCCGGCATCGCCTTCGTACATGCTCCAGGTCGCATAGGGATCGGCGGGGCCGGAACACCCCGCCAGCAAGACGAGCGCGGCAAGGAGTCCGAAGACCCGGGACTGGGGCGTAACGAGAACATGCATGGGGATGGCGGTCAAGTGGCCGGCCCGGAAACGTCAGGCCGTAGGGGTAGGAAAGCGCTACCGAAGATAGGCTTCCCCTCGAACAAAGGCGACGGCGGTAGGCGGCGGGTCGTCTTGGCGACGAGATTTGACATTCTTAACGATTTTCCGTCCGCGAGCCATCGTGCAGCCGCGCGATATCCTGCATCGGCGGCTCGCCAAAAAACCGCTTTTAGTCCCGGTTGAAGTGCGACGCGTCATTGTAGCCCACCCGGTAGCCGGCGTGGTGTCCCGTCTGCCAATGCATCCGAGAGGATGGTTCCAGGATTGTGGAGAATCGTTTTATTTCGGCCGCATGAGGTGTCCGTATCATGTGGGTCATCGTAGCCATGGTCGGGTCCGCCGCACCATACCACTTTCATAGCCGATGCGCCATGCAACAACGCACACTGGGTTCCGGCCTGACCGTCTCCGCGATCGGTCTGGGCTGTATGGGGATGAACTTTTCGTACGCTCCATTTCCCGATCGTCGAGACATGATCGCCCTCGTCCGTCGTGCCGTCGATCTCGGCGTCACGTTTTTTGACACGGCGGAGGTATACGGTCCCTTCGCCAACGAAGAGCTTGTGGGCGAAGCACTCGCCGGCGTGCGCGATCGGGTGGTGATCGCCACGAAATTCGGGTTTAACCTGAACCGCGACGGATCGCCGGGCTGGCAAGGCCTTAACAGCCGGCCCGAACGGATCCGTCAGGTTGCCGAGGCCTCGCTCAAGCGCCTCAGGACCGACGTCATCGACTTGTTTTATCAGCACCGGGTCGACCCGGCCGTGCCTATCGAGGATGTGGCCGGCACCGTCAAAGAGTTGATCCAGGAGGGAAAAGTCCGGTACTTTGGCCTCTCGGAGCCCGGGGCACAAACGATCCGTCGTGCCCACGCGGTGCAACCGGTCGCGGCCGTTCAGAACGAATATTCACTCTGGTGGCGGCGCCCGGAAGCGGAGATCATCCCGACCCTCGAGGAGTTGGGGATCGGCCTTGTGCCATACAGTCCGCTCGGGAAAGGGTATCTGACAGGAAAGATGGACGAAACCACAGCCTTCGAAAAAACCGATGTTCGAAGCAGCATACCCCGGTTCTCGCCGGAGGCCCGCGTGGCCAATAAAGCATTGATCGATCTGTTGGCCGAGATCGGTCGCCGTAAGGAGGCGACGCCGGCGCAGATCGCCCTCGCCTGGCTGCTCGCCCGGAAGCCCTGGATCGTCCCGATCCCTGGCACGACGAAGCCGGCGCGCCTGCAGGAAAATATCGGAGCTGCCACCGTAGATTTGACGCCGGCCGATATGCAAGAGATCGAACAGGCGTCCGCACGTATCACCGTTCAGGGTGATCGATACCCGGAGCATCTGGAGAAAATGACAAATCTGTAAGCGACGCGTGTAGAGACGCTCCTGTGGAGCGTCTCCTTATCGCCATTCAAATACACAATGCGACATCCAGGGTCCCTGCTTCTATTCAGAGCATTGCTGCTCATAAGCCTCCATGCCGGATCCGTCTGCCGGGTGCTGGCCCAGGAGGAGCCTGCCACAACACCGGTCCGATCGTTTTCGGGCGCCGTCACCGTGACAAACAAAGGCATCTCCACCATCCCCACGTTTACCCTTGGCAAGCCGGCGGCTACCTTGGATCTGAGCATCGCCGGCCGCCGGTTGAGCTTCGACCCACAGATGCGCTTTAACCTGGAGGACGGACGGCCCTGGGTGATGCTCCTCTGGTGGCGTTATAAGATTTTAAGGTCAGACCGCGTTCGTCTTCATGTTGGCGCTCACCCGGCGTTTTCGTTTCGAATGACCAATGTCGAACGTGACGGAACACCCATTCGCATCATGGAAATGCGGCGTTTCCTGGCAAGTGAAATCCTGCTGACCTATCAGCCGTCGCGCCACTTCAGCATCGGCCCGTATTATCTATACTCACGCGGCGTGGACCCCACAACAACCCGGAATACCCATTTTGTCGCGCTGAACCTCGGAGTGCTCGGGGTGCCGTTAGTCGAACAGGTGTCCCTGAGTATCTTCCCCCAATTGTATTACCTGAGTCTGGGCGGTGTGGATGGTACCTATCTCACCTCGCGCGCCGTCGTGACCCGGATAGGTTTCCCGATCACCCTCTCAGGGATGTTTAACCAGTCCCTCGACACCGACATTGCCGGCGACCCGTTTATCTGGAGTGTAAGCGCGACCTATGCGTTTGGGTTGTGAGGCTGACGAAAGTACGATCAAGGAACTGAAGGATGATATACGGACGCAGTGAGCGCTGGAGCGCGCTTTCGCAGTGATTGGAGAGGCGGCATAACGAATCGATGAACGCGTGCTTCGGGAATTGCCACCGGATGTCTCACAGTCAACGTAATCGATCGAATAAAAAAAGCCCCCGGATCAATGGATCCAGAGGCTGAAACGTCCCGGTGCCCGAGGCGGGAGTCGAACCCGCACGCCCTTTTGGAGCACAAGATTTTGAGTCTAGCGCGTCTACCAATTCCGCCACCCGGGCAGGGAGGACGGCGGTAACCCACACGCCGGCTGAGCGGTTCCGTGTGTTCGGTTCAAGGGGTAAAGTTCGAGGTTTAAGGAGACATTACCACGAACCTCGAACAGTACACCTTTAACCAGTTGCTTCATTGAGCGCTGAACACGATCAAAGAAGCAACTCCAACGCCAATGGCAGTAGGAAAAACAGGCCCACAAGGTACAGGAAGGCATACACCCGGTTCTTGTAGGCAAGGTTGCCCATGAACTCGGCCATACGGATCGGCACCTCGCGCACGGGTTTGATGCCGTAGATGATGAGGATCCCGAATACATTAAACAGCACGTGGGTAAAAGCCACCGTGAGGCCGGCCAGCGCCGCCGGCTCGCCCGACCCGGCGAGCGACAACGCCGCCAATAACGCCGTGATCGTCGTGCCCACGTTGGCTCCCAGGGTGTACGGGAAGATCTGGCGTACCGTCAGGATGCCGGCGCCCACCAGAGGCACCACGATGGACGTGGTTACGGAGGAGCTCTGGACCAGCACCGTCAGCACCAACCCGCACGCCATCGACGCCATCGGGGTGCCAAACAGGTACCGGTGGAGGATCTGCTCCGATCGCCCCATCATCATCATCTTCAGCAGGACGACCATGTACCGCAACGCAAAAAAGAGCAAGATTAGGCCGACCAGCAGCACCACCCAGCCGACGTCCCCCATCAACCCGATCATCCAGGCGGCCACGGGTTTTATCAGCAGCTGCAGCGGACTCAACAGGCCCGTTCCTCCCACGCCGGCCACGCCGCTCGTCAGCCACGAGGCAGGCCTGGAAATGGCGCCAAACAGCAGCTCGAGCGGAAACAGGAGGGAGACGGCCAGCAGGTTGAAAAAGTCGTGCACCGTCGCGCCGGCCATCGCGAGTCGGAACTCATCCTTCCGGGTGATATGCCCCATCGAGACGATCGTATTGGTGACGGTCGTCCCGATATTCGCCCCCATGATCACCGGCACGGCGCCTTCGATCGAAAGGCTGCCGCTTGCTACCAGGGCCACGGTGAGCGAGGTGACAGTGGAAGAACTCTGCACCAGGGATGTCGCCAGGATCCCGGTCAACAGCGCCATCAGGGGCGAACTGGTGGTGCTCAGCAGGGTCTCGGCAAAGCCGCGCCCCATCAGCTTGAACGATTCACTCATCAACTCCAGGCTCACAAAAAAGAGCAGCAAGATGCCGATCAGGGCCGAGACGCGAAGAAGGATCTGGGTACGAGGCGACAATGGAAACGGGGAATCAGCAATGAGTACAGCACTACGTGGCGTGCCGGCGGCAAACCAGATAGATGGGTAGGCGACGTTTTCAAGGTATTATCTTTATGTTACCTTATTGTTAAGTCTTCAGGTTGCGGTAAAAAAAGCCAGGAAACGCCTATCGCGCTACGAGTCAACGCGCTACGTCGGCGAAATAGTGGCCGAATCGAATCGAAGCCAGGATGCCCTGCCGGTAGCGGTCCAGTCCGAAGCTTTCGTTCGGCGAGTGGATGGCATCATCGTCCAGGCCGAATCCCATCAGTACGGTGTCGATCCCGAGCAGCTCCTTGAAGTCGGCCACGACAGGGATGGACCCGCCCTCCCGGGTGAAGAAGGGCGGCTTGCCATAGGTATCGTGGAGAGCCTTCGCGGCGGCCTGCATGGCCGGATGGGACGTATCTACGATAATCGGTTTGCCTCCGTGCAGGTCCTTGAAGGTCAGTGTCATGGTAGGGGGCACGTGGGCCGTGAAGTAGGCCTGGAGCATCTGGACGACCTCGGCCGGCGACTGGTCGGGCACGAGGCGCATGGAGATTTTGGCGCCGGCCCTGGCGGGAAGTACGGTTTTGGCGCCTTCGCCCTGATAGCCGCCCCAGATGCCGTTGACATCGAGCGTCGGGCGGGCCGAGATGCCTTCCAACGTTGAATACCCCGCTTCGGTGCGCGTGGCGGCGACGTTCACGGCCGACTTCCACCCCGCCTCGTCGAACGGTAGGGCGGCGAAGGTCGCGCGCTCCTCGGCGGTGAGGGGGCGGACGGCGTCGTAGAAGCCGGGGATAGTCACATGGTGCTGCGCGTCGTGCAGGCCGGCGATAAGGCGGGCCAGGGCGTTGATCGGATTTTCGATGGCCCCGCCGTACATGCCCGAGTGGAGATCGCGGGACGGTCCGGTCAGTTCGACCTGGACGTAGGCCAGTCCGCGTAGGCCATAGGTTATTGACGGTATCCCCGGGGCGAACATCGAGGTGTCGGAGATCATCACGACATCGGCCCGGAGTAATTCGCGGTGGTTTTTGATGAACGGCCGGAGGTGTTTCGAGCCGCTTTCTTCCTCCCCTTCGATGATGAACTTGAGGTTCACCGGCAGCCGGCCGGCGCCCTGCAGATAGGCCTCCGCCATTTTGATGTGCATGAACATCTGCCCCTTGTCGTCGCTCGAGCCGCGGGCGAAGAGCCGGCCGTCCTGGATCGTCGGCTCGAACGGAGGGGAGGTCCACAGGTCGAGCGGGTCCGGCGGCTGGACGTCGTAGTGCCCGTACACCAGCACCGTCGGCAGCGCCGGGTCCTCGATACGTTCCGCGTAGACGATCGGGTGACCGCCGGTCTCCATGACGTCTACGATTTCGAAGCCGGCCAGCCGCAGGTGATCCGCCACCGCCAGCGCACACCGTCGCACCTCGCCGGCGTAGGCCGGATCGGTGCTGATCGACGGGATGCGGAGCAAATCAATCAATTCACCCACAAACCGATCAAAATGGTGCGCGGCGTACTGGAGGGCGGTCTGCATGAAAGTTTAAGGTTCAGGGTACAAGGTTCAAGGATTATACGTCTAGGTAGTAAAAGGAGTGTAATCAATTGGTAGCGCCTGTGGAATCGATCAAGGTATTCGAAGATCTCATCGTCTGGCAGGAGGGGATAAAGGTAGCCGATGCGATCTACGAAATCACGCGCCACGAAGGCTTGGTGTCGGATCGATCGCTGCGCGATCAGATGCGTCGTGCGGCGGTTTCCGTTCCAAGCAACATTGCGGAGGGCTTCGAGCGCAATGCGAACGCCGAGTTCCTGTACTTTCTTTCCGTGGCAAAAGGTTCTGCCGGCGAGTTGCGAAGTCTGTTGTATGTAGCTCGTAACGCAGGATATCTGGATGAGTCAACTTTCCTGAGGCTACGTGAAGATGCGTCGTTGATCTCTCGCCGCATCTTCACATTGATGGCGGTGCTTCAGAGAGGAGGCTGGAAGGGAGTCCGATACCGACGTTCTCAACGCCCTTAAACCCCGAACCTTAAACTCCTTCAGAACTCACTCTCATCCCGCCAGTTGAGCAGCCGCCAGGGGGCGCCATCGGCGGTGCGCAGGAGGAGAAAGTTGACGTTGCCGTCGCCGCGGAAGACGTCGCCGGATTCGAGGTTGATGGTGAGGTTGAACGAGCGGGTGATGCTGGCGCGGCGGTTCTCGTCGAACTGAGTCTGGGAGATGATCTGGTTCCATTCCAGGCTGATGAAACTGGCGTTGGCGAAGAGACGGCGCGTGGATTCGATTTCCTGGGAGAAGGCCCACTGGCGCTCGACCTGCAGGTCGAAGTCGGTGTAGCTGAAGATAAACGCGGAGTCGAGCAGGGGTTCGTAGAGGGAGAGGTCTCGGAGTTCGTAGGCGGCCTGGAAGTTGGTGAAGAACCCGTCGATGGTGGCGGGGTCCCCGAGGAGGGCGCCGAACGGGTCGCCTTCGTCGAGCGAAGGCGCGAAGGGGTTGCAGCCGGCGACCAGCGTGCTCCCGAGGAGCACCGCGGAGATCAGGAAAAGCCGGATGGCCACGACGAGCCGGAGGAGATGCCGCATGGAAGCAGAGGCGCGGGGCCCGGCCTGGCGGCCGGCTACCCGGTGAACTTGTACCCGATGCCGTAAACGGTCTGGATATACTTCGGTTCGGTGGGGTCGGTCTCGATCTTCTTGCGCAGCGAGGCGACGTGACGATCGATCGTGCGTGTCGTGATATCCCCCTTGATGCCCCAAACATCCACAAGCAGTTGCCGGCGGCTGACCGTGCGGCCCCGGTGTAGGATGAAATAGTGGAGGATGCTGAACTCCAGCGCCGTGAATTGCAGTTTGAGGCCGTTCCGCTGGGCGGTGTGGTCGGTGAAGTTGATGGTCATGTCCTCGAACTGGTAGAACTCAACGGGCTCCTCCATCACGGCGTGGGTGCGCTTGAGGATGACCCGGACGCGCGCCGCGAGTTCGCGGGGGCTGAAAGGCTTGGTGACGTAGTCGTCCGCGCCGAGGCTGAACCCGCGCAGCTTGTCCTCCTCGGCCGCGGCAGCGCTGATGATGAGAAACGGGATGTCGATGCCGGCCTCTCGCGCGAGTTGAAGCGCCGCGAATCCGTTTTTTCGAGGCGCCATCTGGTCCAACAATACGATATCGAACGGCGCGGGGCCCTCGAGTAGTCGCAGGGCCGTCTCAGTGGTGTTGGTGCGGACGACCTCGAACGCGTTCGCCCCAAAAAATAGCTCTAGCTGCGCCCCGGTGGCAGGATCATCCTCAATAATGAGCATGCGCGCGGCGTGCATTTCACTGGGAGCTTAAGGTGGGGTGGACAACGGCCCGGGCACAAAGTGACGCCGGGGCAGGTATGCTACAGGCAAACACCTGATTCGGTCGGATGCAGGGAACTCCCGTTCCAGGCCGCTGGCACTCTCGATCTGGCTAAGTTTACAGCTTTACTACCAAAGATCGCAACCGACTCCCCGAAAACGTACACAATTGGTTTATGGTACCACTGGATTTTGCCAACTATGGGCCTCTCATTCTGGCCACGCTGCTCGGTTTTTTTGGGCTGGCGGCGATCTTGCTGGTGCCCGTGTATCGTTTCTTGAAACGCGAGGAAGCAATCAGCGCGCGGTGGACGCCGGAACAGCTTCGCCGGCAGGCGGACGCCGCGGAGAGCCAGCGTAACGGATCCGATACTTCAACCCCCATTAACCCTTGAACCCCGAACATTGAACCCTCGCCTGGATTTCCTGACGCGCTCTTAGCTCACTACAACGTACGCCCGCAGCCCCTCGAACGTCTTCTCGCCGATGCCCCGTATCAGCATCAGGTCCTCCACGCGCCGAAAGGGACCGTTGGTTTCCCGAAAGGCCACGATGCGCTCGGCGGTCTTGGGCCCGATCCGTGGCAGTCGCTCCAGCTCCGCGGCGGTAGCGGTGTTGATGTTCACGCGCAGGGCACCGGCCGTGGGTGGCTTCATCGGCTGTTCTAACGAGTCAGTAGGCGTCATGCCCATATCGGCCGGCAGGAGGAGCGGCGCCGCGGCGGAGGAGTCCTCGCCCGTGGGAGCCGCCGCCACGAGGCGGTCGATTTCGGCGTAGTAGGCCGGGTCGTACGGGATCAGATGATACCGGACGTGGCGGATGCCCAGGCCGGCGGCCAGAAAAAGCAGGACAAACGCCAGCGCGTGTGTCTCGCGCCGGGTGAGGGCGAGGCGCTGCTGGAGGCGGTAGTAGTGGCGTGGCCAGTCCATCGGGATGCGGTTTTTGGGGACACTCGTCATTATACTAGACGTTAAAGTGCCCGCCGGCATACCCTCTCGCACGGTTGTTTTTGGCCTCGCACGCCACACCACACGCTGTATGGTACTTCGCACCGAAGCCATCGTCTTGCGCCATCTGGATTTTCGAGAGACGAGCCAGATCGTCACCCTGTTCACGCGCGAGCTGGGCAAAGTGGGGGTCCTGGCCCGGGGCGCCCGCGGCGCAAAAAGCCCGTTCGGAAGCGCCCTGCAGCCCATGGCGTATGTCGAGGCCGTCCTCTATCACAGCCCGGGGCGTGAGATCCAGACGTTGAAGGAGGTGGCCCATTTGCGGCCCTTTCTGCAGCTTACCCGCCATCTCGACCGGATGGCGGTCGGGCTCCGGGTGATCGAGTTCGTCCATGCCCTCATCCAACCGGACGAGCCGCATCCCGGTCTCTTCCAACTCGTCATGGAGACCCTGTCGTTGCTTGATGCGGTGGAGGAGCAGCCGGAGAACCTGCTGCTGTTTTTTCAACTGCAGCTCGCCGGCCACCTCGGCTTCCACCCGGCCGTGACCCGCGAACAGGTCGAGGCGCTGGCCGACGAAGGCGGTTCGCTTATTCTGGAAAGCGGGGATGTGATCCCGGGCCACCTGATCACGCACCTGGGCCGCCCGATGCCCTTCGACGGGGCCGGGCTCTGGAAGG
>JBGSPJ010000639.1:0-2504 GCA_041738655.1 Rhodothermales bacterium | reverse complement strand
CGCAGGCGGTCGCCGCCACGCTCTCCGATGTGCGCACGGGCAAACGGGTGGCCGCCATCTGCCGCAAAGGCACCCGCTATTCCCTGACGCTGGAAGGCGCCCGTGCCGTAATCTGCGACGCCTTCATCGCCGCGACGCCCTCTTTCGTCTCGGCCGAACTGCTCCGCCCGTGGGCCCCGGAAATCGCCCAGCGGCTCGATGCCATCCCATACGGCTCGATGGATGTCGTTTTCCTGGCCTACGATCAGGCTGTTGTTGATCACCCCCTTGATGCCTATGGCTACATCACCCCGCGAAGCGAGGGACGCGCCGTCCGCGCCTGCACCTGGATGTCCACTAAATTGCCGGAACGCGCGCCCGCCGGCCGGGTGTTACTGCGGATGTTCATGAACGGATCGAGCCCCGGCTCGAACGGCCACGCTACCGAGCCGGGCGATGACGACCTGGCGCGGATCGCCATGATCGAAGCGCGGGAGGTCCTTGGCATCACAGCGGCTCCGCTATTCCACGTGGTGCAACGCTGGCCCTCCTCCATGCCCCATTATGCCGTAGGTCACGTGGATCGCGTGGCGGGTATAGACATCGGGCTCCGCCGGCACCCGGGCTGTTTCCTCGCCGGCGCGGCGTACCGCGGCGTCGGCATCCCGGATTGCATCCGCGATGGCGAACGCGCCGCCCACGACGTGTTGACCTACCTCCAGAAATCCTGATTCCCCCGCATGCCCCGCACCGGTATCATCCTGTTGAACTTCGGCGAGCCGGCCGAGCCGACGGCCGAAGCGGTCGTACCCTTCCTCGAACGCATCTTCTACACCAACGCGACACTCGAAGAGTATCCCGACGAAGCGGCCCTGCGCCGCCGGTGCCGGGACCTCGCCGAACGCCGCGCCCCGGGGTTGATCGAGGATTATGTGAAGATCGGCGGCTCGCCGCTGGATAGCCAGGCGCGCCGGCAGACCGAGCGGGTTGAAGCCTCGCTCACGGCCCGAGGCCACGATGTTCGCGCTTACACCGGCATGCAATTCACGACGCCGACCATCGCCGAGGCCGTACACGACGCCCTGGCCGACGGCGCTGACCAATTGATCGGCTTCTCCGTGTATCCTCTCTGCGGCTTCACGACCAACGTCGCCGCCCTGAATGCGGTGTGGGACGCCGCCGCCGCATCGGGTTTCACCGGCACGGTGCGCGGGATCTCGGGCTGGCACGCCTCGCCGGCGTACGTCCGCATGCGGGCGGACAACATCGCGCGTGCGACCGCCGGCGCTGGCATCGACCTGCACGACCCGGATACGCTGCTCTACTTCTCCGCTCACGGCACCCCGATGAAATATATCGCGGCCGGCAGCCGCTACGATCAGTATGTGGAGGAGAATTGCCGGGAGATCGCCGGCTTGCTCGGTGTGACGTACACGATCGGATATCAAAACCACGCCAACCGCAACATCGCCTGGACCCAGCCGGACAACGCGGCGCACGTTAAAGCCGTCCGCGCGCGGCAGCTCGTCATCGAGCCCATCAGCTTCCTGCACGAGCAGTCGGAGACCCTCGCCGAACTCGACATCGATTTCAAGGAGGAAGTCGAAGCCGAGGGCATGGCCTATTTCCGCGTCCCGGTCCCCCACGATCACCCCGGACTCATCGAGGCCATGGCGGATCTCATTGAGCCACTCCTCCAGCCCGACCCCACGGTCGTCCTGCGCGCCTGCCGCTGCCGGCCCGTCGAGGGCACCTTTTGCACCAACGGCGGCCGCGACCTCGGCGGGAGGTAGCCGATGCCGGACACGACGCTTTTAGGGATCGATGTCGGGGGGACGTTCACCGATTTTGTGCTGCTCGAGCAGGGCGAGGTCCGGGTCCTGAAGCTGCCCACTACGCCAGACGACCAGAGTGTCGGCATTCTCGCGGGTATCGAACGCCTCGGCGTGTCCGAAAACGCTATCGTAGTTCACGGCACCACGGCGGCCACCAATGCCCTGCTGGAACGGCGGGGCGCTCGCACGGGGCTGCTGACCACGGAAGGGTTCGAGGATGTGCTGGCGATTGGCCGGCAGAATCGCCCGCACCTGTACCGACTGGAGTCCACCCGGCCCGAACCGCTTGTGGCCCATCCGTGGCGGCGGGGCATCCCGGAGCGTATCGACAGCGTCGGCCGGATCGTGCAGCCGCTCGATGAAGCCGTCGTCCGACGCGAAGCGATCGCGCTGAGGGATGCCGGCGTCGAAAGCGTGGCCATCGTCTATCTGTTCTCGTTTCTCTACCCGGAGCACGAACGCCGGACGGCGGCGATCGTGCGGGAGCTGTTGCCCGACGCCACAATCACCCTGAGCAGCGCCCTGTTGCCCGAATACCGGGAGTTCGAGCGCGTGTCCACGACCGTCGTCAACGCGTATGTGCAGCCTCTCGTCGCCCGGTACCTGAACCGGCTTGGGCTGGCGCTGGGGAAATGCTCCGTCCGCATCATGCAGTCGAACGGCGGTGCGATCGACCTGGCGCAGGCGGCG
>JBGSPJ010000624.1:0-3289 GCA_041738655.1 Rhodothermales bacterium | reverse complement strand
CCGCCGCGAAGCCGACGGCCGGCACGCCGGCGTCTTCACCGATTTCGCGAGCCAGGAGGTCGTACCGCCCCCCGCCGGCCAGCGCGCTCTGAGCGCCCAGGTCGTCGCTTTCGAGTTCGAACGCCGTTCGCGTGTAATAATCGAGGCCGCGGACGAGGAATGCATCCTCGACAAAGGTGACTCCGGCATCCGCAAGGTAGCCTTTGACGGTGTCGTAGTGTGCCCGGCTCTCGCCGTCGATGAAATCCACCAGCCGCGGCGCACCGTCCAACAGCCGGCGTTCCTTCTCGTTTTTGGTGTCGAGAATGCGCATGGGGTTTTTCTCGAGCCGCGCCAGGCTGGTCTCCGTGAGATCTGCTTTAAAGGGCTCGAAGTAGGCGCGGAGCGCCTCGCGGTAGCGGGGCCGGCTCGCGGCGTCGCCGAGCGAATTGATGCGGAGCCGCTGGTTCGTGACGCCAAAATCGCGGTAGATGGCCATCATGACGGCGATGGTCTCGGCATCCGCCATGGGGGCATCAACCCCGATCACCTCGGCGCCAAACTGGTGAAACTGACGGTAACGCCCTTTCTGGGGCCGTTCGGCACGAAAGCAAGGGCCGATGTAGAAGAGCTTTTGCGCCCCGCCGATCTGATCCATCCGGTGCTGGAGGTAAGCGCGCATCACGGGGGCTGTGAGTTCGGGGCGGAGCACGTACTGCGTATCCTCTCGTTCAAACGCGAACATCTCCTTGGAGACAATGTCCGTCAGTTGCCCGATGCCGCGTGCGATCAGCTCGGTGGGCTCGATGATCGGGGTGCGGATCTCCTCGAACTGGAACCGTTCAAACAGCGTGCGAATGCGTTGCTCGACATACCGCCAGGTTGCCGTTCCCTGCGCATGAACGCCTTCCCTGCCGGCACCGGCAGGCAGAATGTCGAAGGTCCCGGCGATATTCTTGAGGCTACTGCTCATCCCAGATTCCGTTCACTTTCTTCAAACAGGGCGATGATCTCCTCTGGTGTGTCCACTGCCAGCAGCTGCTCGCGAAAAGCGGATTCGTTCATCAGGCGGGACACCCGGCTCATGGTCTTCAGGTGCTCCGATCGGGCACTTTCGGGGCCAACCAGCAGAAAAAAGAGCCTGACGGGGTCGTCGTCGATCGCATCAAAAGGCACCGGCTCGGCCGACGTCGCGAAGGCCGCCACGATCCCGTCAACAGCCGGCGTCCGCGCGTGGGGCAGCGCCAGGCCTTTTCCAACGCCGGTGGACATCATGGCCTCGCGCGCAAGCACGGCCGCTCGCACGCGCTCGAAGTTACCGATCCGCGGATCGTCCTGAACAAGCCCAAGCAGGTTATTCAATACCTCCTCTTTCGTGCTGCCGGGAAGATGCACGCGAACCGTACGCGAGGTTAACAAATGGGCGATTTCGAACACGTCAACTCCGGGCAATCTTCGTGGCGGCGCATGAGGTGGCCGGCCGGCCAATTTCGGCAAGCAAGAACGAATCAGGGTGCGACTCGTTCCGATTGTGGCCGCGATATATCGTCGCCTTACTCCCCACGGTACAGCATGGCATCGACGTCGCGGAGGCGATCCATCACCCATGCCATGTCCTCGGGTATGGGAGCATCAAAATCCATGGCCTCTCCGGTCTTCGGGTGGGTAAAACCGAGGGTGCGTGCATGCAGTCCCTGCCGGGGCATGCGCTCAAACAGATTCCGAAAAAACGACGCGCGTTTTGAGCTTTGTGGCCCGAACCGGACCTCCTGGCCGCCGTACGTGGCGTCGCCCAGGATCGGGTGCCGCAGGTGCTCGGCGTGTACGCGGATCTGATGCGTGCGCCCGGTTTCCAGGCGAAAGCGCAGGTGGGAGGTATAACCAAACGACTCTATCAGCGCATAATGCGTGACGGCGCGTTTGCCTTTTTCCGCCGGCACCACCGCCATCTTCCGCCGATCCCGGCTGTCCCGAAACAGCGAGGTCTCGATCGTACCCTCGCGCGGCGTCGGCTCGCCCCATACCAGCGCCTCGTAGGTGCGTCGGCTCGTCCGGTCGTAAAACTGCCGGGCCAGGTGCGCGTGGGTCGCGTCGTCCTTGGCGACTACCAGCAAGCCGGATGTGTCCTTATCCAGCCGATGCACGATCCCCGGCCGAATATCGATCCCCTCCACCCCACGGGGTCGCGCCGTCGCCATCGAGAGGCCGATTTCCGCCTCTTCCTCCTCTTCTTCGTCGGTTTCAAAAGAGATGGGGCCGGCGCCCAGATGGTGAAGCAGCGCGTTGACGAGCGTACCCGTCCGATTCCCATAGGCGGGGTGGACGACCATGCCGGCGCGCTTATTCACCACGAGCAGCCACGCGTCCTCATACACGACCTCTAGCGGGATCGCCTCGGGCCGGGCCTCGACGGGCGGCGGCCGCAGGACGGTGCATACGATGTGATCGCCACCCTGTACCCGATACGACGATCGGGTAATGACGCGGTCGTTGACCGTCACTCGTTCATCCTGGAGCGCCTGCTGCACTTTCGTCCGCGTCGCGTTTGCGACAAAACCTGTGATGTACACATCCAACCTCTCGGCCTCGGCATAACCGGCCGGCACCTCAAGGACGATCTGGGTCTCCTGTCGCTCCAATTCCATGTGACTCTCGTTAAACACGCGCGCTGATCGCGCACGTGCAGCGCTTAAACGCCGTTTAGATAAAACTGTTTGCCGGCCATCTGAAACACCAATCCTTTGAATTCCAGGCTCAGGAGATAGACCAGCGCGGTGGACGTGTCGAGACCGGTTCGGGCGCACAGTATGTCGATGTGTGTCGCCTCCGACGAGAGTGCATCCAACAGCTGCCGCTCGATCGTGTGGAGATCCGGCGCCGCAGGCACCGGCGCCGCTTTGGCCTCGAACGCAGGTTCGATCTCGACGAGCAGGTCATCCACCGACTGGACGAGTTTGGCGTGGCCGCGCTGAATGAGTCGGTTGGCGCCGGCGCCGGCGGAATTGGTGAGCGCGCTCGGAATGGCAAATACTTCTCGATTCTGCTCGAGCGCCAGGCCGGCTGTGATCAGCGCCCCGCCTTTTTCATAGGCCTCCACCACCAGCGTCCCCAGCGATAACCCGCTCACGATCCGATTGCGGCGGGGAAAATGCACCGCGTCCGGTCGGGCGCCGAGCGGGTATTCGGAGAAGATGGCGCCGGATGCCGCGATGCGCATGGCCAGCGAGAGATTCCGGGCCGGGTAGATCCAGTCGGCCCCCGAACCCAGCACAGCCAGCGTCCGACCGCCGGCCTGGAGCGCCGCTGCGTG
>JBGSPJ010000610.1:0-23025 GCA_041738655.1 Rhodothermales bacterium | reverse complement strand
CGAACCGGCGCCCCAGCCGCCGTTTTCGAGCTGGGCGGCGGCCAGCCAGTCGAGCCCGCGATGGATAAACGCGGGGATGGGGCGGGGTTCGTCGGGGGACGAAGGGGGAGCTGGAACGGGGGCGGGCGCCGGCTGATGAATCGGCACCATGGGGATCGGTGGGGGCGGCGGCGGAGGCGGAACGGGAGCGGGGACGGCAAACAACCAGAGGGCCAGGCCGGCAAGCCCGAGGCTCCCCGCCGTGAGAAGGCGTGTGATCATGACAACGTACCGTTTGATGCGAAAGGGACGATGGGGGAGAGGCCGTTTTCCGGAATGGCTACTCTCTCAACGGAACGCATTCACGAAATATTGTGCGTTCTGAATGCCGGAACGATTCGCAACCTGCCCCGTTCGCGATGAACAACGCCTATCTGGCAGCCTATGCCCCGAAATCGGGCATTACCTGTTCTCGCTGCCCTTTCACATACGTCACCAGTCGCGCGCCGCCGTGTGAGGCATCCCCTTTCGGGAGCCCATGCACGCGATGAATTCCGCCAGCCGGGTGAACGCCGTGGCCACGAGGCTGCTCCCCAATGTTAACGACGGAAACCCATGAAACGCATCCTTCTACTCGTCGCTTTTCTGAGCGTCGCCGCTATTCCTACCGCCTCCGGGCAAGTCCTCAGTAGTGCCCGATCTCTTCCGGCACGCACCTTCGTCCTCTCCGGCGCTCCGGTCGTTTTTAATAACGACGGCGTCAATAGCCTCGGTCTCTTCGTGATGGGACGGTATGGCACTGGAAACGGGCTCGATGTCGAGTTCCGCAGCGGATTTTTCGAGGAAGCCACGTACGTCGGCGGAAACATCAAGCTCGGACTCCGGCCGGCCGCGCCCTTTGTGTCGCTCATGGCCGGCCTCCATGTCATGAACGACCTCGGGTTCGACGGCGGCCTCTCTGTCGCCTATCCACTCTCCGAGACGCTCGATCTCTACGGGGGGATCGATTTTGACCTCATCTTCGACGACGACCCCGATCTCCCTACCTGGGTCAATCTGGGCGTCGATCTCATGTTTATCGAACAGATCCATTTCCTGGCCGAGTTCAATCTCGGCGCCAACGACATCAGTCCGAATATCTGGGGGGCCAGCTTTGTTTTTCACTTTTAATTGCCGACTTTTTCGAGGAAACCACCTGGCATCCGACCTATCTGTGACATGGAACGTAGGGATTTTCTCAAGAAGTCGACCCTCAGCACCGTAGCCGCCGGCGGCCTCCTCGCCGGTTGCGGATCGAGCCCGGACAGCGCCAACGGCGCGCCGGCCATCCAGACCCAGCCCAACATCCGCTGGCGCCTGATCTCCAGCTTTCCCCGCTCGCTCGACACCATCTTCGGCGCCGCCGAGGTCTTCGCCCAACGCGTCCTGGCTCTGACCGACGGCCGGTTCGACATTCGGGTGTACCCGGCCGGCGAAATCGTCCCATTCGATCAGGTACTCGAGTCCGTCCAGAAAGGCACCGTCCCCATTGGCCACGGCGCCAGCTACTATTTTAAAGGGCTCAACCCGGCCCTGTCGTTCGACGCCACGGTTCCGTTTGGCCTCACGGCCCGCCAGCATAACGCCTGGATGTACCACGGCGGCGGGCTCGAGATCATGCGGGAGGTATTTTCGGATTTTAACATCATCAATTTCCCCTGCGGCAACACCGGCACCCAGATGGGCGGCTGGTTTCGGCGTGAGATCGGCAGCCTGGCGGACCTGCGCGGCCTCAAGATGCGCATCCCGGGCCTCGGCGGCGAGGTCATGAATGAACTCGGCGTGGGTGTCGAACTCATTGCTGCCGGCGAGGTCTATCCCGCCCTCGAACGCGGCGCCATCGACGCGGCGGAGTGGGTCGGGCCGTACGACGACGAGAAGCTCGGCTTCCACCGCGTCGCACGCTACTACTACTATCCTGGCTGGTGGGAGCCCGGTCCGGGGCTCTCGATCTACATTAACAAAGATGCGTACGCGCAGCTACCCTCCTCCTATCAGGAGGCGATATCGACCGCCGCGGCCGCGGCTTCGATCTCGATGCTGGCCAGCTACGACGCCAAAAATCCGCCGGCCCTCCAACGCCTCCTCGCCGACGGAGTCTCGATGCGCCGCTTCTCGGACGACATCATGGCCGCCGCGGAACGGACGTCCTTTGAGATCATGGAATCGCAAGCAGCCGCCGAGCCCGGGTATGGGAAGGTGTATGGCGCCTTTAAACAGTTCCGGGAAAGTTCGTACCAGTGGTTCGCCACGTCCGAAAATGCGTACGCGGCCTATGCGTTCGAACGGTTTAAGCCCACGACCTGATGGCCTCCGTCTGCGTCTTCTGCTCGTCGAGTAACCTGGTACAGCCGGCGTTTGTTGAGGTGGCGAGGCAACTCGGACACGAACTGGCGCAGGGCGGGTACCGCCTGGTGTATGGCGGGGGAGACGTGGGGTTGATGGGCGTTCTGGCGCGTTCGGCACATGCGGCCAACGGAACGGTTGTCGGCATCCTGCCACGCTCCCTGCGGGAGGTCGAGGGCGTGGCCTACGAAATCGCCGACGAACTGGTCATCACCGATACGATGGCGGAGCGAAAAACGATGTTGCGCGACTACTCGGACGCCTTCATCGTGCTGCCGGGCGGACTCGGGACGCTCGAGGAGTTTCTGGAGGTCCTCACCCTCAAACAACTCGGCTACCACGCCAAGCCGATCGTGCTTATCAATACGGGGGGCATTTACGATCCACTCATGCGCCTGTTCGAACACCTGCACGGCGAACGCTTCCTCCGCGAGCAGTTTTTCAGCCTGTTTCACGTGGCTCCCGGTCCCACGGAGGCGATCGCACTGTTGACCTGAGGCGATTACTCCCGCATCAACGCGGCGTCCAGCTCCTTCGCGGAGTCCTGCAATAACCCGGATTCCTCCATCAACCGTTCGACGCCCTGGATATCCATCGGGACAAAATCCGACACGATTTCGGCGCCGGTTTCGGTGATGATGATCAGGTCTTCGAGGCGGATGTAGATCATTTCTTCCGGCACCCGCAGCGCCGGCTCGATCGTAAACACCATCCCGGGTTTGAGCGGCCCGTAGTAGTCCCCTACATCGTGCGTCGCCATCCCCACCCAGTGCCCCAGCCGGCCCATTTCGCCCTGGCTTCCGGCGCGGTAGCTATCTACGAACGCTGCCGCGGCCGCGCGGTGGTTGGGTTGGCTGAAGGTCGCCGCGGCCATCGCGGCCTCCATGTCTACAACGGCGTCCCGGCGGATCTGCGCCGGCGTGGCGTTCGGGCGAATGTGCTTCAAAATGGCGCTGTAACAGGCCAGGTAGAAGCCGTACAACTCGCGCTGCGTCTTGCTGAACCGTCCGTCCACCGGCCACATCCGCGTGACGTCGCTCATGTAGTACCCTACGTCGGGCGCATAATCCATGAGGATCAACTCGCCGTCCTGCAAGACGCTTTTGCCCTTGTGGTAATGCGGGAAGAAGGCGTTGATGCCGGTGGCGACGAGCGCGTAATAGGCATCCCCCTGGGCGCCGTGGCGATGGTAGATGAACCGGGCGACGGCGTCGAGCTCCTGCTCCTTGATCCCAGGTACGGTGGAGCGCATGGCCTCCATCAACGAAAGACCCGAGAGTCGGGTAGCCTTACGGATGAGGGCCAGCTCGCGTTCGCTCTTGATGAGTCGCAGGGAATCGAGCGTCGGCGTGAGATCAGCCAGGACGATGCCGGGGAATCGGGCTTCGAGCAGGTTCATGAAGCCGGCCTCGCGCGAGGGCCGGCTGTCCCACGGGTCTGAAGCGATATCGGCGTTCACCCGCAGGCCCAGGTCGCGACTCTCAGCCAGGCCTTCGGCCGGACTGAACGGGGTAAAGACGGTCATCCCGCGGCGAGTGTACCGCGCCAGGTGTTCGGCGAGCAGCTCGGGGCCGTAGGCGCCCGCGAATCCTAGCTCCTCCTGAATGAAGGGGGCGTCTTCGGCCGATAGCATCTTCCCTTCACCCGCTTCCCTGCGTTCGTGGCGGTGCGGCAGGTAGAGCGTGACGGAACGGGACGACCCGTCGAGCACGACGAGCGCGTGCGGCGCTTCGACGCCCGTGAGGTAGTAAAACTCGTTCGTTTGCCGGAAGCGGGTGTAGCCGCGCGGGCTCGGTGCGCCCTGGAGCAGGGCGATGGCGTCCGGGCCGATGGCATCGTACACGGCCTCGCGGCGAGCGGCGAATTCCTCGGGTGGGAAGTCCTCCGTGAACAGGGGGACATTCTGTGCAACGGCGATCGGGCTGGCGGCTATCGCCAGTAGGAGAAGGAGGAGGCAACGCATAGAAGTAGACCCGGTGTTGATGTCCAGGAAGTCTACTCGATCGGGCGCTCCGGAGCAACCCCGGATGCCGGCCGGCGCTGATTATTCAGCCTGCGCGGCCACTTCCGTCGCAATGGCCGGGGCGCCGGCGGGTTCTTGCGGCTGCGTCAGCCGGGCCCAGGTGCGGACGGAGAACTCGCGGAAGCGCGGCTTGTAGTGCAGCCACCCGAAATGGAGCACAAACGGCGTTACCTCGAGGAAGTCGCCCCGGCCCGGGAGGGACGAGAACATGCCCAGTAGGAGATTACGCAGGGGCTCGTTGGCGATGCTGCGCATCATGTAGACGAAGCGATCCGTGTAGTAGCGGCACACGACCTGTTCGAAGTCGCCCTCGTAGGTAGTCATGCCCTCGATGTAATCCAGTTGGGGGCTGTTGTGCCCCTGGAGCCACGGGAAGACGTGGAGCCGCATCTGGCTCATCGCGATGGCGAGGCTCCACTCGCACGACTCTTCCGTGCGCCCTTCGTTCAGCCGGCTCCGGAAGTGGGTCTCGTGACGACGGCTCAGGAAGCGGGAGGCCTGCTCGCATACCTCGCGGGTGAGGTCGCGGTCCTGGCTGTAGATCATGCCGGCCTGTACGCGCGGCAGGTGGCTGAGGCCGAAGCGGCGCATCGTGCGGCGGCGGCGGTCAAATAAGAAATCAAACGCCACGGCGATGCCTTTCGGACCGCCGAAGAAAAAGTCCGCCCGCTCCAGGCCTGTCGCCGTGAAGGGGAAGGCGGCCAACTGCGTCCAGAGCGCGTCCGGATCGCGGCACCAGACCATGTCCGAATCCACAAAAAGGGACCGTTCGAACGGCATGAACAGGTGCAACTGATGCTTGAAACCGATGATCGAGCGGTTCTCCTCGGGGAGTTCGCCGATGTGATCGAACAACGTATCCAGCCCGTAATGTTGAAGGACCTCGACATGCTCCGGCGGGCAATACAACGCAACCGGCCGGCTCTGGTCGTGTCGTCGCAAGGTCAGTACGGAGGCGACCGCATCGCGAACGTATCGGTCCGGTCCATACGTGTGGTAAACGTATCCTTCTTCGAACGTGGACATCTGAATCTTCAACTAGGGCAGCTGACTAGAAGGAAACCACACGTACGCGCCGCCGGTGCCGAGGTTCTCCCTCCGGGTCGGGGCTGAATCGTGGTCTCTCAGCCTGTTGCACTCATTTTATCCAGCTTCTTCTGCAAGCTAGCCATCAAGGCGTCGAACCCGCGTTTTCGTACATACGTCTGGAACGAGCGGGCATATCCCTCCGTGGTGCTTACGCCGTCCAGGATGATGTCGTCGACGCGCCATTCGTTACCGCGGAAGCCCAATGCGTACGCCACCTGCATGGGCTTTTCTTTGTAGATAGTCGAGGTTTCAACGTGAGCGCTATCGCCGGCGATCGAGATCTTCCCGATGGTCATCTTAAGCCGGTAAATATCGAGATCGGCGAGCGATTGGCCTTTGACAATTTCGCTAAAAACTTTGACAAATTCCGTGCGCTGTTCGGGCGTCAGCGGGTCCCACTGCGGGCCGAGCGCCGTGCGCGCCATATGCTCGAAGTCAATCTGGCCGTTCACGAGCTGCTTCAGGTTGTCGCTTTCGGCGGCTGTTAATTCGGTCTTGTCTCCGAGCAGGGCCTTGATCTGTTTATCCCGATCGAGCAGCAGTTGACGGACGGCATCTTCCTGCGCGAACGCCACACGGAGCGGCGAGGCGAGAAACAGGAAAAAAACAAAGGCAGTGTATAGGATGGTAGACATTGTATCGAGCGATAGGGCTGGTGAGGATTGCTGATTCGGGAAAACGACTCGTTTTAGCCTGTTTCCCACAGGATACCCTCATTTAGTCAACGAGTGTGCCACCTTCCGCCTGCGTCAGGAGCATGCCGGCCGCATGGAGCAGCCGAAGCACCGCGACATTGTATCGCTGTACGGTTTCGTAATACTGGGCTTCGATCTGCAGCTCGGCTTGTACGGCTTTTACGAGGTTTTCGGTGTCGCCCAGGTCGAGGTCGAAGCTCACCAGCTCCGTTCGCAGCCACTCCTTGCCAATGCGCAAACTCTCTGTCTGGGCGTCGAGGGCAGCGCGGGCGATAACCAGGTTGCGGTAGGCTTCTTCTACCTGGAACAACACGAGTTGCTCCAGCCCCTCCTGTTGGTAGCGCACCTGGTTCCGTTCGGCTTCGGCCTGCTGGACGCGCGCGCGGGTCTGGAATACATTCAGGTTCTGGCGCAGTCCGAGGCCAGCCCGCATCGAGCGACCCCGGAACGGGTCGCCCACATACGGGGTCGGCTGACGGAAGCGCCCTTCGGCGCCCGAAAGGTTCGTCGATACGCCGGCGAACAGTTTCGGGTAATAATGCGACCGAGCGACGCCCACCAACGCCTCGCGAGCGGCCAGGCCGGCGCGGGCTTTCGCCATTTCAGGTCGATGTGCGAACGCTTGATCAAAGTACACCGCCATCTCTTCCGGTGCGTAATCGATCGGCTCGAGGATGATGGCTTCGGGCAGGACGACCGTGCCATCGGGGAGGAAGAGCTGCCGCTTGAGCGCGGTGCGGGCGGTCTCCCGGCGCTGGGTGACTTCCACCACCCGGCGCAGAAACTCCTGCTCGGTGATCTGCACCTGGAAAAGGTCGGCATCATCCACATCTTCCGCACCTTCTTTTAGCAGCCGATCTATCTCGCGTTTGGCCTGTTCGACGATGTCGCCGGCGCGATCGGTGAGGCGGAATAACTCGTCGGTCAGCAAGAGGCTATAGTAGAGTTCGCCGGTCCGCAACGCCACCTCGGAACGACGGATATCCACCGAGGCCTCCTCTACGGCGATGCCGTGACGCGCGGCGTCGAGGTTACCGTTGAGCTCGCCCCAGGTGTACAGCGGCTGGAGTGCTTCGGCCTGGATCTGGTAATACGGGCTCAGGTTACTCCAGTCGTTCCGGATATCCGGGTTCAGATAAAGCTCGTCGGTCGGGGTGTCACCAACCCCCTTGAGTCCGGGCGCGAGGGAGTGGCCGGTCGTGAGGCGGAAGTCTGTCAGGAACCGGCTCGCGCGCGCCAGCCCGTACCGGGCTACGGCGAAATCGCGTTGAGAGGCAATGTCCCCGATTTCAGGGCTGGCGGTCAGGGCGCGGAGAATGGCGTCAGTGACGGTGACCATCAGCGTGTCTCCGGCCGGCTGCTGTGCCCGTGCGTCAACCGCCGCTACCAGGAACAAGGCGATCGTCAGCAAACGGAACAGAGGGCGGAGCACACAATGATGCATAAAAGGGAGCGAGTGGGTGATCTGTGGGGGCCTGCCTGTGAGTATACGGAGATTTCCCCCGGGATTCTCCAGGAGAGAGGCGCCCGTGTCCGACTTCCACGGCTGCGCTTGGACGCCGTTATTTTGTTGCGCCCGCTCAGGATCGGAGCCGCCCCCAACGGGTTCAAGGTAACGCGTCCGCGCAAAAAGACCACCGGTAAAAAGACTTACCCGGCATCGCCATGGCATCCAGTCATCGTCCACAACGACTCGGGGAAGTGCTCGGCGCCCTGATCGACAGGCTCGGGATCGAGCACAAGCTGGACGATGCGCGCATTGTTGATGCCTGGCGAGAGATCGCCGGCGCGCCCATCGATGCCGTAACGGGCCGTGTGTGGGTGAATGACGGGATACTGTACGTCACCGTCACGTCCGCCCCCTGGCGGCAGGAGCTCTTCCTCCATCGAAATGCGTGGCGCCGGCGGCTGAACGACCGCCTTGGCACTTCGCTGGTCCAGGAGATTGTCTTCCGTTAAATCGGGCAATACCTCGGCCCAGATTCAGGCCTCGGCGTATTTCTTGAAGACGACCGACGTATTGTGTCCGCCAAATCCGAACGCGTTGCTAACCGCGTACGTTACCGGACGGCGGTGCGGGGTGTTGAACGTGTAGTTCAGCCGGCACGCCTCGTCCTTCTCCTTGAAATTGATTGTCGGAGGGATGATGTCGTACTTCGTGGCGAGGATGGATGCAATCGCCTCGACCGCGCCTGCCGCGCCCAGGAGGTGCCCTGTCATGCTCTTCGTCGACGAAACGTTAAGGCAGTAGGCGTGCTCTCCGAACACCTGTTCGATGGCCTTGGACTCGGCGACGTCGCCCAGCTGGGTCGAGGTGCCGTGCATATTGATGTAGTCGACGTCGGTCGGCTTAATTCCGGCATCGCGGAGGGCCATGAGCATCGCAAGCCGCGCGCCGTTGCCCTCGGGGTCCGGAGCGGTCAGGTGGTAGGCGTCGCCCGAAAGCCCGATGCCTACGATCTCGGCGTAGATCCGGGCGCCGCGCCGGAGGGCGTGGTCGAGTTCTTCGAGGTAGAGCGCGCCGGCGCCTTCGCCGAGCACGAACCCATCGCGGGTGCTGTCAAACGGCCGGCTGGCGGTTTCCGGGCTGTCGTTCCGTGTGGAGAGGGCCTTGAGCGCGCAGAATCCCCCGATCCCCAGCGGGTTCACGGCGGCCTCGCTGCCCCCACACACGGCGGCATGAATCAGGCCGCGCTGGATCATCACAAAGGCGTCGCCAATGTTGTTGTTGCCGGTGGCGCAGGCGGAGACAATGGCGTAGTTCGGGCCCCGGAAACCGTGTTTCATCGAGATATGCCCCGCCGCGATATCCGGGATGAGCATCGGGATAAAAAACGGAGAGATGCGGTTGGGCCCCTGGGTGAGGTAGACTTCCGTCTGCTCCTGGAACGTCTGCAGTCCGCCGATGCCGCTGCCGAAGATAACGGCCGTGCCGTCGCGTTCATCGGTGGACAGCGCCGCGGAATCGATGCCGGCGTCCTGGATGGCCTGATCCGCCGCTACAATGGCAAGCTGGGTAAATCGGTCGGCCCGGCGGGTCGCTTTTTTGTCCATGAACGCCAGGACATCGAAGCCCTTGAGTTCACAGGCAAAGCGGGTCGGGTAGTCGGATGCGTCGAACGCGGTGATCGGGCCGGCGCCGCTCTTCCCTTTCATCATGCCCTGCCAGAAGGTCTCGACGTCGAGACCGATCGGCGTGAGGGCGCCCATGCCCGTGATGACGACCCTGCGCATTCCGTTGATCATAACACACCCGTCGGGTTCTGGTGTATGCCGACAAAAATGCCCGGCGCGCTACTCGCCTGGTGGGAGCAGCGCGCCGGGCCAGGATACCGGTTCAGCTCGTTTTTTCTTTCAGGTAGGCAACGGCATGGCCCACCGTCGAGATCTTCTCGGCGTCTTCGTCGGGAATCGTCACGTCAAACTCCTTTTCGAACTCCATGATGAGTTCGACGGTGTCGAGTGAGTCGGCGCCCAGGTCGTTGATGAAATTGGACTCGATCGTGATGTTATCTTCCTCGACGCCAAGTTTGTCGGCAACGATGGCGAAGACTTTGGATTGGATCTCGGACATAACAGGCGTTCTTGCTGATGGTATGGTGGTGTGATCGGGGCCGCATTAGCGAGCGCGCTAAATTAATCCAGGGCTCCGGTAGAAGCAACGCTGAGGCAACCAGCCGTGCAAACAGGCCGCTTTAATCACCGGGGATCAACGTTTGTTTCGCCGGCCGGCTGGCCGGCACCCCGCGCCCATCACGCGCACATGTTCATCATGGCCATCCGGCGGAGGTGCTGAAGCGCCGAACGGAGGTAGGTGGTCGTCTGGTACACCCGACTCAGGCGGAAGGCGCCTTCCAGCGTACTGGCGATGTGGGATGCAAAAGCGGCAGGTTCGATCGAGCGCACGAAGTCCCCAAGTAACTGGCCACGACGGAACACATGCTCGATCGCCAGCTGAATGCCCATCAACTCACGCCGGGCCTGGGCCTTGATGTCCGGGTCGATGCCCTCCTCGGTGAGCGCATTAAACAACGCGCAGCCTCCCTTGAAGGGCGGGTGGGAAAAAAGATACTCGAAGCCGTCAAAAATGGCCGCAAGCTGGTCGGGCGCACTGGCGTGCGCCGCGATTACCCGGTGCAAGTGCGAGACCGACTGGCCGGCAGCGTAGGCAAAGGCCGCCTGCGCAAATTGCTGCGGGTTCTCGAACGCCGCGTTGCGCTCTACTTCCGGGTCGACACAGGCGCGCCACACGTCGGTGAAGTACCGATCGATATAGCCTATGTGGTTAAACAGCTGTGCCGCTTCGTGAAGTACCGACTTTTTGACGACGCCTTCTGCACGCATACGCTAAAGATTTGCTCAGCCTTACCGTGTATGGGAAAGGCCAGAGTTGTTCGCAAATGTATTGTCCAACGGGCCCGAGGCCGTGGAAAGCACCAAAGAAAAGCGCTTCCGGATCGATTGTCAACCGCTCTCAGGTTGGCGATGCGCAATTCATGATGCGATACCGCACACGGCCTTCTAGCCATTCGTATGCCAGTTTGGTTCCACCCCCGCGCGCGCATTTTTCTGGCCGGCGAGAAGCGGCGATCCCCGGACTTTTGTCAGCCGCCAACGGCCGGGTTGCCCGGGTTAGGGGAATCCGCCTCTGGTTTTGTCGAGACCAACGTAACTCGATGCGCGGGCTTCGAATTCGTATGTAAGATCGAATCATTGTTCCTGTTGCGTCGTGCAATGCGGCCGCCGGTAACATCGATCTGGCATTGTCGAACCTTCAACCCCAAGTTCTCCCGAAGCATGGCCTATCTCTTTACTTCTGAATCTGTATCCGAAGGGCATCCGGATAAAGTGGCCGATCAGATCTCCGACGCCATTCTTGATGCGCTCCTCGCGCAGGATCCACGGAGTCGCGTGGCCGTCGAAACGCTGGTCACCACGGGGCTCGTGATGCTTTCCGGGGAAGTGACCACCAGCGCCTATATCGACGTGCAGCAGATCGCGCGGGACGTCATTCGGGAGATCGGGTATGTCGATCCCCGGCTCCGGTTCGACGCGGAATCCTGCGCGGTGTTGAGCAGTATCCACGAGCAGAGCCCGGACATCAGCCAGGGCGTCACGGAAGGCGCCGGCCTGCATGCCGAACAGGGCGCCGGCGATCAGGGGATGATGTTTGGCTATGCGTCGCGGGAGACGGAGGAACTCATGCCGATGACGCTCGTCTTCTCCCACGGACTGGTCCGTGAACTGGCGAACATCCGCAAGCACACGAACCTGATGCCGTACCTCCGGCCGGATGCCAAAAGCCAGGTAACGATTGAGTACGAAGATGATCGTCGGACCCCCCGCCGCGTGCATACGGTTGTGGTATCGACCCAGCACGATGAAGAGGCGACTCAGAAACGGATTTATGAAGACGTACGTGAAATCCTGTTGCCCCGCGTCATTCCGGCTCATTTGATCGACAAGGACCTGATCCTGCATGTGAACCCCACCGGGCGCTTTGTTATCGGGGGGCCGCATGGGGATACCGGGCTTACGGGCCGCAAGATCATCGTCGATACCTATGGCGGCCGGGGCGCCCACGGAGGCGGCGCGTTTAGCGGCAAGGACCCTTCGAAGGTCGACCGCTCGGCCGCCTACGCGGCACGCCACGTGGCCAAAAATATCGTCGCCGCCGGCCTCGCCGAGGAAGTCCTCGTCCAGATCGCCTACGCCATCGGGGTCGCCTCGCCGGTGTCGATCGATGTGAGTACCTATGGCACGGGAGTTGTTGACGACACGCACCTGGTGCAACTCGTCCGCGAGACGTTCGATCTGCGCCCGACTTCCATCATTCGTCAGCTGGACCTACTCAAGCCGAAATATCGACCTACGGCGGCGTACGGTCATTTCGGTCGCTCGGAATTCTCATGGGAAGCGTTGGATCGCGTCGATACGTTAAAGCGCGGAGCCGCACGGTTTGCTTGAATAGGGTAAGGCGATCTGGTCGCGTCTTCACGGGCCGGCCGGCGTTCGCCGCCTTGCAGGCCGCGCTGGCTCTGCTGATCGCTGTCGCGCCGGTCGCGAGTGCCTCCGCTCAGGTTCGCCCGGGGAGTGCCCGGATGACGGAATGGCTCTCTGCACCCGCCGCACAACGGTTTGCCGCCGCCGATACCCTCACGCAGTTCCGCACGCGCGCCGTACCCGGTGGGCGCATGGATGTGGAGAAGGGCGTCCTCCGCGCGGCGTACAGGCTTCGTGTGGATCCGACACGGCAAGACGCCGATCCGGAACAATCCGCCCGACGTTACCTGGCTCTGGAGGCGCCGGCGTTTGGCCTTGACTCCACCCTGCAGGATCTGATCGTCACAAGCCGAATCGAGGGCGCCTACAGCCGCCACATCACGTTTCAGCAAGTCTATCGCGGCATCCCGGTTTATAACCGGACCGTCCGGGTCAATCTCGACGCGCGCAACACGCCCACCCAGGTGCTCAACGGGTACGCGCCCGGGTTGCCCGAGGGCAGGGAGCCCGTCCCGAGTCGCACATCCGTAGCTATTGTCGCGCTGGCGCGCGCATTCCTGCGCGGCGACCTGGCGCGCCACACCGAACCCGAGGTGGTCATCGTCCCCGATCCTTTCCGGCTGGCGTGGCGGCTCGTCGCCTGGGGAGAACTGAGCCACGCGGAATGGGAGATCCTGGTGGATGACGCCACGGGCGAGCCAATCCAGATACGCGACAAAAGCACACACGCCCGGCTGCACCCGGCTGTCGCACCGGCGCCGTTCCTCCCGGATCCCGTGCCGGCATTCGCGCCCAGCCCCGCCACGGTGGCGCTGGTGCCGGGGCAAGGCTACGCTTTCGATCCGGATCCGCTCACCACCTCCGGCGCCGCCTATGCGTTACCGTTTGCCGATTCGGACGATGAGGATGTTCCGGAACTGAACAACCAGCGCGTCCTGGTCGAACTGCCCGATATCAGCCTGGGCGACGACGGGCTTTACCGCCTCGATGGGCCGCACGTCCACATCGTCGGCGAAAGCCCCGCCGGCAACGAAGTGTATACGCCGCCCGCCGTGCCGCAGCCCGACGACTTTCGCTACGGCCGGGCCGACGACGCCTTCGAGGCTGTCAACGTGTATTATCACGTCGATAAAAGTCAGCGCCATGTCAAATCGCTTGACGTGGGTCGACCGATCCAGGACCGCGCGGTTGCGATCAATCCTCACGGACTGGGCAACGAGGACAACTCCCGCTTTTATCCGACCCTGAACTACATCGCCTTCGGCGCCGGCGGCGTCGATGACGCCGAGGACGCGTTTGTGGTCTGGCACGAATACGGACATGCGCTGCTGCAAGAAAGCGCTCCCGGGCTGCTGGATGGTACCGAGGGACGCGCCCTGCACGAGGGTTGGGCCGATTACTGGGCCGCGTCATACGGTCGCTCGCTGGCCGAGCAGGGCCTGGTGCCGCGGGACGACTGGCAGCGATTTTTTAAGTGGGATAGCGGCGACGGCGAGATCTGGGCCGGCCGGCAACTCGCCTTCCAGGGCGTCTACCCGACCGCAACGGTATGCGACGATCGCCCATTTGCCTGCGATATCTACGCCGACGGTATGTTGTGGGCCGTGGCGCAGATGTCGGTGTACGATGCTCTGGGCCGCACGATCACCGATCGGCTCAACCTGGCGTCGCACGCCTATCTGATGCATCCGGTCACGTTTCGCGATGCGGCGGAGGCGGTCGTCCAGGCGGATATCGATCTGTACGCCGGCGAACACGTCAACCTCCTGTTTGATCTTCTCGACCAGCGGGGGCTGATCGAACGCCAGAACTTCAGCCCGCTGGTCATCCATACGCCAATCACTTGGGTCGAAGAACTCGGAGGCCGCGTCACGTTCGAGGTGTCGGCCGTCGGGGTATCCTCCGACATCGAACAGGTGACGGTCCGGTATGGATTCGGAACTACCCTCACGGACGCCTTCGTGCTGTCCCCAATCGGCAACGATCGGTACGCCGGCTCGATCGCCATGCCGGCCCAGGCAGGCACGGTGATTTATGCCGTGGAAGTGCTGGACAAAACGGGCCTCATGAGCCGGCTCCCATCCAGCGCTGAAGAAACACGTTATGCCTTCACCCTCGGGCCAGATACCGAGCCGCCTGCCATTCTACACGAGCCGCTTGGCTTGATCGCGCTGGCCGACTGGCCGCCGGCCATCTCCGCGCAGTCCTCCGACAATCTGGGTGTCGATTCGGTGCTCGTCGAGTTTCGTATCGTGGATCCCGTGGGCCGGGTGATCGCCGATTCGTCGTTTGGCCTCCTGCTCTCGGAGGCGTCGTACTCGGCGCCATTTCCGGTTTCGGTCGCGGCGATGGCGCCGGCCAGCGTGGTTACCTACCGAGTGCTCGCGCGCGATACGGCGTTGGATCCCAATACGGCCACATTGCCCGCCGATGGGTTCTATTCGTTTTCGATCGTTTCCGAAGGTGGCGTGCTGCGGTTCTACGATTTTGAGGCCACGGTCGAAGGCATCGAGGCCGACGGGTCCTGGCAGCGCGACACGCCGACATTTGGCACCCGATTCGCCCATTCGGGCGAGCACCTCTGGGGTACGAACCCCGGGGGAGCCTATGGCGATACGGCCGGCAGAGCGATGCTCCAGTTGCCACCGCTCCGCGTGAGCACCGCCGGCGATACCTATCTGGTATTCTGGCACTACTACGATACCGAATACGCCGGCACGGGCGGATCCGGACAGTCCAATCAGGCGACCCTCTGGGATGGTGGAAACGTCAAGGTATCCACGGATGTCGGGGCTACGTGGACCGTGCTCCAGCCCGTTGGCGGCTACGACGGCACCGTGGCGACAACACGAAATAACCCGATGGGGGGTGAGCCGGGGTTTGGCGGGTTCAGCCATGGCTGGCAACGCGCCGTGCTCGCGCTCCCCTTGGCCGATGAGGTGCTCATCCGGTTTGATTTTGGCACCGACGACGGGAACGACCAGCCGGCCCGCGTCTTCGCCGGCTGGTATATCGATGATATCAGCGTCCTCGGAGAGCCTCCCGTGGACGACACGCGTCCGCAGGCCAGCGTCCTCCCGCCGGCCGCGCAATCGCTGGGCCCGGGGCAGCCCCTGCCCGACCTGTACGTCGAGGCGTCGGACAATGTGGGCGTGCGTGCGGTCGAGGTGGTGTATACGGCCTACACGGATACCGGCGAGTCGGATGGAGGCATCCGGCTGGACATGAGCGAGCAAAACCGACAGGTGTTTCGTGCTCCTTTTGTGTTTGCTGAAGCCGCTTCGATGGAGGTGGGCGACAGCCTCATATATCGGGTACACGTGACGGATTTCGACGGCAATACGGCGATCTACCCGGCGATCGGGCAGCCGGCGTTTCGGATCGAATACCGCCTGCAGGAAGCCATCGACCTTTCCGCCGGCGCCGTGGCGACGGGGGTCTGGAATCGACAGGGGGCGGAGTGGAGCATCGCGGGGGCCACAGCGGATCCGGTCGTTTCGAGTCTGGTCTTCTCCATGCAAGACCTGCCGTCCAATGTCGATCAACTTTCGCTGCTGCTGCTCTATCGCGTGGCGTTTTTGGAGGACGATCTCCGGGGAATGAACGTGAAGATTTCGGAAGACGGCGGAGGCGTGTGGGCGCTTCTTGAACCGGTGGGCGGGTATGGAGAGATGCTGTCTGACGGTCCGCTCGCCGGCGAGCCGGCGTTTCGCGGGGGAGCGGAAGGTCTCCAGCAGGCCACGTTTAATCTTCTGACGTACCGGGGCGAACAGGTCCTCCTGCGCCTCGATGCGGCCGGCGGCGTATCCGATGAAACGGAAGTCTGGCAGCTCAACACGGCCACATTGCGATACGCCACGCTCGAGACGGTCGGCGGGGGATTTGAAATCCCGCGCGAACTGGCCTTGCATGCCAACTTCCCCGATCCGTTCGCCGCCTCAACCACCATCAGTTATACGATTCCAGACGAATCGCAGGTCGAACTTGCGGTGTACGACATGCTCGGTCGCCTGCGCGTGCGCCTGGTGGATGCCCGCCAGTCCGCGGGCACGTACGCGTATACCCTGGACGCCGGCGATATGGCCAGTGGTGTGTACCTCCTTCGCCTCGATACGCCGTTGGGAAGCCGCGTGGAGCGTATGATCGTGGCCCGTTAAAGGGGGGCTTCGGGGGATGTTTTTAATTATTTTTCAAGCCTGCGCAACCTCGATTGCGCGCCTACTGTTTACATCGCCATTCAGGAGCGTCCTCGTGGCATCTACGCGGCCGGCCGCTCGTTGGCATAAACGTGAACTACCCTCGAAAGAAAGATCATGGACCACAAACAAGGAGCCTACAAAGTACGCGACCTGAGCCTCGCTGATGCCGGCCGCATGCGCATCGAGTGGGCCGAGAGCCGCATGCCCGTGCTGATGCGGCTGCGCGAGAAATATGCCGCCACAAAACCCTTCAAGGGGTATAAGATCACGGGCTGTCTGCACGTGACAAAGGAAACGGCGGTGCTGATTGAGACCCTCGCCGCCTGTGGCGCGGAAGTGGCCTGGAGTGGTTGCAACCCTCTCAGCACCAACGACGAAGTAGCCGCTGCCCTCGCGAAGGCCGGCATCGAGATTTATGCCTGGCACGGCATGAATACGGAAGAATTCTACTGGTGCATCGATCGGTCGATCGACAAAACCCCGCACCTCACGCTGGATGACGGCGCCGACCTGATCTTTACCGTCCACAACCGGTTTCCCGAAAAGGCGACGACGATCATCGGTGGCAGCGAAGAGACGACGACGGGCGTCCACCGCCTTCGCGCCATGGCGGCGGATGGCAAAATGTTGTATCCGGTGTACGCCGTGAACGACGCTGAAACGAAGTGGGACTTCGACAACGTCTACGGAACGGGTCAGAGCACGCTCGATGGCGTCCTGCGGGCAACCAGTGTGTTGATCGCCGGCAAAAATGTCGTGGTAGCCGGCTATGGCCACTGCGGGCGTGGCGTGGCGATGCGCGCGAAGGGCCTCGGCGCCAACGTCATCGTTACGGAAGTGAAGCCCACGGCCGCGCTGAAGGCGATCCTGGAGGGCAATAGCGTGATGACGATGGACGATGCCGCAAAAGTGGGCGACATCTTCATCACCGCCACTGGTATGAGCGATGTCGTGCGGGGCCGGCATTTTGCGAAGATGAAAGACGGCGCCATTGTGTGCAACACAGGGCACTACGACGTCGAGCTCAACCTGAAAGAGTTGGCCGAGTTGTCGAAAGACACCCGCGTCATCCGCGCCAACAACCGGGAGTACACGCTGGAAAATGGCCGGCGCATATACGTGCTCGCCGACGGCCGCCTGGTGAACCTCGCGGCGGCGGAGGGGCATCCTTCGGAAGTGATGGATATGAGCTTCGCCAACCAGTTCATGGCCCACCTGACGCTCGTTCAGGCCCATGAACGGGGGGATGCGCTTCAGCCGATCGTGTACGATCTGCCGGTGGAACTGGACCAGGAAATTGCCAGCGTCAAGCTGGAAACCATGGGTCTGTCGATCGACTCATTGACCGAGGAACAGGTAGCTTACGCGACGGACTACGCCGCCGGCACCTGATCACCCTTCGGTGGTTATCCTGAAAAAGCCGCGACGGGCAATCCGTCGCGGCTTTTTTTGTGGTACCGTGTGCCGGGGCGTATCCCCCGGCGTGGTTATCAGCCAGCGTCCCAGGTCAGGATGTCCTGCTCGGACTTCTCTTTAGTTGCCCACGTGCTGGCGTCGGGGAGGGGGTCGTTTTTCGACGTGATGTTGTGCCCCTGGCTCTGCCACTGATTGGCCAGATAGCTATTCCACTCTGCGTAATGCTTGAGGTGTTCCGGCAGCTCGTCGTCGGCATATATGGCTTCGACCGGGCATACCGGCACGCAGGCGTTGCAGTCGATGCACTCGTCGGGGTGGATCACCAGGAAATTGGGCCCTTCATAAAAACAATCGACCGGGCATACTTCCACGCAGTCGGTGTGTTTGCAGTTGATACAGGCCTCGGTGACAACGTAAGGCATAGGAGCATCCTCCCTGGTAGGGCAGTTTGGGTAAGTGCGGAACGATGAAAAGGTGCCTTCAACGGGCGGTCGGAAAATACATCCGGCGCCGGGGGAAACCAAGTCAATCCCCCGAATTGTCGACCAGAAAGGGGGTCACTCGAACAGTTCTCCGGTGCGAAGTGGCGGGATACGGTTGAAGTGGGCGTAGGCGCGCGGAGTGGCGACACGTCCGCGGGGGGTGCGCTCGATGAAGCCTTCGAGGATCAGGTAGGGTTCATAGACCTCCTCGATGGTGCCGGGTTCTTCGCCTGCGGAGACAGCGAGGTTGGAAAGACCGGTCGGCCCGCCGGAAAATTTTTCAATCAGGGTGAGCAAAATGCGCTTATCCATTTCGTCTAGCCCCTCGGTGTCGACGTCCAGTGCGTTCAGTGCGTGATCCGCCAGGGCGCGCGTGATGCGGCCGTCGCCCTGGACCTGAGCGAAGTCGCGTGTGCGGCGGAGGAGCCGGTTCGCGATGCGCGGAGTGCCGCGGCTGCGGCGCGCGATTTCATAGGCGCCGGCCGTGTCGATCTCGAGATTCAGGATCTGGGCGGAGCGGATGACGATGCGCTGGAGCAGGTCGGCGTCGTAGTAGTCGTAGCGGAAGTCGATCCCGAATCGCGCCCTTAGGGGGGCCGTCAGCAGGCCTTTACGCGTGGTGGCGCCGACGAGGGTAAAGGAGGGGAGGGCGATCTGGACGCTCCGGGCGTTCGGGCCGGCGTCGATCACGATGTCGATCTTGTAGTCCTCCATCGCCGAGTACAGATACTCTTCGACGATCGGGCTGAGGCGGTGGATCTCGTCGATGAAGAGGACATCTCCCTCTTCCAGGTTCGTGAGGATGCCGGCGATGCTGGCCGGCTTGTCGAGTACGGGGCCGCTGGTCGATTTGAGGCCGGCGCCCATCTCCGAGGCAATGATGTGCGCGAGCGTCGTTTTTCCGAGCCCGGGAGGGCCCGACAGGAGGACGTGATCGAGCGTTTCGCTGCGCTGCAGCGCAGCCGTCATAAAGATCTGGAGGTTGTCCTTGATCTTCTGCTGCCCGATGAAGTCGCCCAGCCGGTTGGGGCGTAAGGCGCGTTCAAAGTCCTCGTCGCGGGGGTCGGAAGGGGTGGTATGGGAGATCATAAGCGTTGTCGGGTGGGTGGCCCAGCGGCTGCCCCAGGGCCCGACCTCCGGTGGCTGCGTTTGTCGCAAGATAGGGATTTCCTTTTATTGATTCTGTCGGGTACAAGCGACCGGCCGGCAGCGATCGGAAAAGATATTTTCATGAAAGTGCGTCGGCCATTGACAAGCGATCCTTCAAACCTTATATTTTGGCATTATGTTTGCTGTAGGTAGCGTATTAGTATCGGACAACGTGCTCGATGCCCCGTTCACCTGCAACCTCGGAGCGTGCCTGGGCGGGTGCTGTGTTGTCGGAACATCCGGCGCCCCACTAGAGCCGGACGAGCGAGCGGAGTTGGAGCGGGCACTGCCCCGGGTTCGCAAGCATTTGCGTCCTGAAGCCCTCGAGATCATCGACGAGCACGGCCCCTGGGAAGAGGTAGAAGCAGGACGGTACGCCACACGCTGTGTGGATCGAGCCGAATGTGTTTTTGTCGTCTTCGAGGGTCCGATTGCGAAGTGCAGCCTTCAAAAGGCGTACCGTGCCGGCCGCATCGATTTCGAAAAGCCCGTGTCGTGCCACCTCTACCCGATCCGTATCCAGCGGTATGGCGACTACGAGGCCCTGAATTACGAGCAAATCAGCCTCTGCACCCCGGCTGTCCGCCACGGGCAACAACACGGCACGCAGCTAATAGACTTCCTACGCGAACCGCTTGTGCGCAAGTATGGCGAAGAATGGTATGAGCAGTTCCGCGAGGCATGCATCGAGCGTCGGAAGACGCTGGGCTTGCATCGGGACTCGAACAGTTGACATTGGGAGACCACGATGCTAAACCTTCATCAAAAACAATCGCTTCAGCAGAAGCTGTCGCCGCAGCAGATCCAGTACATCAAGCTGCTGCAGCTCCCGACGCTGGCGCTTGAACAGCGGATCAAGGCTGAACTCGAGTCCAACCCGCTGCTTGAAGAAGGCGATGACGAAGAGATCAAGGAAGAAACGGAGCCCCAGCAGGAGGGCGCCGACGATTCGATCGAGCAGGTCGAACTCCAGAAAGAAGATCAGATCAACAAGGAGGACGATTACGACTGGGACGAATTCCTCAATAGCGCGGAGGATCTCTACGGCTATAAGGCGCAGGTCGACCACAGCGAAGAGGAAGATGATCGTGAATTTCCCCTGCCGGCGCGTGTATCCATGGCCGAGCACCTCCTCGATCAGTTGCCCTTTCTGAACCTCAATGAAACCGAGCTGCTCATCGCGGAGCAGATCATCGGCTCGATCGACGAGGACGGCTACCTGCGCCGGCCCCTGGAGTCGATCATCGACGACATCATGTTCAACCAGGGCCTCATGCTCTCGGACGAAGATGTCGAACAGGTGCTCCAGCGCGTCCAGCGGCTCGACCCCGTCGGCATCGCCGCTCGCGATCTCCGTGAGTGTCTGCTCGTGCAGCTCGACAACCTGCCGGACGACCTGCGCGGCCGTGAAGTCGCCGTCGCCATGCTCGAGAAGGCCTATAAAGCGTTCACCATGAAGCATTTCGATGCCATCATGAAACGCCTGGACGCGTCCTCGGAAGAACTCAAAGAGGCGTTCGACCTCATCCAGCGCCTCAACCCGAAACCGGGCGAAGGGGAATTTACCGCGGCGCAGAATTACATCACGCCGGACTTCTCGGTCGTGTTTGTCGAGGGCGAATTCTATATCAACCTGAATGGTGGCAATACGCCGGAATTGCGCATCTCCAGGCAGTATCGGCAGATGCTCCATCAGATATCCGCCGAGAAAAAAAATCCGGAGCGTAAGAACGGCAGTTCGTTCGACTCGGAAACCAAAACGTTCCTCCGCGGCAAACTCGAGTCCGCCCGCTGGTTCATCAATTCGATCAACCAGCGCCGGCAGACGATGATGAAGGTGATGCGCGCCATCGTCGAGATCCAGGAGGATTTCTTCAAGTTCGGCGAAGGCTTCCTCCGTCCGATGATCCTCAAGGACGTGGCGGAACGTATCAGCATGGACATCTCCACGGTCAGCCGTGTCGTCAATGGGAAATACGTCCAGACGGAATTCGGCGTCTACGAATTGAAGTACTTCTTCTCCGAAGGCCTCTCTACGGACAGCGGCGAGGAAATCTCGAACAAGGAAGTGAAGGCCATCATCGAGACGATCATCGGCGGTGAGGAGAAGCGGAAGCCGCTGTCGGACCAGAAGATCGCCCAGATGCTGGAGGACAAAGGCTTTCAGATTGCCCGACGCACGGTCACCAAATACCGCGAGCAGCTCGGCATCCCTGTGGCGCGTCTACGCAAGGAGATCGTCCTGTCCTGACGACACTGGCCTGTCTACATGGGCGCTGATTCCCGCGTCCGGCTGGTGTAGCGCCAGCCAATCATCCCGTATCATCGTCCCAAGCGGGCGTGTTCATCTGCCGGCAATCAACTTTTTCTGTTGTTATCCGCCCGAAGGGTTCGACCTGGCCCGCTCTTTGCTTAAGTAATTTGTAATTGTTAGATCTACAGTCCCCCGAAGACATTGTGAGGCTCACGTATGACCACGCATCCGCAACTCCACGCCACCCGTCAGTCCGCGTTACCCCGCCTGTTCGCGATGTATGTTACCGGTAAAATCGCCGAAGCGTCCTGGACCGACATGATGAATGCGATTGATGAAGGCGTCGAGACGCCCGAAGAGCGCGAAGGGCTCGCCAAGTATTTTGCGGATGCCTGTGCGGAAGCCGGGCCCGAGCCGATGAAAGTGCCGGCCCTCGATGAAATTCAGGATCTTCTGGGCGCGATGCGCTCGAACTGATCCACACCATTTTTCCCCAGGAAACGGAATCCGGCGGTATTCGTGGCTGGTGCCGCCGGGTTTTCCTGATAAAAAAAGACCGCACCCCGTAAGGCGCGGTCTTTTTTATTTTCGTCCGATCAGGGTCTTCGGGTTAACGTAGAGTCGATAGATAACTCACGACATCGCGAAGCTCGCGCCGGCTCAACATGAGTCCCATGGGAGGCATGGCGGACGCGCCCGTCTCGCGCTGTTGGATCTGGACCGTGGCCACCTCGTGCACCGTGCCGTCGGCATCGATCAGCCGAACCGTTTCGTCGCTTTCTTCCCGCACCGTTCCGCGCACCACACGGCTGTCCGACAGCGTCAATGCGACGAGCCCATACCCCGGGGCGATGCGATTGTTGGGTGCGACGAGCGCTTCAAGGAGTTGCTCGCGCTGGAGGGTCGACGCGATCCGCGTAAGTTCCGGTCCGATGTCTCCGCCCTGTCCGTCGATCGCGTGGCACCGCATGCACTGGGCGGCTTCGTGCCGAAACATTACGCGCCGGCCCTCTTCGGCATCACCTCCGAGTAAAGCATCCGCAAAGGCGACCCGTGGCTCGGCTGAAGCGCGGCTGGCGTAATAACCAGCGACAAGGACACCCAGGGTGTCCGCGCCATGTGCTTCGGCGGCTTCGAGGAGATCGAGCTGGAGTTCCGGCCGCCAGCTGCCGCCTTCGAGTCGGGCAAAAAGCCCCAGGAGTACATCCCGCGCATGGTCGGATTGTACGAGGCCGAGCGCTCGGAGCGCGGCCTGTTGTTCTGGGATCGGGGCCCGGTCGAGCACGGCATACAGCATTTCGGCGACACTGGCTCCAGGCAGGGAGGCGCCGGGGATGAGGCCGAGCGCCGT
>JBGSPJ010000553.1:0-9565 GCA_041738655.1 Rhodothermales bacterium | reverse complement strand
CCGATCTCCCCTCCATCGCGCCGGCCGAAGCCACCGGCCGGCAGAGCCCGCCCGCCTTCTCCATCCGCCAGCCCGATGGCGTCGTCCTCCCCATCGACGTACGCTTCGACTACACCGATGGCACCTCGGAAACGATACGCGTCCCCGTCGACGGCTACGCGCGGCAGGACCAGGTGGTGGTCGTCGCCCGAAGCGCCGAGGTCCGCGCGGTCCTCATCGATCCGGAAAACAGGCTGCCGGATATCGACCGCACGAACAACCAGTGGCCGCGTTAGCTCGTGCCGACCAAGCGGCTCATCCCCCTTCACATTATCCCGGGAAATCCTATCTTGGGCCGGCTTCCGTTTCCACCCTACCCTCGGCCCTATGACCACGTTCGTCGTTATCCTCCGCGGACTCTTTGGACTCGCGGTGCTGGTCGGCATCGCGTACGCATGCTCATCCAACCGCAAGCTGGTGAACTGGCGCCTGGTGGGCGTCGGCATCCTCCTTCAGCTAGTGTTCGCGTTACTCGTGCTCCAGACCGCCCCCGGCCGGGCGCTCTTCGAATTCGTCGGCGGTGTGTTCGCGCGGGTCCTCAGCTTCACCGCGGAGGGATCGCGCTTCATCTTCGGGCCGCTTGGCATCTCCCCGGGCCAGGATGGGTCCGTGGGCTACATATTCGCATTCCAGGTGCTGCCCACGATTATCTTCTTCGGCGCGCTGATGGGGATGTTGTATTACCTGAGGCTGGTCCAGCCCGTCGTGCGCGGACTCGGCGCGCTGATGGCGCGGACGATGAAGATCTCAGGCGCCGAGTCGCTGGCGACCGCCGCGAACGTGTTCATAGGGCAGACGGAGGCCCCGCTCGTCATCCGACCCTACATCCAGAGCATGACGCGGAGCGAGCTGATGACGCTCATGACAGGGGGGATGGCCACGATCGCCGGCGGCGTGCTGGCCTCATACATCCTGTTTCTCGGGGGAGATGATCCGGCCATGCAGGCCGTCTTCGCCGGCCACCTCCTGTCGGCGTCGATCATGAGCGCCCCGGCGGCGATCGTGATGGCCAAGATCATGGTGCCGGAAACCGAAACCCCATCCACCACGGGGCGCGTGGAGATGGAAGTGCCCGTCCAGGGTTCCAATGTCCTCGAGGCAACGGCCGATGGTGCCGCCGAAGGACTCAAGTTGGCGCTCAATGTTGCGGCCATGCTGCTGGCCTTTATTGCCCTGCTCGCGATGGTCAACTACCTGCTCGGCCTGGCCGGCCGGCCAGTCCTGTTCGGGTGGGAAGCCTACGACCTGAACGCGGTCATCGCGTCGTGGACAAACGACCGCTTCACGGCACTCTCCCTCCAGTCGATCTTCGCGTTTATCTTCGCCCCGATCGCCTGGGCAATGGGGGTCCCGAGCAACGAAATCCTGCTATTCGGATCCCTTCTCGGGGAGAAGATCGCTGTGAACGAGTTCATCGCCTACCTCTCGCTGGGCAACTTCAAGGCAATCCTCAGCGAACGCACAACGATCATCGCGGCCTATGCGCTGTGTGGATTTGCCAACTTCTCGTCGATCGCCATTCAGATCGGAGGCATCGGAGGGATCGCGCCGGATCGAAGAAGCGATGTGGCCAGACTGGGCATCCAGGCGGTCATCGGCGGGGCGCTGGCGTCGTGGATGACCGCTACGATCGCCGGCATGCTCATCGGGTGAACCGGGCGGGATCAGCCCTCGGTGGTCGAGTTGCTGAACGAGATTCGGAAGCGCGCCCAGGCCGGCACGGGTTGCCAGTCCTTCTTCACCATTAGATACGCCGGCAACCAGCGCATCCGCGTCGTCGCCTCCATGGCGATCTGATCCAGCACCGGATGCACGCCGTTGATCAACTCCACGGACTGCGGCGTCCCCTCCGCGTCGAGGCGTACCTGGAGCACGACCGCGCCGCCGATACCGTTTTCGCGCAGGCTGTCCGGGTAGACCACCGGCACGTCCGTTCCCAGTTCGAGCCGCGCGCGTGGCTCGCGGAAGAACCGCGCAAGATGCTTATAGGCCTTGCGCTTGAAGTTCTCGACATCCTGCACCGGGTCATCCGTGAACGTCACTTTGGGCAGCATCGGTTTGATCTCAGCCTCGAAGAGGGAGTCGACGATCACCGGCTCGTTGCGAAAGAGCCGGATCAGGCTCCGTTTGACGGCCCGCTCGAACTGCGAGCGGTCGTTTCGGCGCATCGCCGCCATCTCGCCGGGCGCCAGGTAGACGACGTCGTCATCGGTCAACGCCATGTCGTCCAGCGTCTCCATGCGCGGATAAAACCCGGTGGTATCCTGGCCGGCCAGCCACCAGCGTTCACCGGCGCCTTCCCATCCCGCCGGTGGACCGTACACAATGCCTGGGTCGGACGTACAGCCGGCGAATACGAGGGCCACTACAAACACCGCCAGGGAGAAACGGATCGGGAGATACTGCATGGATATACGAGCACCGTGAAGGCAAAAGTAGACAGGTGGGTTAGCTAGAAGACCCCGGGGAAGGCAGAATGTTGCCCCGGCTTAATCGACCCGGGGGGACATATTGCTTTCGGGAAGCGCATTGGCCATACGCACAAAATACTGTCGGCGATCCATTGCCACCACGCGCACCTCGCTCCCCGCCGCGATAAACTCTCCTTCCGTACGCACCTCGATCCGTCGTCCGTCGATTTCCACGATCCCCGACGGACGCAGCGGCGTCACCGCGACGCCCTTCTGCCCGAGCACACGCGAGCGGTCCTCGCTTTCACGCGCTATCAACTGGTCGTCCCGGCGCAGACTGGTCGCCAGGATAAACCGATCCCACGCGCCCGACTGCCACAACCAGTAAAACATCCCCCCGATCGTCACGGCCGATCCCGCAAGCGCCACGGTGCCCCCGATCATCCCATGCTCCACGAACGTATGCCCCACCGCAAAGAAGATGAGCAACGTGCCGATGATGCCAACCACGTTAAACCCCGGCACCAGGTAGACCTCGACCAGGATGAGTCCGATGCCAGCGGCTACCAGGGCTATGGGGATCAGAAATTCCAACAGGATGAGGGTTTGATGACGCGTGAGGGGGTGTACGTGCTACGACCGGGATGTTTCACGGTCTGTGGCTTGACCGTCACCGACCGCCGCGACCTGCCGGACTTCGACGCGGCTTCCGCGGGCGCTGACCACGCGAACGGCGCTGCCGGCTAGAATGTACTCGCCCGACGTCACAACATCCACCCGACGGGGCTCGTCGCCTACCAATAACACGACCGTGCCTGAAGGGCGCAGCGGGGTGATCGCCCGCCCCGTCGCTCCAATCCACTCCTCGTGGGAGTCGGCCGACGTGTATCCGTCGGCGCTGGAAAGTTCTGGCGCCAGCACGAGCCGGTTAAAGCGTTGCGACTGCGGCAGAAATCGACCGACCGAAAAGATCAGCACCACGAGCAATACCATCGTGACGGCCATCGTCCCTATCGCCGAGGTGAGCGAGGTAGCGTCAGGAAAGGAGAAGCCGACATTACCCACGAGTGCCGCGAACAACGACCCTACCACCAGGATGAGGCCGGCGATGCCGGCCACGCCAAACCCCGGCAACACAAAGATCTCCGCCAGCAACAACACCACCCCGATGCCAAACAGGACGATTTCCCAGCTTTCGACAAGGCCCATCATGTAGCTGGGCGCAAAAAACAGGGCCGCACCGATCGCCGCCATGAGCCCCGGAAAGCCGAGACCGGGCGACTGCAACTCGAAGTACAACCCGCCCATCATCATCAGCATCAGGAGGGATTGCAGCACCGGCGATCCCAGAAAGCGGAGGACGCGCTCGGTCCGCGACGCGTGGTGGTTCACGGTCTCTTCCCCCTCGACCCCGATGGCGGCCAGTACGCCATCCAGATCCTCGATCACCGCGTCCGCCACGCCGACGCGCAGGGCTTCATTGGACGACAGGGTGAGCAATTCGCCGGCTTTTGTAATGCCCTCGATGGCCAGCGAGTCGTCCACCATGGCTTCGGCGATCCGAGGATCGCGGCCGTTCGCCTCCGCAGTCGCACGCATCAGCCCGCGCATGTAGCTCTGGTATTTTTCGGCCGCGACAGCCCCCGTGCCCCCTTCTACCACCGTCGCCGCGCCAATTGACCCCCCTGGCGCCATCACAATCCGGTCCGCCGCATACGAGATCAGCGCCCCGGCCGATGCCGCATTTTTATCGATGAAGGCGACGGTCGGGATCGAGGTTTCGAGAATGGTCTTGCGGATCTTGTCCGCCGCATCCACGAGCCCGCCAAACGTATCGATGTGGTAGACGATCACCGACGCGCCGGACGCTTCAGCTTCAGCTGTCGCCCGGGCGATATAATTGGCCAGCGGGCCATCGATCATCTCTTCGACCGGGACGATATACGCCGGCCCCGAGCCCAGCGCTTCCGAAAACACAAGCGCGTCGGTCGGTTGGGCCTGCGCGGCCGCGCCGACGGCCAGGATGCTCCCCATCCACAAAGCGACGGAAATCCCAAGCTGCTTACCTTTCATGACCGTTCCAATCAGGTGAATGAACCTGACATCAGGTACGCCGGAAGGTCGCTCCAGGATTCACGCAGCGGTGCGATCAATATTCCGTTATGACCGGAGTCCCCTCGTGGACCAGGGCCCACAACTCATCCATCTGCTCATTCCGAATCGCGATACAGCCCTGGGTCCAGTTCGTGCCGCCCCCCGTGCCGCTCCCGTGGATCTCGATCCATCCCCCCAACTGGGTATCCATGGGCGGGATCAGGCCCTGCTGCTCCGCGCGGTGAATCGCGTCGCGCTGTTCCTTCGAAATCAACCCCTCGCGATACCCTCGTTCTGCGTCTTCCGCGTTCGGATAGTTGAGTACAAACGCCTTGTAGAACTTGCTGTTCGGGTTTTTGGACACCACAAAAAACGTCCCCTCGGGCGTGCGCCAGTCATCCGGCGAACTCATATTGCCGCGGCGAATCTTATCGGAGACGACATTGGCCCCGAAATCAGCCGGTAGCTTGCGCACGAGCTCGGTCCCCCGATAGACATACACGGCTTTTTTGCGTTTCGAGACACGGATCCATGTATTGGAGATCTGCCCGGTCTGCACATACCCCAGCTGGCCGGCGCGCGTACGTACCTTGCTCCATGCCGGATTGCGTTCGAGCACAACAAGCGGCTCCCGGAACGGCAGAGCCATGTACGCCTGCGCCGAACTGGGCGCGTGGTGAAGCATCCCATCCCGCGTGATAGTGTAATAGAGCCGCCTGGCGTCCGCGAACTCGTCGTCCTCGACAAAAAGCCCGGCGAGTGCGGTGGTCACCAGGATCAGCAGATGGAGCGTCGTCCAGATCATGTGGAGTCGTAAGGCGGGCAGCGGGTTAGCGGATGGAGTAAAACCAATACTCGACCTAAATCTAGACGATTTAAGTCCAAACGACAAGTCGGGCCGGCGGAAATTACGCCCTACTTCGTTTCAAATCGCGCATTGTGCGTTACGCACGCCTCGTACGCCTCTACGACCCCGGCAATGCGCGGCGCGGTGACTCGTTGAACCACCGACTTCACCGCGTCGATGGCATTTTCGGGAGCAAAGGAAGTACCAACCGCGGCCAGCGCTTCGATGTCGCCGCCGGAATCGCCAATATAAGCGATCGCATCAAGCGAAACGCCGAGGTGATCGGCCATCCAGGCCATCCCGATCTGCTTGCCGATGCCCTCGGGCAACACGTCGATCGAGAGGTGGGTGCGGTGAACGGTCAGCCGCGGATGGTGCACGGCTACGTGTTCCTCGACGACTGGCGCCCACCGGAGGATTTCCTCGGGGTAGGGGCTGATCATCCCGGGTTGGGTGCGTTTCGCGAAGTCGAACAGCAACGAGGAGCCCGGGATGCAGTGCTCGATCATCCAGCGCCCCAGTGCAACCACTTCTTCCCGAAGGTCATCGGTGAAGGAGGGGTGCCAGACCACACGCGCCGAAACAGGATCAAACATCCCCCCACCGCTTTCAAAAAGTACCGGTACGACGAGCCCCAGCGTCTGGCTGAGGGCCTCGACATACGGGAACGGCCGGCCGGAGCACAGACTGAACGCAGGGTACCGGTCGGACGTACCCAGCCGGCCGCCGCTGCGCGCCAGTTCGGCGAGGCGGTTGACGGAAGGGAGATGGAATGCCTGATACGGCTCCCCGAGGCACCCATCGATATCGGATACAAAGAGCCGTACGGGGGTGGGGGTGACTGGGGGGATGCCTGTAGGTGGTATTGCGGTCATGCCGGCGTCGTCAGGCCGACTTGAGCGTTTCGCTCAGCTGTTCGAGCAGCGCATCCGAGACGCCCATCGAGCTGAAGCCTCCGTCGTTGTATAGGTTTTGCATGGTGACCATCCGCGTCAGATCGCTCAGGAGCGTGACCGTATAATCGGCACAGCTCTTGGCGTCCGGGTTGCCCAGCGGGGACAGCCGCTCGGCAAACTCGAAGAGCGCGTCGAAGCCGGCGATACCCGAGCCGGCGACGGTACGCGTCGGGCCCTGGGAGATCGAGTTGAGCCGGATGCCGCGCTTCCCGAGACGGTACCCGAACGAGCGAACGATACTCTCGAGTAGCGCCTTGGCATCCCCCATTTCGGAATAGGAAGAAAACACCCGCTGCGCCCCGATATAGGTGAGCGTCACGATCGACGCCTTATCGGCCAGCGCCCCGGTTTCGAGGCTGTGGTGGATGCAGCGATGGAGGCTGACGGCCGAGATATCCAGCGTCTTCTGGTACCACTCGTAGTTCAGGTCCTCGTACGGCCGATTCTTCCGCACATTGAGCCCCATCCCGATGGCATGGACGACAAAATCGATGGTGCCATACTGCGCCTTCGCCTGCTCGAAGAGCGACTTGAGGTCCTCGTCGCTTGTGGCGTCCGCCCAGATGAGGGGGCTGCCGGTCTGCTCGGCCAGCTTGTCCACGGTGCCGATGCGTTTGGCTACCGGGGCATTGGAAAGGATAAACGTCCCTCCTTCCTCGTGTACCCGTTCGGCGATCGCCCAGGCGATGCTGCGCTCTTCGAGCGCGCCGAAGATGATTCCTTTTTTACCCTTGAGCAGGCCATAGCCTTTCTTTTCCATATGAACATCGATGATTGATCGCGTGGGATGGCGGGCGTGAAACTTAGGACGCCGCCGCCTGACATCCTAACCGGGCCTCCGCCGGCCCCTCGAAATTCACCGCCAATCTAAATGCGGCCCGGGACGATATCCCGCACGGCGGTCAGGTACGCCAGGAGCTCCGCGTGGATGTGCCCGTTGGATGCCACCATCTGCCGATCGAACAGGCGTTCGGGTTCGTCGCGGTAGTTGGTCGCCCGCCCGCCGCCTTCGGCGACAAGGACCACCCCCGCGGCGAGGTCCCAGGGCATGACGCCGGTTTCGAGAAACGCGTCGAACCGGCCCGCGGCGACATACGCAAGGTCAGTCGCGGACGAGCCCGAGCGCCGCACGCCCCGCGAATCCCGCAGCAACCGGCCCAGGATGTCGTAGAAGGCTTCCCCACCTTCGATTCCGACATAAGGATATCCGGACAGCACCAGACTCTCGTTCACGGTCGACCGTGCGCTCACCCGTGCCCGCCGGCCGTTCACATAGAGGCCCTGCCCCGTTACCGCGGTGAAGAGCTCGTCGCGCGATACCTCATACACGACCCCCATAACGGGCTTCCCGTCCACGACGAGGCCGATACTGACGGCGTAAGGCGAAACGCCGTGCGCGAAGTTCGTGGTCCCATCGACCGGGTCGACGATCCAGCGCCATCCACCCACCTGAGGCGCCGCCTCGGCGAAGACCGAGCCCTCTTCCCCGAGCAGTACGGAGCCGGGGTAGGCGTCCTGGAGCCGGCGGGCGATCAGGGCCTGCGAGGCGATATCGACTTCCGTGACCAGGTCGTGCGCGGCTTTTTCGCGTACCTGGCCTTCCTGTAGCCGGCCGGCGCTGGCGGCGATGAGGCGGCCGGCCTCAAGGGCTGCGCTTATAGCAACGTCGCAGGCCTGTTTGTATGCTTCCGCGTGTATCATGCGTTTGGTTGTATGATCTAGATGTATCCCCGATTACCCCCGGGCCGCCGCGCAACCGTTGCCCGTTCGATCGGTTCAAGGCGGCACCATTCTTAGTTCGTAATAGATGACGATGATGCGACGCTTTTCCCATCCCGCGCGCCTGGCGCTGCTGATGCTGGCCGTGTCGGCGGCCGGCTGCACCTCCCCTACCGCACCACCGGGCGAGGCGGTGTATGCCACCTTCGAAAACCCCTCCAACCAGGATGTGGGGGAACGGGATTCCGTGCTTGCGGCATTTGCCGAGGCGGACACCGAGCCTATCCGCCGCGCGTTCGAGCGGCTGAACGTCGCCGCGTTCACGCGCTATTTCCGTACAGAGCAACTGGACAAAAACGAGTACCTCGTCGCCTTCCGAGAACGGACCGTGCGCCATGGCGGGTTACCGGGCTCGCGGCGATTCCAACTGGTGGAGCAAGACTCGTCCGGCGCCTTCGAATTCGGCTTCTTCGAGCAATTCGTCTCCGCGAACGTCGACGCGCAGGACCCCCGCGATCTCACAGAATACCTGTTGCCAGCGGACCCTCCCTACCTCATGCCCCGAAACTACGGTGCTTACTTCTACCGAATGAAGCCGGACTCGCTGATGGACGATGGCCTGGCCCGTGTGTTCGAGATCCGTGCACGCCCTGAGGAGGGCGATGGAAAAAACATTCGACGAGTCCGCCTCTATGTCGACACCGCGACAGGAGCCCTCGTCGCCATCCAACTGGAGCGGATCGATCTCGCGCTGTTTTTCAGGGAAGAGAGTCGATTTTTTGTGCACATCCAGCAAACTGAAGCCGGCTGGGTGCCCCGCACCACCCGCTTCGAATCCCTCATCGTCATGCCCTTCCGCCCGCCCCAACTCTTCCGAACCGTCGCCGCCTATTCCGATGTGCGGCCGGTCGTGGTGGAGGATTAAAGAGCAAAGATTACTGACTACGTGACGTTACGCGTTCCACGTTTTCTCGTTAAACGTTTGGTGCTCGGATACACGTTATCTGGCTGTGGAACACGGTTCCAGGATGAAACGCATACTATGCAATGAGTCAACGCGCTTTTCCCTTTTCACTTTTCATTCCTTCCCCATCGCCGCTGCCAGGTCGGGGTGGTCCGCCAGGTCTCGGAGGATGGGATCTTCTCGGATGTAGCGGGGGTCGAGGAATTGCTCATTGAGGCCGCCCAGGAGGATCGTTGCGGCGTCGTCGGGCCGGCCCCGGAGGAGGAAAACGCGGGCGAGTTGGTAGTGGGCCGGCGCATGCATTGGTTCTTTGACGCGGGCCACGCGGGCGAAGGACTCGGCGAGCTCCAGTTCGTCCACCTGCAGGGCGACAGTCGACAGCCGGACGTGAAACTCCGCGCTTTCGTCCGTGATATCCGTCGCCGCCTTATTGAGGGCGTTTCGCGCCGTGTCGAGGTCGCCAGACAACCGCGCGGCCTCGGCGAGGATCCAATACGCACGGCCGTCGGTGGGGTCGAGCGTCGTGGCGCGGCGC
>JBGSPJ010000551.1:0-2992 GCA_041738655.1 Rhodothermales bacterium | reverse complement strand
TCTCACGCACGTCGCCATCGAAGACGAGCGCTTCCACCCCCTGGCGGCCGACGAGCTGGCCCGCTACTTCACCCTCACCCGGCGAACCGAAGCGCCGATCGACGAACCTGCCCGCGCGCGAAGGCCGGCACCCGCCCACACGCCGCTGCGCGAACCTGAGATGGTTTCCCTGCCGGCCGGCTTCTTCAACATGGGTACGTCGGAGGGGCAGGCGACAGCCCTCCGCGCCCTGGGACTGCCTCATGAGTCCCTCAAAACCGAGATGCCCAGGAGCACCGTGCGTCTTGGCGCCTTCGCCATCGGGAAATACCCGGTCACCAACGCCGAATACGTCCCGTTCATCCAGGCGACCGGACACCGGCAACCCGACCACTGGCAGACGCTGGAGCAGGAAGGGAAAAGCGCCCACCCGGTTGTCAATGTCAGCTGGGAGGATGCCCGCGCCTTTTGCGTCTGGCTCAGTCAGGAGACCGGGAAACGGTATGCGCTGCCCACCGAGGCGCAGTGGGAGTATGCCTGCCGCGCCGGAGCCGACACCCTCTACCCCTTTGGCGATCATCCGGCCGCGCTGGAAGACCACGCCTGGTTCGCGGCCAATAGCGCCGGCGACACCCACCCGGTCGGCGGGAAGAAACCCAACGCCTGGGGCCTGCACGACATGCTCGGCAACGTGTGGGAGTGGTGCGCCGACGGCTTCGCCGCAGACACCTACGCCCGACGCCCGTCTCCCACGGCCGAGCCGCTGGTTCCCGAGGGCATGTACCGCACGCTGCGCGGCGGGTCGTTCATCAACGCCCCTCAGGATGTCCGATGCGCCGCCCGGGGCAGCGACTATCCATTCATCCGCATCGAACGTGTCGGATTCCGGGTAGCGCTCCTGCCTGAAGCGGTGGCGTAAAAACGACAAGAGGCCCGGGCAAACGCCAGGGCCTCTCAGCTCGGGAGGCTTCGGGGGGCAAACCTAGACGCGTACTGCTGCCCGCGTGGGCCGGGCCTCGCCAATTTCGAATCGCCCGACAAACCCGCTGAGCCGATCCGTGATCTCCTGAAGCGTCGCGCTCGAATCTGCGATGCCGGCGACGCCTCGGGCCGACTCCGAGGAGAGCACGGCCATGGTCTCCACATTCTGGGCGATAACCGTGCTGGTGGCCGACTGCTCTTCCGTCGCCGTCGCGATCTGGGTGATCATGTCCACCACTTTTTGGGTCTCCGACAGAATCTTCTCCAGCGCCAGACTCGCCTGTTCGGCGTACTGGTTGCCCTGGGCGGCCTCGGTGCTGCCGCGGCGCATGGCATCGACGGCTTGCTGCGTCTCAGCCTGGACGGATTTGATCATCCGGCTGATTTCCTGTGTCGAATTCGACGTCCTTTCCGCGAGCTTCCGCACTTCGTCCGCCACGACAGCGAACCCCTTGCCGTGCTCGCCGGCCCGGGCCGCCTCGATCGCCGCGTTGAGCGCCAGCATGTTCGTCTGGTCCGCGATCTCGTCGATCACCGACACGATCTCGCCGATCTGCCGGCTGGAATCGCCCAGGCGCTCTACAGTCGCCGCCGATTCGTTCACCATGTTGACGATCTTGCGGATCGCTTCTACCGTCTGATGCACCACATGGCCGCCATCCTGCGCCACCTTGCCATTTTTCTGTGCCATGTCCGACGTCATCGACGTATTGTTCGCGTTGTCGGCAATGGTCTGCGCCATCTCTTCCACCGCCGCGGACACATCCTCGGCCTGAGTCGACTGCTGCTGCGCGCCGTGGGCCAGATTCTCGGCCGTGCTCGAAATCTGGTGGGATGTCGCCGTCAGGGTGTGGACCACCTGGGCCAGTTCCTGGATCAGGGTGCGCCAGTTGTCTGCCATCTCGGCCGTTTTGCGTTTGACCAGACGAATGGTCTCGTTTTCCGACTCACTGTCGATCTCGACGGAAAAGTCGCCTTTGGCCAGTCGTTCGATAATCTTCGCGAGGGCTTCGGCATCTTCCTGGAGCACCTGCTTATCGCGAATCGCATATTTCTCGTTGATGAACACAGCCGCCACCGTACAGGCGACGCGCAGAAATGCTTCGTCCTCTTCCGAGAACGGCAGCTTATCCGTCCGCTCCGTCAGGTAGATGCTCCCCAGGGCTCGCCCTTTATGGGTGATCGGGCCGGCCAGGAGCGAACTCATCGCCGGGTGTCCTTGCGGAAAGCCGGCCGAGTTCGGATGCTTCGACATCTCATCGAGCCGGAGAAATTTCTGCTCCTTCACGATATATCCCAACAGGCCGCGGCCTTCGGGCTTACGATCCATCCGCCGGAGTTGCTCTTCGGTAAAGCCGAGGTGGATGAAATTGGTCAACTCCCCTTTCAGATTATAGACCGTCACGGCGCCATACTGGGCTTTCAGCTGCTCGCGGATCCCCGTGAGAAACGTGCGCATGGCGTTATCGACCGTGTCTTCCTGGCTCGTCCGCGCCAGAATGTGCATCAGGCTTTCAAGAATCCGTTTCTGCCGCACATCGGCGGTTTCAGTCAACGAGTCGGTGGCGGTCGTTGTGTCCGGACGGGTTCGCGCCGTCATGACGACGGCAACCGCCGTCAGCAACACGCCGGCGATCGCCACCGCCATAAAGAGGGGTTGCGCCGGGCTGAACCCGGACGCGGCGAATCCGGTGATGCCGGCGAGAAAGGCAACCAGGCCACTGCGTCCGAGCAGACGCCAATTCCATGAAGGGCTCATGATGAGATGGGGCAAATGAGTGGATAAGAAGATCCTTACCGTTGTATCGACCCTGACCATACGAAGTAAATGATTTGTCATAAAATCAGGGGTTTGTAAGACAATCCCCCTACACCCAACGGCATTACTTAGTTATTGATGTTACGCGATCGGCCGGGGCATGTCATCCTGAACGTAGTGAGGGATCTTTCTAAGACGCAGACGATGTCGCTTTTCGCTCAGAATCGCGTTTCAGACAGATGCTTCGCGGGGCTCAGCATGACATGATCATGG
>JBGSPJ010000549.1:0-2924 GCA_041738655.1 Rhodothermales bacterium | reverse complement strand
GTGGGCCGCGCCACCCGGGCGGCGTTGAACGAGCCCGTGACCGCGCGGATGCGTCAGGTGGCGCTGAATCTGGAGCGGCTCCGGTGGATGCCTTCGCTGCGGACGGGTCGGTTCGTGGTCGTCAACATCGCCGGCTGCCGGCTCGCCGTGGTGGAGGACGGGCATGTCGTACTGGAAATGCCCGCCATCGTCGGCGCGACGGATACCCGTACGCCCGTGTTCACGGCCACGATCACCGGCCTCGTCCTGGCGCCGACCTGGTATGTGCCGGCGAGCATCGCGGAGAACGAGATCTGGCCGGCCGCGCGGCTGGATTCGACGTATCTCGCTCGACATCAGATGACCCTGCTGCCCTCGGGCGTCATCCGCCAGGATCCGGGCCCGTCGAATCCGCTCGGCCGCGTCAAGTTCAGCGTCTCCAATCCGTATGATATCGGGCTCCACGACACCCCGGACCGCCGGCGCTTCGCATCGGTCAGCTGCACCTTCAGCCATGGATGTGTCCGGCTTGGCGACCTGCTCACCCTGGCCGGATACGTCCTGCGCGGCGAAAGCCTGTGGTCGCGCGAACGGATCGAAGCCTCGATTGCCCGGTGGATCGAGACCCCGGTGACGGTGGCCGATCCCATCCCGGTTTTTGTGGTGTACCGCACCGCCTGGGTGGACGAAGAAGGCCTCCTCCACCTGCGCGCGGATCGGTATGGGCACGACGCCACACTCGGACGCCTGCTGGATCGACGCTGACCGGGGTTGTCCTACACGCCGGCGGGCAGGTTGCTCACAGGCGGACGGGTATCCCGCTGTGGGGCGTGCGGCCCCATGAAGGGTATACTGTATGCGGGTGGCCCTCCATCCGGAGCGTCGCCCGCGCACCAATATCGGTGAAGACGATGGAAAGAGCGAAGAACGATACCCGTAAGAAGGGGACGATGGGGCAGCGCGAGCGTTTCAAAGACAATCGCCACGATACGTATCTCGAACGCAAGAAATGGCCGGAGCCGACGGCCTGCCGCGTGTGCGGGGCCGTGTATATGGGAGGACGTTGGACCTGGAATCCTGCGCCGATGACCGTGCACGAGGTCACCTGTCCCGCCTGCCAGCGCATCGCCGACGGGTATCCGGCCGGGATGATCGCCCTTCGGGGGGCGTTTCTGGTGCAACACCGCGACGAGGTTATGGGCTTGATTCGGAATACGGAAGCCGCCGAAAAAAGCGAACATCCGCTCGAAAGGCTCATGGGTGTTTCCGTCGGTGAAGAACAGACGGACGTCACGACGACAGGCATACACCTGGCCCGACGCATCGGCACGGCGCTCGAGAGTGCGTACGGCGGCGATCATAAGGTCGAATTCGGGGACGGATCGAATTCGATTCGTGTGGACTGGGAAAGGTAGTGCTGGAATTTCATCCGCCACATGGCGAAGTTAAGTGATGTCTGAATGAGGTCAACCGGCTTAGCGACCCCAAGTGCGTCCGATTTAGTGTCAGAAGCCATGGTAGATGACGTACCTGGAACTGTATCCGAACCCGTGCCCGAACCTGACATCGCCCTCGATCGCCCTTCACGTCCGTCGGCGTCGGTAGAAGCGCCCTGGGCGTTATCCGCCGGCGCCGTGGCAAAGGCTTTGGGCGTGACCGCTACCCATGGTCTTACCGAGGCCGAGGTCACGACGCGGCGACTCCGGCACGGTCCCAATAGTCTAACGGCGCACCGCCGGCGCAGTGCATGGAGCATCCTGTTTGCGCAGTTTAAAAGCCTCATCATGGCCCTGTTGGCGGCGGCGGCCGGCGTGGCTTATGCGTTTGGCGAGACGCTGGAGGCTGGCGCGGTGCTGGTCGTCATCCTCCTCAATACCGCCATTGGCTTCTTTACCGAGTGGCGGGCCGTGCGATCCATGGAGGCGCTGTTTGCCATGGGATCCGTTACCACCCGTGTCCGCCGGGGTGGCCGAATCGTGGATGTGCCGGCGGAGGACCTGGTGCCTGGCGAGATCGTGGTGCTCGAGGGTGGTGATGTCGTGACGGCCGATTTGCGAATCCTCACTGGTTCGAAGCTCCAGGCGGACGAGTCGGCGCTGACGGGTGAGAGTGTGCCGGTGGGCAAAGGGGTGGAGGCCTCCCGTCCGGAGGCTCCGCTGGCGGAGCGTCGGTCCATGCTATACAAAGGCACCTCGTTGACACGGGGCTCGGGCCACGCCGTGGCGACAGCGACCGGCATGGCGACCGAGTTGGGGGCTATCACGAAGCTGGTGGCCGAGGCCGGAGAAGAGGCCACGCCGCTCGAGAAGCGGCTGGCACTGCTCGCCCGCAAGCTCATCTGGATCACGCTCGCGATCACCGTTTTTGTTACGGTGGCCGGCGCCCTGATGGGCAAACCGATCCTGTTGATGATCGAAACCGGGATCGCTCTGGCCGTCGCCGCTATCCCGGAAGGATTACCAGTGGTCGCCACGATCGCACTCGCGCGCGGCTTGCGGCGGATGGCGCGGCGGAACGCACTGGTTCGCCGGCTCTCATCCGTCGAAACCCTCGGCGCCACAGGCGTCATTTGTACGGACAAAACGGGCACCCTAACCGAGAACCGGATGACGCTCACCCGGGTGAACGTTGCGACGGGAGAGGTGGACCTCCCCGCCGCCGCGTCCGATGGGTTGCTGGGCGAGGCCCTGACGATCGGGGTATTGTGCAATAATGCTTCGGTGACGGAGGCGGGCGACTCGACGGGTGATCCGCTGGAGGTGGCGCTGCTTCAGGCCGGCGCCGCCGCCGGCCTTCACAGGGACGCGCTGATAGCCGCCCTGCCCGAGGTCGCCGAGGAGGCGTTTGATGCGGATGTGAAGATGATGGCCACGTTTCACGCGCACGATGGCGGCTTCCGCGTTGCTGTAAAAGGCGCCCCGGAGGCCGTGCTGCTCGCTGCGACC
>JBGSPJ010000521.1:0-5766 GCA_041738655.1 Rhodothermales bacterium | reverse complement strand
CCTCACGCCGGACGAACAGCAGATGATCTTGCGTTACTTCCCGGATGCGCCCGGCCTCGCCCTGCGGCTCTACGACCAGACCTCCGCGTCCCGCAAGGTGGACCCCGGCGCCCTCGGCGCGCGGGTTGACCTCCGCGGCTGAACCGGCCCCCTCTTCCGTTTCACCCTTACTCAGACCAGAAACCGCGATGCTCGTCGCCCAGCTCCAACGCCTACACGATGCCTACCTCTTCGGCACCGACGAACCAGGCGCCCTCCCCCGCATCCAGACGCCGGGAGATACCGAACCGAAACACCACTTCGCGAACGCCCTCCAGTCGGCCATCGAACAGGTCAACGACGCCCACACGGCCTCCGGACAACAGGTCGAGGCGTTTATCGCCGGCGAGCAAGAAAACCTGCACGAGGTGATGATCTCGATGAACCAAGCCAAGCTCTCGTTCCAGCTGATGGTCGAAGTCCGCAACAAACTGGTTGATGCCTACCACGAACTCTTCAGGATGCAGATCTAATGGGTTTAAGGTTCAAGGTGTAAGGTTTAATGATGACAAACACCATTAAACCTTGAACCTTGAACCTTAAACCTTAAACATTAGACATTAAACATCGATGGTGAACGACAGGAGTAGATGGACAATTTCTTTAAAAACATAACCGCCTTCTTTGGCCGGCTCTCGATCGGGCAGCGCGTTGCCATCGGAACGGTCGTGCTCGGCACGATCGCGGCCATGGTGGGGCTTACGTTCTGGTTTCAGCAGGCCAACTATACACTGCTGTTCGGCAACCTTCCCGAGACAGCGGCGAGCCAGGTCGTCGAAATCCTCCAGAACGAAGAAATCGAATACCGGCTCAAGGACGGCGGAACCGCGATCTACGTCCCGAATGAACTCGTCTACGACCTCCGCCTCCGGTTCGCCCGCGAGGGCATCATATCGGACGGCGTGACGGGGTACGAGATTTTCGACCAGACGACTCTCGGGATGACCGATTTTATGCAGAAGCTCAACCTCCGCCGCGCGCTGGAGGGTGAGCTCTCGCGGACGATCTCGAGCATCGACCAGGTCGAGGCCGCGCGCGTCCATCTTGTAATCCCCGAACGCTCCCCTTTCCGGGAGTCGCAGAATAACGCCACCTCGTCCGTCGTCCTGGAACTCAAGCCGGGGGCCCGGCTCTCCGAGGCGAATATCCAGGGGATCACGGCCCTCGTCGCCGGCGCCGTCGAGGGGCTGGAGGCATCCGACGTGAACATCATCGACACGGCCGGCAAGATGCTCTCGAACCCGGACGGCGACGACGGCGACACCCGCCTCACCTCGACCCAGATGCGCCTGCAGCAGGAGAAGGAGCAGCACCTGGCCACCAAGGCGCAATCGCTGTTGGACGAGATGCTCGGGCCCGGGAACGGCATCATCCGGCTCAACCTCGAGCTCGACTTCTCCCGGTCGGTCACCGAAAACAATCAGATCGATCCCGAAAGCCAGACGGTGATCGCTGAAGAGCGCCTTCAGGAGGAGGGCGATGCGGATAACGCCAGCTCGTCGGTCAAAAACTACGAAGTGAGCCGGACGGTGCAGACCATCGAGAAGTCGGTGGGCGACATCGCCTACCTCTCCGTTTCGGTCATCCTCAACTACCAGAAATTTCCCCCGCCGGCGGACACGCCCGAAGCGCTCCCCACCTACCAACCGCATAGCGACGACCAGATCGGGCAGATCGAGTCGTTGATCAAGGAAGCGGTAGGCTGGCGGAGCGACCGGGGAGACGGCTTCGCGATCAGCCAGCTCCAGTTCGACACAACGATGGACGAGCAGCTGGCGCAGCAGTTGCTCGAAGAGAAGAAACGGGAGCAGATCGAGATGTACGTCCGGTACGGCCTCATGGTGCTCGCGCTGGGCATCGCGTTCTGGTTGATCCGAACCGCGACGCAGAAGGCGAAGGAAGTCGCCGGCATCCAGCCCAGCCTGCCGCAAGGGCAGTTGCTCGGCCAGCCCGGCGCTGTCGGCCCAGACGGCCAGCCGCAGCTCACCTCGGGCAGCGGCCCGCCACGAACACGGACCGGCGCAAACGGCGAGGAAGAAGACCTCATCCTCATCGACGACGTCTACACGAGTACGTTATCCCCCGAAGCGAAGGCGCGCCTCAAGGCAAAACACAAGATGCTGGCGGACATGATCGATTCGATCAAGGCCAACCCCGAGGAAGCCGCGAACCTGCTTCGCAACTGGTTGACGGCCGATAAGATGAAGGATCATAAGGTTCCGGCGAACTAAAGGACATGGCAACAGCTACAGCGACACCACCCAAAAAAGACGCGGCGAAACCCCAATCCGCAGCGCCTGCCGCACCCGAATCGTCTGAAGAGAGCAAGATGACGGCCGAGGAGGTGGCGGAAGTCCTCAAACGGCTGACCGGTGCCCAGAAGGCCGCCGTCCTGCTCGTCGCCATCGGCACGGAGGCCGCCGGCGCCGTCATCAAACACCTGCACGACGACGAAGTAGAGATCATCTCGGTCGAAATCGCCCGGATGCGCAACACGGCGAGCGAAGTCGTCGAAGGGGTACTGCTGGAGTTTCGGGACCTCGGCTGGGCCCAGGAATTTATCGCCCAGGGTGGGGTCGTCTTCGCACGGGACGCCCTGGCCGCGGCGCTCGGATCTCGCCGAGCCGAGGAAATCATGATGCGCGTCGAAGCGGCCATGGAAGTCTCGGCCTTCCATCTCCTCCAGACGGTGGAAACGAGCCAGCTGACGAGCTTCCTCCAGAACGAACATCCCCAGACGGCCGCGCTGATCCTGGCGCACCTGAACCCGCGCAAGTCGGCCGAAATCATCTCGAACTTCGAGGCGGAGGTGCAGAACGAAATCATCTTCCGGCTCGCGACCATGGGCAAGACTTCGCCGGCTCTGCTCAGCGACGTCGAAGAAGTCATCCGCCAGCAGATCGGGTCGCTCTTCGGCACCGAACTCAGCGCCGCCGGCGGCATCGAGGCCGTCGCCCAGATCCTTAACAACACCAGCCGAGCGGCCGAAAAGAACATCCTCGAAGGACTGACCGAGCGCGACAACGACCTCGCCATGTCCATCAAGGCGCTCATGTTTGTGTTCGATGACCTGGTGAACATCTCGGACCGCGACCTGCAGCGCATCCTCGTCGAGGTCGAACAACGCGACCTCGCGCTCAGCCTTAAGGGCGCCTCCGAGAACCTCAAGGCCAAGATGCTCGGCAACATCAGCCAACGCGCCGCCGACGGCATCCGCGAAGAGCTCGAACTCATGGGGCCGGTCCGCGTCAGCGACGTCGAAGAATCCCAGCGCCGGATCATCGAAGTGGCCCAGCAGCTCGAGGAACAAGAAGAGATCAGCCTCTCGCGCGGCGGCCAGACGGAAGTATTGCTGTAGCTTTCATCTCGACTCCTTGAACGTTGATCATTAAACGTTGAACCTCAATCCTCATGGCATCCCCGATCATCAAGAAGGACCGCGTCGATGCCATGGACATGGCGTTGGAGGAGATGGCCGCGCGATCGAGCGTGATCATCCGCGGTACCCAGATTCGGCCATCGGAGGACGGGGGGCGGGTGAAGCTGGACCGTCGCATCATCCCGGGCGACCAGGCCCGGTACGATGCGCTGCCGATCACCTACATCGAAATCACCGAGGGCGACAGCCGGCTCCCGGCCGATCCGTCGCCGGCCGAGCCAGTGCTCACCCCGGAAGAACGACTCGCCCAGCGCGAGGCCGAGTGGGCGCAGCGGCTTAAAAAGGAGGTCGACGCGGCACGTGCGGCAGGATACGAGGCCGGCCGGCGCGAGGCGACCGAGCGGCTAGAGGCTGCCTTCACCGTCCGCCATCAGGCCGTGCTCGACGACACTTCCCGCATCCAGAGTCTATGGGCGGATCTCGTCGAAAAAAGCGAACCTATCCTCCTTGAAATGACGCTCGACCTCCTCGAGGCCATCCTGCACCAGCCGCTTCCCGAGCCCGTCGTCGGTATCGTGGAAAATGCGTTGCTCACCACGCTCGAAGTCTTTTCCCGCGAAATGCCGATCCGTCTCTCCCTCAATTCGATCGACTATCTGCGGCTGCAGGAAAGCGGGCTGGTGGCGCATGTGGGCCACCTGTTTCCAAAACTCGCGTGGGATCCCCAGCCCGACCATCGCGAGGGCGACTGGGTCGCGCACTCGCCCGAATTGATGGTCCGCAGCATCGTTTCCGAAGCCATCCAGCATCTCAAGGATCGCTTCGGGCTGCTCGAGCCCCACAGCCGGACGGCGCGTTCCTCCGCGCCGGCGGCCCCGGCCGGCGACGCCGACCCCGCGGATGACGCCGCCTCTCTCTCCGATCTTACCTGACGCTCCATGTCTTTCCTATCCCATTGCCAGGCTCGCCTCCGCCAGATGCGGCCGGCGATCCAGACGTACGGGCGCGTGCAATCCGTGATCGGCCTCCTCATCGAGGCCAGCTCCGTACACGCCGCCGTAGGCGAGGTCTGCTACATCTACGAGAGCGATAACCCGCGGAGCCGGCGAATCAAGGCTGAAGTCGTGGGCGTCCGCGGCGAGACGAGCATCCTCATGCCGCTCGAGGTGACCATCGGGCTCCGCGCCGGCTGCCTCGTGCAGCGCTCGGCCATCCCCCTGACCATCCAGGTCGGCGAGGCATTGCTCGGCCGCGTGATCGACGCCAACGGGCATCCGATCGACAACAAAGGGCCGCTCCTGCTCGACGACGCGCAGCAGGTGCACCGCGAGCCGCCCTCCCCCATGGAGCGGCGGATGATCGACACGGTCCTGACGACCGGCGTGCGCGCCATCGATTCAATGTTGACGCTCGGCCGGGGTCAGCGTATCGGCATCTTCTCGGGCTCCGGCGTCGGCAAAAGTACCCTGTTGGGGATGATCGCCCGAAACGCCCGCGCCGATGTGAATGTGATCGGATTGATCGGGGAACGCGGCCGTGAGGTGCAGGAATTTATCCTCGACAACCTGGGTGAGGAAGGCCTCGCCCGATCGGTTGTTGTCGCCGTCACCGGCGACCAGGCTGCTATGCACCGCGTCAAGGGCGCCAGCGTGACGCTCGCCATCGCGGAGTTCTTCCGCGACCTCGGCAAGGATGTCCTGCTCATGATGGACTCCGTCACCCGCGTCGCGATGGCGCAGCGCGAAATCGGCCTCGCCGTCGGCGAGCCACCAACGACGCGCGGGTACACCCCGAGCGTCTTCGCCATGCTCCCCCGCCTGCTCGAACGCGCCGGACCGGGGAGTCGGGGCACCATAACGGGCATCTTTACGGTCTTGGTGGATAGCGACGACATGAACGACCCGATCAGCGACGCCGTGCGCGGTATCCTGGACGGGCACATTGTGCTCAGCCGGCGGATCGCCGAATCCGGCCACTACCCGGCCATCGACATCCTCCAGAGCGTGAGCCGGCTCATGCCGCGAGTGACGCCCCGGGAAGACCAGGCTGTCGCCACGCGCGCGCGGCAGCTCCTCGCCGCGTATCAGTCGATCGAGGATCTCCTGCGCATCGGCGCCTATGAAAAAGGATCCGACCCGACGACCGATCGCGCGATCGCCGCCCACGGCCCGCTCAAACGCTTCCTGCAGCAAAGTATGCACGAAGCCGCTTCCTCGAAGCCAATCGACGCCCTCCGGCAGGCCCTGCAAGAAGGTGCGAACGGGTAAGACCGAACATCGATTGGCCGGTCATTTGCACAAACGATTATTAACCGGCAAGACGCCGCATTCGAGGCGTTTCGGGCCCTA
>JBGSPJ010000456.1:0-1634 GCA_041738655.1 Rhodothermales bacterium | reverse complement strand
GCCGCCCATCTGCTGCGGCGCACCGGGTTTGGCGCCTCCCCGGAGGAGATCCAGTCGCTCATCGGCAAGACCGCCGCGGAGGCTGTTGGCGACATCGTCGCCCGCGCCCTGGACCGCGACGCCGTGCCGTTTCCCGAGCCTCCCGTGTGGGTAGATGAACCCATTCCCGACCTGAATGGACCTCAGGACGTGATCGACGCCTTTATCGAAGCCAACATCGCGTGGGTGGGTGAACTCATTAACGGCTGGATGGGTCTCTTCGGGATCGTCGGTTTCCGCGAGCGGATGGTGCTGTTCTGGCACAACCACTTCGTGACGCAAGTGGACGACTACTTCCTCGCCACCCAGGCCTATCGCTATCTGGCCATGTTGCGTGAGTATGCGTTTGGCGACTTCAAGGCGTTTGTCCACGCCGCCGGCATCGACCTTTCCATGCTCTCCTACCTGAACGGCGAAGACAATCGCGTCGGCGCCCCCAACGAGAACTATGCCCGTGAACTGCTGGAGCTCTTCACGATGGGGCAGAAGGATAAAGACGGGAACGACAACTACACCCAGCAGGACATCGCCGAGATCGCCCGCGCGCTTACGGGGTGGGTGATCGATTACATCGCGAACGTGCCGGAGTTCGTGCAGGTATTCCACGACCGCGGCGAGAAAACCTTCCTCGGACAAACGGGGAATTTTGGATATGACGAGGTCGTCGACATCGTTTTCGAGGAGCGCGCGCCCCAGATCGCGTACTTCATCTGCGCCAGGCTCTACCAGGAATTTGTGTACGCTGTGCCGGACCCCGACATGGTCCAGGAGATGGCCGGCGTCTTTCTCGCCAACAACTTCGCCCTCGAGCCCGTCGTCTCTGCCATGTTTACCAGCGCACATTTCTTCGATACGGAGGTGATCGGCGCCCAGATCGCGAGCCCGATCGACTGGCTCGTGACGCTCTATGGCAACACGGGTCTCGTGCCAGGCCCGGATCGCCTGGAGCTATTCGTTCGTCTTGCCGGCTTCATCGAGCAGCAGCTCCTCAATCCCCCCAATGTCGCCGGCTGGCCTGGATACAGGACGTGGCTCACCACCACCTCCCTTCCCATTCGCTGGCTGATTTCGGACTTCCTCCTCTTCGGCGACAACGGCCAGCAGCCGCTCGACCTGCTGCCGATCGCCGGACAATTCCCCGAGGCGAGCGATCCGCTCATCGCGTTTAAGCTGCCCATTGTCTTCGCGCAGCACTTCCTGAACGTCCCGCTCGAAACCCTCGATATCGGCGCCGTCGCCGATCCGTTCAGCGGGGACCTGGTCAACAACCCGATACCCCAGGAGGTACTCGATGCGCCGGCGTACGAACGCGACCTCGCTAAGATCTTCCTCGGTGGGGTGCCGTGGTACGAGTGGAACCTCGAAGAAGACCTCGCCCCCTGGACGCTTTTGTTCTTCGCCCGCTACCTGAGCCAGTTCCCCGAATTCCACCTCACCTGATGCCGCGCGCCCGGTCCCGCCGCGATCCATCCACGCCTTTCACCGCTCGAAGCTATGTGTGATCATCATCGTCCCACCCGCCCCGCACCCCGTTACGGCAGCGCCCTCGAACACGGCGAAGCCCACACCCGCGACCACGCCGCCTGGTCGCGGCG
>JBGSPJ010000417.1:0-6477 GCA_041738655.1 Rhodothermales bacterium | reverse complement strand
CCGGCGGAGCGGGAGGCGCCGATGGAGCCGCGGCGAGCAGGTTTGGCGAAACGACCGCGAACTGGGCATCGGGCAGGCCGACCAACGTGACGGCCGCGAGGCAGGCACCTACGTTCTGTCCGGCCATCATCCGATCCAGCTCCGCGACACCTTTCTGGATCTGATCGTGGTAGGCCGGGTGGGCATCGAGTTCATCGAGCCGGCTCCGAATCCCATCCACCCCGTTTTTGTCCCGCCAGGCGGTTACTTTGCCGGCCTGTTCGTCGCTGAACCCGCCGGCGCGCCGGCAGCCGGCTTCAAAATGGTCGAAGCTCGCCACCATCAGGGCGGCGCGGATATACGACTCGTCCGTCACGGCAACAACCTGGGCGTACCCGGGAAGCGCAGAAACGAACGCGAGGAGGAGCAGAGTAACGCGCATACCAGTCTTCATCGAAGGGAAGATGCCCGGGGGCGGCCGGGTCTGGCAGGCTAACAGGGGAAGGATTTCAGCGGTTCCAGCGTCGCAAGCTTCCCTGTGCGTCCTCTCACGCGTAGAGCCCGTTCTGCGAACGATCCGATGGAATCTACATTTCGACGCTGACCATCGAAACGGCAACGACAGGTAACCCGTAGTCTGCTGTATGGATGATCGGACATTTTATAGGCAATGGGTTTTCGCAAACGGCATGGCCGAGGCGCTCGGCCTGGGGACCACGTTGGCCCTGGGCGTAGTGTTGGCCCCGCACGTCGAAACCCTGGAAGGTCATGCCGCCGTGCTCGGTACCGCCCTGCTTGCCATCCTGCTCGGCATCGTGCTCGAAGGTTTTGTGGTTGGCTGGTTTCAGGGCGCTGTCCTCCACCGGCGCCGGCCCGAACTCAGTCTGCGATCCTGGGTGATCGCCACCGCAGCGGGCGCCGGCCTCGCCTGGTTGCTGGGCATGATCCCAAGCACCCTGTTCGCGCTTTTTTCCAACGCCGGTCCCGACGTACCCACGGAAGAACCGGGGGCTGCGGTACAAGTGATGCTGGCGGTGCTACTCGGTGGAATCACCGGACCCATCCTGGGGGTTGCGCAGTGGGTTGTGTTGCGAGGTCGCATCGCCCGGTCGCTATCGTGGCTCTGGGCCAATGCGCTGGCCTGGGCCGTGGGGATGCCCATCATTTTTGCCGGCATGGATCGCGTGCCCTGGGAAGAGGATGTCTGGTCGATCGTGCCCGTAGTCTACGGCGTGTGCCTCCTTACGGGTCTTGTGGTGGGCGCCATCCATGGCGTTGTCATGATGCGACTTACCCGCTGAGCCGGCGCAGGACCAGAGCCCGTTTGGTGTCGTTGGTCGCCGATGAGAGGGTTTCCACAAATGGATCATCGGGGTACCACGCCAGGGTTAGATGGGGTCCAGCCCTGCGTGACAAGCCAGTCGCCAAACGCGGCTATCCAGCGATCCGAGGGGAGATCCTGGCGGCCCATCCCGAAGCCGTGCCCGCCGCGTTCAAACATATGCAGTTCCGCCGGCTGCCCGGCCTCCAGCCAATTGCCGTAAATCGAGACGCTGTGTGGAGCGAGACCGAGCTGATCGTCGCTCGCGGCCGCGATGAAGATCGGCGTGCGGGTGGAAGGGATGCCGTTGCCGATGATCGCGCGCTCATAAGGATAGATGGGCGCAACCAGGTTGGGCCGGCTCGCCTCGTCGGCGGATTGGACGACGGAGAGCGTCAGCGTCGCGCCGGCGGAGAAGCCCATGAAACCCACCCTGGCCGGATCGATCCCGTAATCGCCGGCGCGCTCCCGGACATGGCGCACCGCCCCCAGCCCGTCTTGCGTCGCGAGCTTTACGATCGGGGCATTCACCCGGTCCAGCTCATCAAAATCCGCCATCCGGGCGGACAGCTCCTTCACCGGATCGTCCGTCATGCTGCGCGCCAGCCTGTACTTGAGTACAAACGCGGCGATCCCCCGCTCATTCAGCCAGCGCGCCACATCCATCCCTTCGTTCGCGATCGAGAGAATATGAAACGCGCCGCCGGGCGCAACGATCATCGCCGCTCCCGTGGCCAATTGCGGGTCCGGCAGGAAAACTGCCAGGGTTGGATCGACGACGTTGTACACGAGGGGCGTGTTGAATCCGCTGCCGGCAGTTTCCGCCTCCTCCCAGTACCACGACTGCGATCCGGGTGCCCGCCCTTCGTACAACCGCACGACGCGATCCTGAGCGAATAACGATGGGGTCGCGACGAGCCCGATCAGGCACACCGCGCCGACGACGATCTTCCGGATATACATCTGGTATTCCCCTGTGCTATCTGGCTTTCTTGAACAATTACTCATACACCACCCCACGCTATTTCTTCGAGCATCTGCACTAACCGCTGCCGCGCATAACTCCTGCCTGGCATGTGCGCCTCAACGGATGGAACGGCTCATCCCTCAAACCATCTTCCAGCCCACGATTGATATCACGGCCGGATCGGCGTCCCGTCGTGGCTCCGAATCTGCGTCCAGTCGGTGTTCACCTTTTCGGGGATGGGATACCGCGCCGCGGCGGCTTCGTCGATATCTACCCCGAGCCCCGGCGCTTCATTGACGATCATGTAGCCATTATCCATCGTCGGCGCGCCGGGGAAGACCTCGCGCAGCCGGTCCGAGAAGCGCACGGCCTCCTGGATGCCGAAATTCCAGACGGCAAGGTCGATGTGGGCATTGGCGGCATGGCCGACCGGCGACACGTCGCCCGGCCCGTGCCAGGCGGTCCGCACACCAAACGCTTCGCCCAGGCGCGCCACCTTCATCGCCGGCGTGATGCCGCCGATCTGCGAAATATGGATCCGGATAAAATCGAACAGTCGCTCGGACATTGGCCCGATCCACTCGTGCGGGTTGTTGTAGAGTTCGCCCATGGCGAGCGGGACGCTCGTTTGCTGGCGCAGCAGCTTAAAAAAGCCGATGTTTTCCGGGGAGAACGGGTCCTCGATGAAAAACGGCCGATAGGGTTCGAGCGCCTTGACGAGGTTGATGGCGTCGTTGGGCTGGAGCCGCTCGTGGATATCGTGGAGAAGCTCAACCCGGTCGCCGCAGACTTCGCGGACGTGGGCGAACAGCTCCGGGATCATCTTCAGGTAGTAGAAGCGATCCATGTAGCTGTCAGCCGGCATGCCGTATCCGTTCCGTTTAAAATCCGGCTCGCCCGACAGGTTGGCTGCTCCGTATGCCCCGAGCTGGATGCGGACGTGCCGGAAGCCCTGGTCCATGCACCCCTTGACCTGCTCGGCGACGGCCTCGGGCGTGCTGCCGCCGGCGTGGGCGTAGGTGTCCACTGCGAACCGGCAGCGACCGCCGAGGAGTTGGTAGACCGACATGCCGGCGCGTTTGCCCTTGATGTCCCACAGCGCCTGGTCGAGCCCGCTCAGCGCGTTGTTCAGCACCGGGCCGTTGCGCCAGTAGGAACTCACGTAGGCCGTCTGCCACACGTCTTCGATGTCGTCCGCGATCCGGCCGACGGCGAAATCCTTCAGGTATTTGTCCACCGCCGGCACTACCGCATGCGCGCGCTGCCGGAAGGTCGCGCAGCCGAGCCCATACAGCCCCGGCTCGTCCGTCTCCACTTTCACCACGACCAGTTCGATCCCGTCGGGTGCGGTAGCGATGGCGCGGACATTGGTGATCCGGACGGGCGGGAGGCCGCGAGGAGGGCCGGCCAGCGCTTCAGCGTGAGAGGGCCGAAGCCCAAGGGCACTGGCAGCAGCGCCAAGGCCGATGCCTTTGATGAGTTCGCGACGATCCATGGGGGTGACGGCCTGGTGGGATGGAATGGATGATCATCCAATAAACGACCCCATCCGCCTGCGAATCAATGCCCGCTCCCGATCCCCCCGAGCAAAATCCAGCGCCCGCGATAGATGCGTAAGCCGCGAGGCCCCATCCCCCATGCGCTCGTACACCTGCGCAAGCACGCAATGGTAGAGGTGTTCATGGCCCGTCAACGCTGTTTCGTCCAGCGCCTGGAGCGCCGGCAACGCGCGGATTGTTTCGCCCATCTCGATGAGCACGACGGCCCGATTCAGACTCACCATCGGGTTGGGCTTCCGCTTTTCAAGCAGGTCGTACAGCTTCAGAAGCGGTCCCCAGGAGGTCTGGGCGTAGGTCGGGGCGATGACGTGTTGGGCGGCGATGGCGGCTTCGAGGACGTAGACGGAAGGGCTGGGGCCGGGCTTCGATTTATCCAGATACCGATGCGCCACGCCGATCAACTCGCGGTCCCAGGTCGACCGGTCCTGGTCGGCCAGCAGCACGATCTCGTTGTCCGGCCCCAGCCGGCCATCGAAGCGGGCCGCGTGGTAACACATGAGGGCGAGCAGCGCGTTGGCGTCGGTGCTGTCGGTCACGGGGTGCTCACAGACGAGCTTCGTGAGCCGCATCGCTTCGGCGCACAGGTCGCGCCGGATGACGTCCTCGGAGGTGGTGGAATAATACCCTTCGTTGAAGGTGAGGTAGAGGACCTGGAGCACGGCGTCGAGGCGTACGGTCAGATCAGAACCGGTGGGGATGATGAGTTGCACGCCGGCTTCCTTGATCCGGCTCCGCGCCCGTTGAAGGCGCTTTTTGATCGTCTCCTCGCGCGTGAGCAGCGCATGCGCGATCTCCTTCACCCCGAAGCCCGAAGCCAGCTGAAGGGTAAAGGCGATCTGGTCTTTCTCCTCGAGCGCCGGGTGGCAACAGGCAAACACGAGCCGAAGCTGGCTATCGGCGAGCTCCTTTTCATGAAACAGCTCGTTGACCCGCACCACAAATGCAGCCGGCTCCATCGTGGCCGCCTGGCGCACCTGCAGCCGGCCGCGTCGCAGTTGATCCACCGCCCGGTTTTTGGCCACCTGCATGAGCCAGCCGGCGGGGTTCTCCGGGGTGCGGCCGCGCCAGGCGCGTAGGGCGCTCAGGAAGGCCTCCTGGACGACATCCTCGATCAGCTCGAGTTGATCAAACCCGAAGATGCGGGTGAGCACGGCGACCATCTTTCCCTGCTCCTGCCGGAAAAGATGGTCGACCAGCTCACGATGCGGCTCGTTCGACATCACATATTTTCGAACACCACAACCTCGCGCACCTCGACCGTGCCGCCGATCCCGTAGTCGGGGAAACCATCGCAATGGGCGACCGCGTCGTCGATATCGGTCGCGCGAATCACAAAAAAGCCGCCGACAAGCTCCTTGGCCTCGGCATAGGGGCCGTCGGTGACGACGTTGTTTCGTTTCACCATTTTGCCCGTGGGCATCAGCGCCTCGCCGGCGACGTAGCGGTTCTCGGTCTTGAGCGCATCCACCCAGGCGAACCATTTGCCCATCATTTCCTGGCTTTCGTCGGCGGTGAACTCCTGTTCGTTGTAATCTGGGCCCCGGAAGATCAGCATGAAGTTTTTCATCGGTGTGTCTCGTTGTGTTGTGAGGAACGTTGTTACCCTGTGACGAATAGAGAGGAGTCCCGGGGACACCCCTCACCAGATTTTTTTGTCATGCATCGAATCGTGAAGCTCATCGTGGCCGGCCTGGTTGGAATTCTGGCCGGATGTGGCCCCCGCGGGGTCGCTCCCGGGGAAGAAGTGCGAGTGGGCCGGCTGGCGCCCGACTTCGAAGGGACCACCCTCGACGGCGGTGTGGCGCGGCTGTCCGACTATCGGGGCCGGTTTGTGCTGGTGGATTTCTGGGGCACCTGGTGCCCGCCCTGCCTGGGTGAAGTCCCATACCTGAAAGCCGCGTACGGCGCGTACTCACGCCGTCGGTTCGATATCCTGGCCATCGCCACGAACGACTCGCCGGAAGAACTCCGCGCCTTTATCAAACGCGAGGATTTGCCATGGACCCAGGTGCTTCAACATGAGCTCGACCCCACACGCCGAAGCATCCTGGAGACCTATCGGATCACGGGCTACCCGTCTACGTTTTTGATCGACCCCAGCGGCGTGGTCGTTGCCCGGGGCGCCATCCTGCGCAGCAGCAACCTCGCCGTCACGCTGGCAAAATATGTCGGCCCCCCAGCCTGAGGGTTTATTCTACTTCCACAACAAGCTCGATCTCTACCGGGATGTCGAGTGGCAGTTCGTTGGCCCCGACCGCCGCCCGCGCATGCCGGCCGGCGTCGCCGAAGACCTCGACCAGCAGGTCCGACGCCCCGTTGATCACCCAGGGCTGTCGGGTGAACCCGGGCGCGCTGTTCACCCAGCCGGTGAGTTTCACGATCCGCTTCACCCGATCGAGCGAGCCGATCTCGGCGCGTAGCACCGCCAGCGACCGCAGGATGGTCGTCCGCGCCGCCTGATATCCTTCCTCTTCCGTGAGATCGGCGCCGACCTTGCCGGTCACGATCGGCTTCCCATCGGCGATGGGGCCCTGGCCGGATAAAAATACGAGGTTGCCCGTGCGCACCGCCGGGATGTAGGAGGCGACGGGCGCCGGCACCGGCGGCAGTTCGATCCCCAACGCCGCAAGCCGCGCTTCGGGGGTGGCCGG
>JBGSPJ010000396.1:0-17251 GCA_041738655.1 Rhodothermales bacterium | reverse complement strand
GCCGGGGTCGATCGGCTGGATCCCGCCCAGGCCCAGGTCTCGGCTGGCGGTATCAAACAGGCGAAAGAGGCGCTCATTGCCGGCCGTCGGCGGCATCGCCGGGTAGCGGTCGCGGAACGTGATCGTAGCGCGCGTGCCGGGCAGGTTCTGGCGGACGATGTTGCGCATGGTCGACCGGGCCATCTCCTTCTGGTCCTCCGTCATGAACCGGAGGTCGCCGTCGACCACGGCGTGGGAGGCCAGCACGTTGGACTTCCCGTTGGCGAGCCCGGATGAGCCGGTAGCATCGAGCGCCGCCTCGGTGCCGGCCAGGGCGATGCCGGGGTTGAGTGTCAGGTACGTTTCGCTGTCGAGCGCCCGCCGGAACGCATCCAGGATACGGGCCACTTCATACACGGCGCCATAGCCGAGTGCGTCGGTAAAGATCTGCGACGAGTGCCCGGTGCGGGCCTCCACGACAAGCTGCCAGCGGCTGACGCCGCGCCGCGCGATGGTCGCGTGGTGCGACCCGGCGGACCCTTCGAATTCGAGCACGACGTCGGCCAGGCGGGCTTCGTCGATCAGCTCACGTCGCACGACCTCCACTTCGCCCGGGTCCTCCTCGTCGCCCGTCAGCATGACGGTGATCGCGGCATCGTGAAGGGCGCCGGCATCATTCATGGCTTTCAGGAGAAACAGGATGACGGCGTTGCCGCCCTTCATATCCACCACGCCGGGCCCGACGAGGTCTCCACCGTCGCGCGCGAGGGTCTGGAACGGACTATCTGGCTCGAACACCGTATCCAGATGCCCCAGCAGGAGCACGGGGGGCCCCTCGCCGGTTGTGCGGGCAACCAGGTGGCCGGCGCGCCCGATCGAGTCCGGATACCGGATCCACTCCGTTTCCATCCCCAGTTCCTGGAAGGCCTCGGCGTACACGGCGCCGACGGCGCGGACCCCTTCCAGGTTAAACGTCCCGCTGTTGATCGCCACGGTGCGTTCGACAAACGCCAGCGCCTCGTCCGCGCGACGATCGACGGCATCGCGCAGTGTCTGTTCGATAGGCGACAATCCCTGCGCGCCCACGGAGCCGTTGAAGACGGAGACAACGACAGTGAATACGCCGAAGAAGCGGAGGTTCATGTTATTGGAGTTCGAGCAGGGACCGTGCAATCTCACGCCATTCCGCCTCACGGTTTCCGCGCGCGGTGGGCCGGCCAGCGCGGCGGTAGCAGTAGGCCGCGTTTGAGAGATCGCCCTCCTCGCGGTGGAGGTAGGCATGGACCCACGCGGCGGCAGCCGTCGTCTCATCCTGAACGGCGGCGTGGGCATCGTCCCAGCGTCCGGCACGCGCCAGCCACAGGCCAAGCAAGGGAGGGGTGAGGCCGGCCGGCGGCTCGGCGTCGGTCACTGAAGATTCGAACCTTTCCAGAGTCATTGGGACGGATCGATGCCGTCGGCACGTTAGCTGATAGAGATACACGGTGATTCGTTGCGCGTTGTGCGTTCCGCGTTCGAATCACGCTCCAAAGGCGCATGGCTTATACCCACACGCCGAACGCGTAACGGGAAAACGTTCAACGCGCAACGTCCTTTGATAATACGAAACTGAAACTTTAGTCGCCCGAATCCGCACTACGGGCATTGGCCTCGATCAATCAACCGGCACCACCATGAAGCCTTTTCGCGTCGGGACGTTCTCCCGGATCGATGTAAACCTCCACTGGTCCTTCTTCCTTTTACTCGGGGGGATCTTTGTCTTCTACCTGTACCAGGGCATGAGCGTGATAGCCGCACTGGCCGGCGTTGGGATGATGGGCGCCGCGTTTGTCTGCGTGGTGTTGCACGAGTATGGTCACGCCCTCATGGCCCGTTACTACAACATCCCGACACTGGATATCACCCTCTACCCTATCGGTGGGGTGGCGAGGCTAAGCCGGCTGCCGCGCGAGCCGTTGCAGGAGTTCATGATCGCCATCGCCGGCCCCGCCGTCAACCTGGGCATTGCCGGTATGCTGTATATTCTGCTGAGCTTTTTCGGCGGTGCCCCGTCGCTTCCAAGCGTGCTCGCGGCACCGACGCAAGTGCTCGGCGCGCTGATGTGGTTCAACCTGTCAATGGCCGGTTTTAACCTGTTGCCTGCTTTTCCGATGGACGGCGGCCGGGTGCTTCGCGCCGGCCTGGCGACGGCCTTCGAATACGGCCGCGCCACCCAGATGGCAGCCTTTGTGGGGCTTATCGTCGCGCTCGGGATGTTTGTCTATGGCCTCCTCACCATGCAACTCATGTTGCCCTTGATTGCCGTATTCATCGTGCTGGCCGCCCAGCAGGAAGTCCAGCAATCGGTAATGCGTTGATTCGTTAAGCTTTCACTACGAAACCGCCACACTTCGACCACACTTTCTCCCGGACGGCGGCCTATTTTAGTGCATCCTCGAGTTTGATTGAGTGTCCGAGCAGCGGCCCGCGGTCCCGTAAGATCGCGGGCATTTGCCTGGACTCCTCCCCACACCATCTTCCCTTGCTCCGTGGCGCGAATCCGGATCCGATCCTTTGATAATCGGCGCCGGTTTTTTCATTTTTTCCTGCTCGAGTCACGGGCCGTAACGAAGGAAGGAGTGCTGTTGCACGGATGCCATCCCCACTCCTTCCTCCCAGGCTGGCCAGACCGGTTCGCTGTGTCGAATCGAAAAAGCCGGCCTACGAACGACCTGCCGGTATTCTAACCGTCATGAAGCTGGAACACCTCCTCGACCGCTGGGCGCAGCTAGAACCCAATCGCTGCCAGTACACCGAAGAGCACGATTTCGAGGAGCCGTGGTACACGATCGTGTTTGAATCCGGCCGGGCACACATCGAATACAGAAACGCGACGCAGGAAGACCACGCGCTGCTCCAGGCCGTGATCCAGAAGACCATCGAATCCCGCAACTGGCTCTGGTCCGTCCTCTACTCATCCAAAGGAGTCTATCGAGCCGGCGTGAAGATCGCCGAGCGGTACATCAGCGAAACCGCCCGCTTCCCGGCATACGCCCTCCTAGCAGCCTATCTCAAGGCGCTGGAGGTGTCGATGGGCGAAGACGAATCCGCCCCCGCCGAGGCGGACCGGGCCGGCCTGGATTGAGCCTCGCCGAGCGCATGGGCGATCGTTCACTGTTGCGCGTTATGACGCACAATATCATTTCGAGAGCAAAGCTCGGTCTCACTTGCGCTTGGCCAGCTTCCGAGAGACGATATCCGCCACCGTTCCCGACCAAACGCCTCGAACGATCCGGCCGGGTATCGGCATCGTGCCGGCGCACCTCCGTTGAAATCCGTTCAGAATCCGGACCCTTCGCCGCCGAAACGGCGTCTCCGTGCGACGTTTCATACGCGATTTTGCTGGCGACAAAACTTTTTTTATTGCGACACGCGCACGGGCACGCGTTTTGCAAATCGCTTAATTGCACTTCCAAGGAGGACGGAGGCCTACATGGTGGGTATGGCCTCCGTCTGGCACCTCCCTTCGACGTTAGAGCGTTAAACGAATTGTCGTTTAACGCTTTTTAACGTTTTGCCCGGTCCCATTTTAGAACTTTCGCCGTGCGCAGGGGCATTGCACCCCCGGGGCTGATTCCCATACGCCGGGGCCGGCGCCTGTGGTATCCGCAGTGACCCACCGGCACGCCGGGTGGGTAGTGCACACCGACTCACCCGGATCGGATTCCTCCGACGACAGGGTGTCGAGTTCGACTCGTTCGCTCGGCGGCGTCACGACGGGCACCGGCGCCCAGAGTCCCATACCGCGGGCCCGTGCCTCCCGAAAGAGGGTCAGGTAGTCGCCCAGTCCGTCTACGTTGTCTTCAATCGCAACCCGGGCATACCCGTCGGCCAGCATGCGGGCATTGAGTTCGTACTCGATACCACCACGTGGGTTGGCCACGTACACAATCGCCGGCTGGTAGGGAGGCTCCTCGCCGTCGATGGCCTCCGCCGGCTCCCCAAGCAGATCCACGGTCAGCGGCTTCCCCCGCACCAGCGCGGCCAGATAGGCCGCGGCAATGGCGCCGAGACGTTCCTCCTGTAGCGCGTCGTGCCCGGAGGCGAACGCATCTTCAGTCATTTTTGGGGACTGGTGGCGCTCGGGGGCATCGACGCCAGCCAGGTGGACGCGCCGGCCATCGTCGAGCACCAGCCGATCGCCATCGATCACGGCCGTCGCGCGTTGTGCCAGGGTCGCCGGAGCGTGACTCATCGCCACTATCACCAGAATCCATAGGATCGCGTTACGCATATGTCATCCTGCGTTGTATTTTGAGGGCCAGGATTACCGCGCGTTCGACCCTCCTTCGACCTCCCCCTCCTCGTATCATATGATCTCCCGCCTTGCTTTAGTGCTCTTTACTTGCGTGCTCGCCAGCGGTTGCACCACCCGCCCCACGACCTATAACGAACCTTATCGCCTCCAGTACCACTTTTCGCCCGAGCGGAACTGGATGAACGACCCGAACGGCCTGGTCTACCACGACGGGGAGTACCATCTCTTTTATCAGTACAACCCGTTCGGGGATCGATGGGGACATATGAGCTGGGGACATGCCGTCAGCCCGGACCTCGTTCACTGGGAGCACCTCCCTGTCGCGCTGGCGGAAGAGGATGGGGTGATGATCTTCTCCGGCAGTGCCGTGGTGGACGCGGCAAACACGTCCGGTTTCGGTGGCCCCGGGGAGACGCCGATGGTAGCAATTTACACCGGCCACACGGACACGCTCCAGACCCAGCACCTCGCGTACAGCGTCGACCGGGGGCGGAGTTGGACGAAGTATGCCGGCAATCCGGTGCTGGATCTTGGGCTGAAGGATTTCCGGGACCCGAAGGTGATCTGGCACGAGGAGTCTGGCCAGTGGATCATGGTCGTCTCGTTGTCCACCGAGCGCAAGGTGCACTTTTATGGATCGCCCGACCTGAAGAGCTGGACGTTCCTGAGCGAGTTCGGGCCGGCTGGCGCGACGGAAGGCATCTGGGAGTGTCCGGATCTCTTCCTGCTTCCCGTCGAAGGCAGCGGCGAATCGCGGTGGGTGCTTATCGTCAACATCGGGTCCCACGCCGCGGCCGGCGGGTCGGGCGGGCAGTACTTCGTCGGCTCGTTCGACGGGCGCACGTTCCAGAACGCCAACCCGCCCGAGCAGACGCTGTGGGTGGATCAGGGGGCCGACTTCTACGCCGGCGTTACCTGGGCGGACGTGCCGGCCTCCGATGGCCGGCGTATCCTGCTCGGCTGGCTCAACAACTGGCAATACGCACAGGACATCCCCACCTCGCCGTGGCGCAGCTCCCAGTCAATCCCCCGCACGCTCGGCCTCCGGGCTTCGCCCGAAGGTGTCCGCCTCGTCCAGCAACCCGTACGCGAACTGCAACAGCTCCGCACGGCGCACCAGTCGTTCTCTTCGCTCGATTTTGACGACGCGACGGATCTGAACCTGCGAGGCAATCAGCTGGAGATCCTGGCGGATGTCGTCCTCAATGGCGCGCCAAAGGTAGAGCTGTCAGTGCTGGCCGGCGAAAACCAGCGCACGCTCGTGGGCTACGACGCCGTAGCAGGGGAAGTGTACATCGACCGGTCAGCCTCGGGTGTGGGCAATTTCCACGAGACCTTTCTCGTCCGTCACGCCGCGCCGCTCGCCGCGCCCGACGGACGCGTCCGGCTTCACGTGTTCGTCGACTGGTCTTCCGTAGAGGTGTTTGCCGACGACGGGCTCGCGGTACTGACGGATCGCGTATTCCCGGATGCATCGAGCCAGGAGGTTCGCTTCAGCAGTGAAGGGGGCACGGCTACGATTGAATCCCTCGATGTGTGGACGCTCCGATCGATCTGGAACCAGCCGGCGCCCTGACGCCTCAGCCGGGGAGATCCATCACGGTTCGAAAACCGACGTGAAACAGCGAGGATTCTGGCGTCGAGTGGCTGCGCGCCGACACGCGGTAGCCATGGCAGTAGCCGTCGTTGCACAAGAACGACCCGCCTCGTTGGACCCTTTCGCTGTGTTCGTCCGCCACAAACGGTGCTTGTCGCTCGGCATACGAGCGGTACCAGCTATCGGTCCACTCCCACACGTTGCCCCCCATGTCTGTGAGACCGAGCGGAGTTTTGCCGTAGGCGCCGACGGGCGAGGTAAACAGATAGCCGTCTTCGCCCGAGTTGGTAAACGGAAACTCCCCTTCCCAGGTATTGGCACGGGGTTTACCGTCAGCGAACAGGGCGTTGCCCCAGGCATAATCGTGCGGCGCGGAGGTGGCGCCGCGAGCAGCGTGCTCCCATTCGAACTCCGTCGGCAGCCGGCGCCCCGCCCAACGAGCGTACGCCACGGCGTCATTCCACGAGACCTGCGTCACCGGATGGTCGTCCGCCGCGGCAGGTCCAGCGGGGCCCTGCGGATGCCGCCAGGTAGCGCCAGGCAGGAGAATCCACTCGTAGGTCTCCATGTTGAGCACGGCGGCGTCACCAAAGGACTCCGCCTGCGTGACATACCCGGTCGAATCGACAAACGCCCGAAACTGGGCGACGGTGACCGGATGCTCATCCATGAAGAAAGGCTCGATCTTCGTTTCGAACACGGGCATTTCCATAGGCAGGCCCTTCTCCGATCCGATTTGTGTCCGCCCTCCGGGTACGTAGACCATGCCGGCCGGACGAACAACACCTTCAGGAGGAGACACGGGCCCATCGTAGGCGAGCACAAACGGCTCGGCCGGACGCGTGCTCAGCACCAACGCCCCAACCACGGCGCCGATCACGAGCAAGGATAACCCCACACGCAGCAGGATCTGACGCGGCGAGATCGATACGGAAACGACAGGAGTGACCGAGGGCATGAGCGGCGATCGTGTTAAACGATCCTCGTTCGACGTGAGGAACGCCAAACATACGACACACCCGCCGTTATTTCAGCAACGTGACCACCTGACTGTCCGAGAAGCTTTCTCCCACGACGCGGAGCAGATACCGGCCACCCGGGAGTCCCTCGCCGGGGATCACAAACGACGTAGGTTCTTGCGCCAGCACCGTGCCTTCGAAAAGTGTCCGCTGATGGCGCCCGAGGAGGTCGTAGAGTTCGATTTTAACTTGCTGCTCTCTGGGGACAGTCAGCAAAAACCGGGCTTCGGGATTAAAGGGATTGGGATAGACCTCGCCGAGGTAGTGACTGCCGGCGACGTCCACGTTGGCGTAGACGACCGGGCTGAAGACAAACGCCCCGTCGAAGTCGACCTGTTTGAGCCGGAACCGATGCCGGCCCGGCGCGGCGCGCTCCACAGTGTAGGCGTAGCGCTGGCGGGCGTTCGTCGTCCCGAAGCCCGGCACAAACCCGATCGTCTCAAATCGGCCGTTTACCTCCTGCTGAACCTCGAAGCCGGCGTTGTTGGTCTCGGAGAGGGTCTCCCAGTGCAATGTGATGGCGCTCCCATCCACAACGGCCTCGAAACCGGGCGCCAGCTCAACCGGCAGCGTCGTCTCTCCGTTGGTTTCAAACGTCTCCATGGAGGTTAATTCCGGTCCTCCCCCCTTCTCACCGGAGCCGGCGACGATAAAGAGGTCGTCGCCATAGACGATAGCTTGCGTCCCGTGCCGGCCCGTGACCAGCGGGTTGAGTTCAAGCCAATCGCCCGTCAGGACATTCAGCGCTTCAACCTCGTCATGCGCCAGCTGCTGGGACGTTTCGCCACCGATGACGATCACATAGTCCCCCAGCGTCACCGAGGTCGTGCCGCCGCGTGGCGTGGGGATGTTGTTGCCGAGCGTCGTCCAGAAGCCGCTGTTGAAGTTATAGACATCGACCGGGGCGATATTGTCCGGGTTCGAGCCATCGCGTCCGCCGGCGACATACAACTTGTGGCCGTGAACGGTTGCCTGGAAGTGGTCCCGTGCGCGGGGCGCCTGAGTGAGCGCCGTCCAGGTGTTCGTATTCGGATTGTACATCGAAAAGTCCTTCTTTCGAACTGACGACGCCCCGTGGCCGCCGACACTGCCGCCAACCAGATAGATATTGCCGTTATACACCACCGCGGCGGCGGAGCCTCGCTGGAACTCGGACGGGATCGCCGGCCCGGTCGACCACGTATCGTTTGTGGTGTTGTACATGTAGATGTTCGGCACCGTCACCTCGTCCGGAAACGACTCGGTGTACGCCCCGACGACATAGATCGTCGTGCCAATCGCGACGGCCTGGAAGTGGTGTAGGGAGATCGACGACGGTGGGAAGGCCCCGTTGGTCCAGGTACGATTCGACGGATTATAGATCTCAACGCGTCGCGTACTCCGGCCGCCGAGCAGGTAAAACTTACCCCCGACTTCGATAAAGGCGTTCTCGTGCCGTGCGTCGGGCGTATTTGTCTGATCCACTTCGCTCCAGACCAGCGGCGCCGGCAACAGCAGGTTAAAGGCGCCGGTCACCGCGATAAAGGTCACCAGGACAAGCGAACGACGTGTAACGCGCTGGATGTGCAAGAGCAGAAGATTCATTGGGCGCCGGGGGCATACCCGGGGAAGAGGTTGAGCGGACGAGTTCGTCTGCGGGTGGGTCACAAATCGTTCCAGTTGCAGCAAAGGAAAACGCGTCAGGCCGGCAGCCCGACCAGCGGGCCGGTCGTTTTTTCTACGGTCGACACAAAGTCGGCGCTCCGCACAATCTCGGTGCAGGTGTTGAGGTCGTTTTTGAAGTAGTAGTCCTTCTCGCCATGCGGCACCCGTTGCCGGACAAACGCATGAGCCACTTCGACGCCGCGACCGGGCCGCAGCGGGTGGCGAAAATCAAGCGCCTGGGCTACCGTGAATGCTTCGATGGCAAATACATGCTCTACGTTATGTAGTACCCGGAGGAGCTTTAATGCCCCCACGCTGCCCATGCTCACATGATCCTCCTGCCCGAGCGAGGTGGGAATCGAGTCGACGGACGCCGGGTGGCAGAGTACTTTGTTTTCGGACACCAGCGCGGCCGCGGTATACTGCGGGATCATGAAGCCGGAGTTGATGCCGGTCTCCTTCATCAACAGCGCCGGCAGGCCGTCGTGCCCTTCGAGCAACAGGTAGGTACGCCGTTCGGAGATACTCGCCAGTTCGGCCAGAGCCATCGCGGCGAAATCGTATACCAGAGCAAGCGGCTCCCCGTGGAAGTTGCCGCCGCTCAGGATATCGCCGTTTTCGAACACCAGCGGGTTGTCCGTGACGCTGTTGATTTCGGTTTCGACGACAGAAACAGCGTGCCGCAGGCTATCCCGGCAGGCGCCGTGCACCTGTGGGACGCAGCGAAGGCTGTAGGGGTCCTGCACCTTGCCGCAATCGCGATGGGATTCGAGGATCTGGCTCTCGGCCAGCAGGGCGTGGACATTCTCCGCTACCTCCCGCTGGCCGCGATGCGGGCGGATGGCGTGGATCCGTGCGTCGAACGGGGTGAGGCTTCCCTGAAGCGCCTCCAGGCTCATGGCCGCCAGGATATCGGCGACCTTGACGGCGTGCAGGGCCCGGTGGAGGACAAAGGCGCCATAGGCGCCCATCATCTGGGTCCCGTTGATGAGCGCGAGCCCATCCTTGGCCTTGAGCGCGATCGGAGCGAGGCCTTCGCGGGCGTAGACTTCCTCGGTGGGCAACACGCCGGCGCCGGCATCATCCCAGAAGTACCCGTACCCCAACAGCGGCAGCGAGAGATGCGCAAGGGGCGCGAGATCCCCCGAAGCCCCCAGGCTCCCCTGTTGCGGAACGGCCGGGATGAGGTCCCGCTCGGCCAACAGCAACAACCGATCGAAGGTCTCCGACGAGACGCCCGAATACCCCAGACCGAGCGCGTGGATCTTGAGCAGGAGCATCAGCCGGCAGATGGGCCGCGGAATCCAGTCCCCTACCCCAACCGCGTGGCTCAGGATCAGGTTCTGTTGCAGCGCCTCGATCTGGTCGTGCGGGATGCGCTTGTTTTTGAGGTAGCCGAAGCCGGTGTTGATGCCGTAGTGCACCTCGCCGGCTTCCAGCGCCCGCTCCACGATGGCGCGGCTGCGTGCAACCGCTTCGGCGGAGACCGAAAGCTGGTGCCGCCGGCGGTCCAGATCCTCGTACAGGCCGGCGATCGATACCCGACCGCCACCCCCGAAGGGCGCATCCAGAAGGTCCGTTCCCACGTGTTCAGGCCGCTTCCTGACGAAGCGATACGAGTTTGATCAGATGTTCGAGGATCGCATCCCGCGTGTCCTCGCGGCGGAGGGCATAGTCGAGAAAACACTTCGCGTATTCCACCCGGTTGCCGATGTCGTACCGTTTCGCGTGCCAGTCGAGCGCGTACATCGGTTCGCGCTGCGCCAGCAGGTTCATGGCGTCGGTGAGTTGGATTTCACCGCCATGGCCCTCGGTCGTTTCATCGAGGCAGTCAAATATCTCGGGAGTGAATACGTAGCGGCCGGCGATGGCGAGGTTGCTCGGCGCTTTGCCGGCGGCCGGCTTCTCGACCAGGTGGTCCAGTCGGACGAGCTCGTGGTTGTCCGGCTCGGCGCGGCCGGCGACGATGCCGTAGCGGCTTACCCACTCGTGCGGCACCTTCTGCACGGCGACGACGCTCGCCTGTTTTTCTTCGTAGATGTCCAGCAGCTGCCGCAATCCCGGCCGTTCGTCGTCGATCGGGTGGATGATCGTATCGCCCAGCAGAACGGCAAAGGGTTCGTTGCCCATGTGGTCGCGCCCGAGACGGATGGCATCTCCGAGGCCGCGCTGGACTTTCTGGCGGATATAAAAGATCGAGGCCTGCTCGCCGATGTCGCGGATCTGACCGAGCATCTCGCGTTTGTCCGCCTGTACGAGGAAGGCTTCGAGCTCGGGCGCGTAATCGAAGTGGTTTTCGATGGCCCGTTTCCCGCGTCCGGTGACGATCAGGATATCCGTGATGCCGCTTGCGATGGCTTCTTCGATGACAAACTGGAGGACCGGCTTGTCGATGATCGGGAGCATCTCCTTGGGCATCGACTTCGTGGCCGGCAGAAACCGCGTGCCCATGCCGGCCGCGGGGATAATGGCTTTTCTGACCTGTTTCGCGCTCATGCGTGGACCTCTTGTGGGATGGGTTCGATGATGGGTTGAATCAGGCGGGCGCCGAACGCTTCGTAGGCGGTACGGAGCCGCTCAAGGCGTTCGGGGTCGCCGTCGTACGCGCCAACGATGGCGCCGCCCGAGCCGGCGAATTTGGTGTGGGCGCCGAGGGCGCGTCCCGTTTGGATGAGGCGGACGTTCCCTTCGCTGATCCGGACGAGCCGTGCCCGGAGATCGAAGTTGGCGTCCATCAACGGACCGATGTCGCGGCCGCGACCCATGGCGATAAGCCGGCGGGCCTCTTCGGCGAAGCCGGCGAACGTCTTCATGCCGTCCACCACCGCCCGATCCCCCCGGTTGAACCGGCTCCGGAGATCGTTGTGGGTGATCTCGGTGCCCTCGGAGAGGTTGTCGTGGTAGGCGATGAAGAGCGGCGGAAGGCTGGCTACATCGACATACTCATAGTGCCCGTATCCCCGCTTTCCGATCAACTCGCGGTCAAAATCCATGAACACGGCATTTTCGTAGACCTGGATCACCCGGTCCTGCAGGCCGGCGCCGATGCCGAGTTCTTCCGTTTCAACCCGGAGAATGAGATTGGGCAGCAGCGGTTGCTCGACCTCGACGCCGTAAAACGCCATCAACGCGCGCATGGTGGCGGTGATGATGGCGCTTGAGCCGGCGAGGCCAACGCGCACCGGGATGTTTGTCCGGTATTCGACCGTGAAGTTACGCCCGTCCAGCACGATGCCCCGCTCCTCGCAGGAATCGCTGAAGGCTTTGATCGCTGCCTTGATGAGCCGAATACCCCCGTAATAGCCGTTCAGCCGAACATCCGACACCAGCGCCTCGCGGCTCTCGAACGTCAGGTGATCACGGGGGCCCGGCATAATGACCATCCGGGGCGACTCATAACAGGTGATTTCAGCGCCAAAATTCCGGACGATGAAGGAAATCGTCTTCCCGAAATACCCGTCGGACGGGTTTCCGATCAGACCGGCGCGTGCGTGCGCGCGGGTACGAAGCATATGGGTGATGATGATAAAGCAATGACGACGCCGTCGACGCGGGGCCTGTGGGGTGGATGCCACGGCGTCGAAGTGGGGGCGCGGGAGAAGATATCGAAGCGTCCGCAAGACGCGTACCGAATGCGCGGACGTGTGGGCGACAATATACGGTATCGTCTGGCGCGCGCGAAAGGGTAAAGATGATGGCGAAGAACGGCTTCACCGCCGGCCAAGCGGCGCCGTGGGCTGAGCCTGGAGCGTGTACCAGGCCTCTGATGCCCAGAGTTGATCCCCGGCAACCGATTGATACGCGCCCGAAACAGGGCCAGCTCTGTACGCGGGATGCATACCGGAGGGCACAATCAGTTTGGACATCCGCTCGTCGATCGGCGAAACCTCGGTAGAATCGCGCGGCGGAATAGGCAGGCTATCATGGCCGGGATCATGGCGAGGATCGATCTCTGAATCGTCGAGACTCCGGTGGCCGGCGACGCTGTCTACAGGAACAGGACTCCGACCCAATCCCGGCACGGAATTGTTCGGCCCGACGGAACGGAGGGTGACCGGCATCCAGTACGGGTTGTCCGAAACATCCGCCGCGTCGTCTCGCGTGACCTGCCGGATGCCATCGGGATCATACCGGGTAACCAGCACGTCTGTTTGGCCTTCTTCGGGTAACACGATCCATCCCTGCATGTCGTACGTCTCGCCCCAGACATGACGGTGCCGTTTGCCCAGCGATCTCTGCAGGCGACCGGGGTAGTGTACCGCATCGAGGGAAGGCAGGTGCGTGGCCGTAACGCGGTGGAGCACCTCTACATCCGCCGGTACCTCGATGACCACGAATCGCCGCCGCATTTCGGGATCTCCGGTTTCGGAGACGGTCAGCTGGGAAGTCTCATCGACGAGTATGCGCGACCCATCACCCATCGAAAGCGCGTAACTGAGTACGACATGGTCGATTTCTTTCCGAAAGCCGAGGTACGTGAACGTTGTCGTGGTATCACGGCCGGCGATGCGGAGCCGCCACACTTCGTCCTCGGTATCGCGCTGAAGCACCTGCCCCCGGACCGCGGCGCTTCCGGGATGCGTCGGCGAACCGCCCGCATCCAGCGAGCCCTTCCACACCCGATACAGGCTGCCCCGGTCGAGGTCGTATGCCGCCCAGTATTCGGGGTGGAGGGCGACGGCCAGGACGCGGTCTCGATCCTCCAGTGCCCCCATCACGACTTCAGGCCCAAACCGATACGGTTGCGCACGCATCGGAGACGCACCGATGAGGAGGGCCATGGCTGTGACGAGGACCTGCCAGTTGCGCATGACGCACCGGTGGGGGGACAAACGAAAAAAAGCAGGGGATGGGGGATGTAAAAGGACACGATGCGGAGGGGAGCGCACCGTGCCCTGGAAGTACGTCGGCCGCCGATGAAGGTTCAGCCGGCCTGTGTCGTGGCCGTACTCAGCGCCGGCGGTAGAGGTGCAAGGCAAGCACCCCGAGCCAGAGGACCATGATGAGCAACCCTCCGGTCTCACGAAGGAGCTCATTCTGCATCCACACATCCGCTCCGAAGAGCGAACTTTGCAGTTCGATGCGCGGGATGTTGATGAATGCCCAGAGGAGATACAGCCCACCAATGATCGCCACCGGCAGGAGGGATAGTTTCCGGAATACGAACAACGCGCTCAACACCGCCGCGATACCGTAGGCCGCAACCCAGATCGCGGCTTCGCCATCCACGTCGTCGAACTGGTAATAGGCCCAGACGACAAACAGGACGGTCATGCCGGCGCTGACGAAGGTAAGTGGTTTCATTGGTTATCCTTCGCGAAAGCGGCATCGAAGGCGCCGTGTGCAGGGGCGAAATCGACCCCCTTAACGAACGAGCAGGCCTCCTCGGCGCCGTGTTCGCGGTCCATGCCCGAGTCCTCCCATTCGATCGAGAGCGGTCCGGAGTACCCGACGCGGTTGAGCATGCGGACGATCTCCTCGAAGTCGATCGAGCCGCGGCCGATGGAACGAAAATCCCAGAACCGATCGCGGTGGCCGAACTCGATGTGGCCTCCGAATACGCCGGCTTCTTTCGGTTTATCCGACCACCATACGTCCTTCATGTGGGTGTGGTAGATGCGGTCGCCAAACGTCTCGATGAACCCGATGTAGTCGACACCCTGATAGCCAAAATGACTCGGGTCGTAGTTAAACCCGAAGGCCGGCCGGTTGCCGATGGCCTTGAGGGCTTTGCGGGCGGACGAGATGTCGAACGCGATTTCCGTCGGGTGCACTTCGAGGGCGAAGCGGACGCCCACCTCGTCGAACACGTCGAGGATGGGATTCCAGCGGTCGGCAAAGTCTTTGAAGCCGGCTTCGATCATATCCGCCGAAACGGGCGGAAAGGAATACAGCAGATGCCAGATGCTGCTGCCGGTGAAGCCGTTAACCACCTTGACGCCGAGCTTCGCCGCGGCGCGGGCGGTATCCATCATCTCCTTCGCCGCGCGCTGGCGGACGCCTTCCGGTTTACCGTCGCCCCAGACATGGGGTGGGAGGATGGACTTGTGCCGGCCGTCGATATTATCGCAGACGGCCTGGCCGACGAGGTGGTTGCTGATGGCCCACACGCCGAGGTCGTGTTTCTTCAGAATGTCGTGCCGGCTCTTGCAATACTTCGCGTCGGAGAGTGCCTTCTGGACATCGAAGTGATCGCCCCAGCAGGCGAGTTCGAGGCCGTCGAATCCAAAGTCGGCCGCTTTTTCGGCGAGTTTCGCGAGGGGCAGGTCGGCCCACTGGCCGGTGAAGAGGGTTACGGGACGGGACATGGGATTAGCGAATAGCGATTAGCGATTAGCGATTAGCGAATAATGCGTTGGTCAAGAAGGTGGTGTATAGCCGGCATCAATCCATCCTTTTTTCTGGCCGCTTTCGACGGCTTTGTGGATGAAGTGAACGCCGACCGCGCCGTCCTGGACGGTCGGGAAGTCGGTGTCGAACGGGCCCGGTTTCTCGCCGGCGAGCTTCGCGGCAATCGTGCGGGCGGCGTTGACGTAGATGTTCGCGAACGCCTCCAGGAAGGCCTCGGGGTGACCCGAGGGGAGCCGGCTGTGGTGCTTCGCGGCGTCGCTCAGGTAGCCATTGCCGCGTTTAAGCACTTCTTCAGGGCCGCTCGCGGGGCGGAAGTAGAGGTAATTCGGGTGCTCCTGATGCCACTCGATGGAGGCTTCAGTCCCATAGACCCTGATCTTGAGGTTGTTTTCCTCGCCGACGGACACTTGCGAGCAATACAACACGGCGCGCGCGCCGCCTCTGTAGTGCACCAGCATGTTGGCGTCATCCTCGAGTTTCCTGCCCGGGACGAAGGTGGTGAGGTCGGCGCAGATGCGTTCGATCTCCAGCCCCGTGATGTAACGGGCGAGATTCTCCGCGTGGGATCCGATGTCGCCGATGGCCGAGGAGACGCCGGCTTGCTTCGGATCCGTGCGCCAGACTGCCTGTTTGGCGCCGTCGCCTTCGAGGAAGGTCGCCAGCCAGCCCTGCGGGTACTCGACGACCACTTTGCGCAGCGTTCCCAGCTTGCCGGCGCGGATGAGGTGTCGGGCTTCCTTCACCATCGGGTAGCCGGTGTAGTTGTGCGTCAGGGCGAAGACCGCGTCGTACTTCTTGACGAGCCGGCAGAGGTCTTCCGCCTCCTGGACGGTCATCGTCATCGGCTTGTCGCATACCACGTGGAAGCCGGCTTCGATGAATGTCTTCGCGATATCGTAATGCGAGCTGTTCGGTGTGACGATCGATATGAAATCGATCCGTTCGCCCAGCGGCAGCTTGCTTTCACGATCCGCCATCTCCTTATACGATCCGTAGACACGCGCGGGATCGAGGTGGAGCTCGCGGCCCTGCTGGGCGGACTTTTCGGGGGACGACGAGAAGGCGCCGGCGACGAGCTCGATCTCGCCGTCCAACGCCGCGGCCTTGCGATGCACCGCGCCGATAAACGCGCCCGGGCCGCCGCCGACCATTCCATAGCGAATTTTTCTACCGAGAGGCATGAGGAGTGGTTTAAGGTTTAAGGTTCGAGGTTTAAGGAGGGTGGGGTGTGGGGGTTAGGGGGGGTGTAAGGCAAACATCCGGTTTTCGAGCCCTTAAACCTTAAACCCCGAACCTTAAACCCTTAAAACCCATCCACTTCCTGGTACGCCCGGATGAGGGCGGCTTCGCCTTCTTTGCCGTCGGCGGCGTTGCCGTGCTCCATGCCTAGGATACCGGTGTAGCCTTTGCCGTGGATGTGTTTGAAGATATTCTTGTAGTTGATCTCCCCTGTGGTGGGCTCGTTACGGCCGGGGTTGTCGCCGATCTGGAAATAGGCGATCTCGTCCCATGCGAGGTCGATGTTCGGGATCAGGTTGCCTTCCTGGATCTGCTGGTGGTAGAGGTCGTCCAGGATCTTACAGGCGGGGCTTCCAACGGCTTTGCAGATCTCGTAGGCCTGCGGCACCTTGGTCAGAAACAGCCCGGGGTGGTTGTAGAAATTCAGAGGCTCGAGCACCATGGTGAGGCCGTGGGGTTCGAGGATCGCGCTGGCCTGCTTGAGGGATTCGACAACGTGCGCCGTCTGGTACGCCATTTCGAGGCGGAGGTCGACAAATCCGGGCACGACCGTCATCCACGTTGCATTCACCCGTTTGGCGACATCGACACTGCTTCGGATATCCGCCAGGAATTCCTCCCGCAGATCCGCCTTGCCGCTGGCGAGGTTGGGCTCGGTCCAGTAGATCTTGTGGGCCACGAACACGCCCATCTTCATCCCCCGCCGGCCCATTTCGGCGGCGACGCGCTCCTGGTCCGCCACCGACCGGCCCTTCATCCCGTTGTCCTCCAGGGCCGTGAACCCGACATCCGCCATGAACTTCAACTGGTCCACGAGGTCCTCGCCGGCGTGGTTTTCGAACATGCCAAAATGCGGCGCATAGTGCAGCTTGAAGGCCGCCGCCGCGGGGTTGGTCAGCCAGTTAAACGCGGGGGCGCCAAACGCGGCGGTGCCGGCGGCGAGGCCGGTTTTGACGAAGTTGCGACGATCCATTCGAAATTAGCGATTAGCGATTAGCGTGTGATGTAACGCGTTCTTTGATAAATCTATACAAGAGGTACCAGAGCGAGGGCTTGTGGGCGATTTTGGTTGTTGATTTCGGGAGTAGTTGCCAATTCGTCTACGCCCATACAAGGCAGCGCGAA
>JBGSPJ010000371.1:0-10988 GCA_041738655.1 Rhodothermales bacterium | reverse complement strand
TCTGGCGCCCGACGCGTCGCCGCGGTGCGAGGCGTTGATCGCCGAGGACGCGAACGGGCGGGCCGTCGGCCTGGCGTTGTATTTCTACAATTACTCGACCTTCCTGACCGCCTGGGGCATCTTCCTCGAAGACCTCTTCGTGGTGCCCGAGTGCCGGGGGCAGGGGATCGGGATGGCGTTGTTGCGCCGCCTCGGGCAGCGGGCGGTAGAGCAGGGGTGCCGGCGGCTGGACTGGAACGTGCTCGATTGGAACGAGCCGGCCATCGGCTTCTACAAAAGCCTCGGGGCCAAGCCCATGGACGACTGGACGACGATGCGACTCACCGGCGAGGCCCTCGCCACGCTCGGTCGACGCGATGGCTGACGCGCGGCTCCGAGTGATGGTGGTGATCCCGGCGTTTAACGAGGCCCGCTCGATCGGCCTCGTCGTTGGCGATCTGCCGAAGGACCGGGTCGAGGAAGTCGTCGTCGTCAACAACGCCTCCACGGACGAAACGGAGGACAACGCCCGCGCCGCCGGCGCCACGGTGTTGCGCGAGGAGCGCAAGGGGTATGGCTGGGCCTGTCTGCGCGGGATTGCGTACGCGCGCGAGCGGTGGCCGGACGTGCTCGTGTTTCTCGATGGCGACTACAGCGATCACCCCGAGGAAATCGTCCGCCTACTCGCGCCCATCGAGCGGGGCGAGGCCGACTTCGTGATCGGCTCGCGGATGCGGGGCGAGCGCGAGCCAGGCGCCATGCTCCCGCAGGCGCTGTTCGGCAACCGACTCGCCTGCGGGCTGATGCGTCTCATCTGGGGGGCGCGGTATACCGACCTCGGACCGTTTCGCGCGATCCGGTTCAGCGCCTTGCTGGCGCTTGGCATGCAGGACACCACGTATGGCTGGACGGTGGAGATGCAGATCAAGGCCGTGCGCGCTGGCCTGCGGTACACCGAAGTGCCCGTTTCGTACCGCCGGCGAGTGGGTGTTTCGAAGATTACCGGGACGCTGGCCGGCACCGTGAAGGCATCGTACAAGATTTTGTGGATGATCGGCAAATACGCCTTGAAGCCGTGGCCGGCCCGACAAAGTTCTCGCTGAACGACGAACATTTCGCGTTCCTGGCCGTTTTTAGGTCCTTCTAACCGCAGGCGGATGTCCTGCCGCCCGTCGCTTCCTCGACGCGCTCTGTACCGCCCCAACACATCGATCCTTATCTCGGGCTCTGAAGATGCATCACGATATCTGGTTCAACGGAAAACTCGTTCCCTACGAGAAAGCTACCATCCACGTCCTTTCGCACGTCGTTCACTACGGTTCCTCCGTATTCGAGGGCATTCGTTGCTACGAAACCGAGCGCGGCTCGGGCGTATTCCGGCTACACGAGCACATGCGCCGGCTATATGACTCGGCCAAGATCTACCGGATGACCATCCCGTACACGATCGAGGAGCTCGAAGCGGCCACCCTTGAGACCATCGCGAACAGCGGTCTGAAGGCGTGTTACATCCGCCCCGTCGTCTTCCGCGGGATGGGCAGTCTGGGCGTGAACCCGCTCAAGAATGACGTGGATTCCGTCATCGCCGTGTGGGAGTGGGGCGCGTATCTGGGTCCGGAGGCGCTCGAGAGCGGCGTCGACGTCCACGTCGCCTCCTGGAGCCGCATGGCCCCGAACACCTTCCCGGCGATGGCCAAGGCCGGCGGCAACTACCTGAACGCCTCCCTCGTGAAGATGGACGCCGTGCTCAACGGCTACAACGAGGGCATCATGCTCAATAAAGAAGGGTATGTGGCGGAGGGCAGCGGCGAGAACCTGTTTATCATCCGCGACGGCGTGATCTACACGGCGCCGTCGAGCCTGTCGATCCTGCCCGGCATCACCCGCGACACCGTGATGACCCTGGCGAACGGCCTCGGGTATCGGGTGGAGGAGCGGCAGATCCCGCGCGAGGCGTTGTATATCGCCGACGAGATCTTCTTCACCGGCACCGCGGCCGAGATCACCCCGATCCGGTCGGTGGACAAACATGTGATAGGAAGCGGCAAGCGCGGCCCCATCACGACCGAGATCCAGAACGCCTTTTTCGAGGTCATCAAGAAAGGCAACGACCCCCACGGCTGGCTGACGGCCGTGCCGGCGACGGCGGCCGTGTAGCGGAAATGGGTTTCATAAGAAGCCCCTCGGCGCCAGGCGTCGGGGGGCTTCTTTTTTACAGATACCTTTCAGTTGTCGTGGTAAGCCGGCCCGATGGAACCATACCATGGCTGGAGGCATCCCATTCTCACGTCCTTGCGACCGGTATCACGGAACGACGCACATGACACACCAACGTAAGACAAAGTACATTCATGAAGGCCACTACGTCGCTGCCGTAGATGTCGAGGTCATCGACTAGTCAGCTTCATCACGCATTTAGGAGAATCGGAACCGTGGGTAGAGGTATAAATGCATCACGGCCCACGAAATCAAATCAGGTACCCTCATATGGCGGTTGTGGAACGAATCCATCAATACGTACAGCGGCTTCCGGATCGGCTGCAAGCTGAAGTCCTGGACTTTGTCGAATATCTCCTTGCCAAGGCTGAACGCGACGACATACGGCAGAATGAGCAGGAATGGACGAACCTTTCCCTTTCGTTCGCCATGCGTGATATGGAAGAAGAGAAGGGCCCAACATATACTCTCGCGGACGTAAAGGAGAAGTTCTCGTGAGACGCGCAGGCCAGATCACTCTATTCCGGTTCCCACAGACGGATCTCGCTTCCGGTAAGCTGCGTCCCGCGCTGTTGTTGGGTCAACTGCCCGGTCCGTACGACGACTGGCTGGTTTGTATGGTCTCGTCGCAACTCCGCCAGTACCTGGATGGGTTCGATGAACTCGTGGCTGAGAACGATGACGACTACCAGGCCTCTGGCCTGAGAGCATCGAGTGTTATCCGTGTGGGGCGGTTAGCCGTCGTTGAAGGCGCCATATTCGTTGGTGGCGTCGGCGAGATCAGTTCCGACCGACTGAACCGTATTCGAAAACGGCTTGCGACATGGTTGATGACGAACGAATAACCGACCTACTCGCCGCGTGAGGTGACCAATTATGGAGAAGAAGAAACGATTTGATGCCGTTGCGGTGGTCCGCAAGATTCGAGATGCACACTACGAGCAAACGAAAGCAATGACAGCGCAAGAGCGGCTGGCTTTCTACCAGGAAAAGGGGCGGAAAGCACAAGCGGAAATGGAGAAGCTTGCTAAACGGATCAGTACGCGTGAGGTGTGAGTGAGGGTGAATATCATCCCTTGAGCGGGAGTTCACCGAAGCGCAATTCCGCACAACCGCATCTTCCGCTTTGCCCCCTTCTCTCCTTACGGCAGGTGTGTTTGTTATGTCGTGGTGAGCCGGCCCGATGGAATCGGGGCGTGTCGAACCATCCCGATGAGCGACCGCACCATGGGGGAGTGCCAGCCGGAAGGAGGTCCCCCTGTGTCCCTGAAGGACACCGGGGGATGACAGGGCGCGTCTTATGTCACACCACTCGGCGCTGGTCGTGGGGCACCATTAATCCATTTTCTCCACCCCCCAATGCTCACCCCCGAAGTCATCGACGCGGCCGGCCGCAGCGTCCTCTGCTGGCTGGCGACGGTGGACGACGCCGGCCACCCGAACGTCTCCCCCAAGGAGGTCTTTGCGATTATCGACGAGGCCCACCTCGCCATTGCCCACATCGCCTCGCCGTGGAGTGTGCGCAACATTCGCCGGCACCCGCAGGTCTGCGTGAGTTTTATCGATGTCTTTGTCCAGAAAGGATTTAAAGTCAAAGGCACGGCACGCATCCTATTGCCCGACGAACCCGACTATGCCCGCTGGGCCGGCCCGCTCGAAGCCAAAGCAGGGCCTCGCTTCCCTGTCCGCGGGGCAATAGTTGTAGAAGCCCGGGCGGTGGAACCCATCGTCGCGCCGAGTTACTGGCTGTACCCGGAGACGACCACTGAGGCGTCGCAGATCGAGGCGGCGCATCGTACGTACGGGGTGAAGAAGGGGACTTAGGCCGGCAGGCCACTCACCAGAATGAGAACATCGACCCGTGGGTCGCGTTCGAAACTAACACCTTTTCCAGAAGCCGCCATGTCCGAAACCATCACCAAAGCCGATATCCTCCGCGCCGTCTCGGAACTGCCGGAAGATGCCACGCTCGACGACGCCTTCGACCGTTTGTTTGTGCTCCACAAGATCGAGCGAGGCCTTAAAGAGGGGCGATTGGGCCAGACGATGACGCAAGAAGAAATCGAAGCCCACTTCCGCCAGCGCCGGGGCTCTCAGACACGGTAACGGGATGGCGACTGTACGATGGTCGACACAGGCACGTAAGGATCTCGAAGTGCTGTCCGACTATTACCGCGACGCCTCCGCTTCCTTCGCCGAGCGCTTTGAAGAACAAGTATTCGAGTCCACGCGGCGGCTTGAGAAATTCCCGCGTTCGGGCCGTATGATCCCCGAGGCTGAAGACGAACAGCTCCGGGAAATAATCTACCGGGAATACCGGATCATGTACCATGTAGATGAGATGGCGCAGGAAGTATTGATTCTCACCGTGCTGCATTCGTCGCGCCAGTTTGGTGGGTTTGAGTAAAGGTTGCCGGGGCGATCGTTGTAGAGGCCATGGCCGTGGAACCCATCGTCGCGCCGAGTTACTGGCTGTACCCGGAGACGACCACCGAGGCCTCGCAGATCGAGGCGGCGCATCGTACGTACGGGGTGAGAGCCGGCGAGGTCGCTGCAGCGCCTCGAAGAGCGATTGGCGATTAACGAATGGCGAGGAGGTGACGACAGGCGCCGGGTAGTGTTTTCCAAAACGCACGTCGACATCCCCGTATGTCCTTCAGGATATTCGAGGAAATCCATCCGACGGAGAAACGTCACCCGAAGAATGTCGTGACGTTTCATGGTACATTAGGGCACCGAGTCCCGATTCCATTTAACTCCGCGGATCTGCAATGCCCAGAATATTCCTTATGGCCGGAGCGCTGGCCGGCCCGTTCTACGTTATCGTAGGCATCGTCCATGCGCTCACGCGCGAGGGCTTCGACCCGACCCGACATGCTCTCAGTCAGCTAAGCAACGGCACGTTCGGCTGGGTACAGACAGGCAACTTTTTTACCAGCGGGCTGCTCGTCATCATCGGAGCGCTCGGAGTACGGCGTACCCTTCGAGGCTCGTCAGGCGCTACATGGGGTCCTATATTACTCGTGATTTACGGTATCGGGCTTTTAGGCGCCGGTGTTTTCCCGGCGGATCCAGGGCAGGGATTTCCTCCGGATGTAGCCCCTCCCGCCAGCATCACACGCAACGGCCTCCTCCATTTCGTGTTCGGTGGCATTGGCTTTTACGCTCTCATCGGCGCCTGCCTGGTCTTCGCGCTGAGGTTCAAACGAAAGGAGCAGCCGAGATGGGCAGTATTTTCGCTTGTTACCGGCCTGAGTTTTATGGCCAGCTTCATGGCCATTGCCGCCGGCCCGCCCCCTGTGCCTGTAATGCTGGCTTTCTACGTTGCGGTAACGTGGGTCTGGGCCTGGCACACAGCGTTACACCTCAAAGTCAGCCGTGAACACGGCGTCGGAACAGAGATAAACCAACCTAGAAAACCACTGACATGAGAACAATGACATGCCAGGAATTGGGGGGAGCGTGTGACATGGAATTCCGCGCCAACACCTTCGAGGAAATAGCTATGCTGAGCCAGATGCATGGCAAGGAGATGTTCCAGAAGGGTGACAAAGCCCATCTCGACGCCATGAATTCCATGAGAGAACTCATGCACATCGAAGACGGGATGACCCGGTGGATGGAGCAGAATCGTACGGAGTTTGCCGCCAGACCCGACACCGAACCTACCAGGTGAAGGCCGGGTGTCCAACCTAACCGTTGATCAATATGATCGAGGTTGGGGATGAACCGGGCCGTGTCCCTATTTTGCACAGCACATCGGGCACCGAATGGTATGGTGTGGCGCGTGCCCGGGCTCGTTTACACGGATCCTACCCATCATGAATGCAGACAGAATCAAGGAAATGGCGGCGGCGACGCTGTCTGGCGGCTTACCCTTCCCGGTAATCGTGGGGAATTTGATGGACGAGGGTGTGGAATACTACCACGTCGACTACGTCCGGCTCTCCTTCACGTTCTACAGCGCAAACGGAGGTGTTGTGGCTGCGCCGCTCGTGCTCGAGGGCTTGCCGGCCGTGGCGGAAAACGTTGATCTCGCCGCGCTCCGCCTGGCCATCGTGGACAGCCAGCTGCATGGGCAGAAGTACCCCGAGTTCTGCAGGCGGGCGATGATGGCCGGCGTACAGTCGTATTTCGTGTACCTCCGGGGCCGGCGCGCCCTGTATCTCGGGCGCCAGGGCGATCAGCATACCGAATGGTTTCCCGGTGCCGGTCGCGACGATGGTTGATAACTCCCTGAGGGGCGCTCAAATCCCCATATCAAACCCCGACTTCCGCTCTTTCCCTTCGGCCTCGTCGATCAGGGCCTGCGCGGTTTCCTTGCCGAGGTAGAGGTCCATCACCCAGTGAATCGCGTAGATGACCGGCGTGATGAGGATGGCGATGATGAACTTGTAGCTGTAGTTAAACAGCGTGATCGCGAGGATCTCCTGGAACGAGAGCTGGCCGGCGAAGGCGACCGTCAGGACGATGAATGTATCGAGGAACTGTGACCCGAACGTCGACCCCGTGGCGCGGAGCCAGAGGTGCCGGCCTTCGGTGGCCCGCCGCAGGTAGTGAAAGATCGTGATGTCCGCCAGCTGCCCGATGAGGTAGGCGATGAGGCTGCCGAAGATGATGCGGCCCGTGGCGCCGAAGACCATGTCAAACGCCTCGCCCGAAACCGGAGAATTGGGCGCCGTCGGGACGGCCATCGCGATCTGGAGGAGCACAAACTCGAACCCGATCATCACCATGCCGAGCACCGAAACGAATGCGATGCCGCGCCGGCCGAAATACTCGTTCATCAGGTCCGTCACGATAAACGTGATCGGAAACGCGATGACGCCGGCGGTCATCACCACCGTCGTGAATTGCTGGCCGAGGATGCGGATGGTGAAGGGCAGGTCGAACGCCGTGAAGAACTTGCTGGCCGTGGCTTCCGCCACCACCAGCGCGGTGATAAACACCGCCGCGCAAACGACATACAACTTCTGCGCGCGACTCAAGACGTAAGCTTCCTGCATCATACCACGAGAGGAGAGTGAAATAACCGGCTTAATCTCCAACCGGGCCGCTCGAATAGCAAGCCCTAACGGGAAATTGGCGACCGATCACGCCTGCTGAGGCGGAGAGGCGGTTTTGAGCATGAACCCGAACGTCGATCCCCGCTCGGGCTTGCTTTCGACCATCATCTGGGTGTCGTGCGCGCCAAGGATGTGCTTGACGATGGCGAGCCCCAGACCGGTGCCGCCCTGCAGGCGCGAACGGCTTTTATCGACCCGGTAAAACCGCTCCGTGAGGCGGGGCAGGTGCTGCGGCGCGATCCCGATCCCGTTGTCCACAACGGAGATCTTGACGAACCCGGATGGCAGCGGCCGGCAGACCAGCTCCACGTGGCCATCGGGGTTGCTGTACTTGATGGCATTGTCCACCAGGTTGATCAGCACCTGGCGGATCCGCTCGCGATCCCCGCGCACGCGTGGTAGCGGCTCGGTGATGCGTGTGTTGAGGGTTACGGTTTTCGCCTTCGCGATGTCCTCCAGGCCCTCGACGACGTCGGTCACGACATCCGACAGCGAGAAGTCGTTCATGTGCATCTGGAGCTCGCCGGTTTCGATCCGGGAGATCTCCGAGAGATCGTTGGTGAGGTTGCGCAGTCGCAGGGCATTATTCAGGATTTTCTTGACGAAGTTCGCGTTCACCCGCTGGTCGTCCATCGCGCCGGCGAGTAACGTCTCGGCAAACCCCTGGATGGCGAAGATGGGGGTTTTGAGCTCGTGGGAGACATCCCCGAGAAACTCGCGCCGATAGTTCTCGACCTGTTTCATCCCCTGGATCTCCTTCTCAAGGACCTGGCCGGCGCGGTAGACCTGCCAGACGAGGCCGTTGAGTTCGTCGCCGCGGGGGAGGTGCGCGGCTTCAAGGTTCTCGAAGCGGTGTTTGCGGACCTGCTTGAGGGTGGTCCGGGCCAGCTGGATGCGGTGGGCGAGCAGCGCGTAGGCCGCCAGATAGGTAGTCGCGAGGACAAAGAGCGGCAGCGCGATGAGCAGCCAGGAAGGAAAAGGCAAAAAAAGCGCATGTAGGCCGTACAAAGCCACGGCGAGCGCGCCAGAGACGATCAGCGCGATCTTGAGGGAAAGCCGGCTGAACCGAACGGCCACGCGTTGAGGTGCACCGCCGTTATCCTCGGAATCAGGCTTTGAATTTGTAGCCAATCCCCTTCACCGTTTCGATCGTATCGTTGCCCAGTTTTTCACGGATTTTACGAATGTGCACGTCAACGGTTCGGTCGACCACAAAGACATCGTGGCCCCAGACCTTGTCGAGCACATCCTGACGCGAAAACACCTTACCCGGATGGGAAGCCAGGAAGTAGAGCAACTCGAACTCTTTGCGCGGGAGCCGGTGCTCGATGGGCGCCTGCCCTGTTTTCTGGACGACGAGGTAGCGATCGCGGTCGATCTCGAGATCCTGGAGTACGAGGATCGCCGGCAGGCTCTCACCCCGGTTGGCCGTGCGCATCAGGGCCTTGATCTGGCTGATCAGAACCGGGATTGAGACCGGTTTGGGGAGATAGATGTCGGCCCCGATATCGAGGCTCTGGACCTGCGCCGACTCCTCCGTTCGAGCCGTCAGCATCAGGATGGGTGTATCGCGGAGGACCGCGTCGCTGCGGATGCGCCGGCACACCTCGATGCCGTCGAGCCCGGGCATCATGATGTCCAGCACGATCAGATCCGGCTCCTCCCGGCGCGCCAGGTCGATGCCTTCGACCCCGTTGTTGGCGAGCAGTACATCAAACCCTTCTTTTTCGAGATTGTACTGGAGGAGATCGAGCAGGTCCTCTTCGTCGTCGACGACAAGCACGGTGCGGCGATCGGCGTCAGATGGCGTCCGCGGAGGCATAGGAAGTTCGGATTGGACTTGGGCGGAAATCGCGCCCTGAACACATATCAGGGCGTCTATCCCGGGCCATAATACGGCAGTGCCGGTGAAGCTTCCGGTAAGGCGGTGTTATCCAATCATTAAAATACGCGAGGTCAGGCTAAAGAGTCGACCCCGGAATCCGATCCCAGTATCACGAGCTGCCCGAGCTCGACACCCCCGCCTAACCAGAAACGACACTCGCAATGAAGCATTACGAGCGCTGGTTCAAGCGCAACGCGATCGCCGAGCAGAAAGAGAAGGAAGGTAAGTTCGACGACGCGATCCGCATTTACGAGAACAACGTGGAGGAAGACGCGGATTCGCTGTTTCCGTACGAGCGGCTGGCCATTTTATACAAGCGCAAGAACGATCGAACAAACGAAAAGCGGATCCTGCATAAAGGACTGCAATTGATGCGCGAGCGTGCCGCGCAGGGCCGGATCGACTCCAACCAGGAGGTGATGATGCGCGAATTCCACGCGCGCCTCGAAAAAATCACCGGCCGGAAGCTAAAGAAATCCTGGGCCTGACCCGCCGGCGCACCCGATCTGTCGGCGCATGCATCATGCGCCAAAAGCCTATAGCCAAGGAGCGCTTCCCGGTATGCCGTTTGCCGGCCGCTTCGATATACTCTGTGCACATCGATCTACGCAAAGCGTGAAATCCGGACGTCGACCCACGACGGCTAGTACGCGTCCCTGCTTTCGCTCCAGGGATCTGTCGTCACCTCGCTAATCGCGCTTCCTGCACAGTTTTTCATCGCATACGCCCCCCACGCTGCGAGACGACGTCTATCGTTTCGGGCCATGGGATTCGTATGAGTCTGCATTCCGGACTGGAAAACGGGCATATCATCGACGGTCATCGCATCGAGTCCGTGCTGGATCAGGACGTGCTGGGCACGCTCTATCTAGCCACGGACCTCGGCGTGCAACGACCGGTTGCGCTGCGCGTCATCAATCCGATGCTCACGCAGGACCCCATCTTCGTCCAGCAATTCCAAATCGAGACGAGCCGGCTCGCGCAGCTCACCCACCCCAATATCGTCACCATTTACGACATCCGGGACACGAACCAGGTCACGTACATCTCCATGGAATATGTGGAGAGCGAGACGCTGAATCAGTATCTCGATCAGGTTCAGGGGCCGCGCTGGCGTCTGGGGGTTCCCCTGCTCCAACAGGCGATGGAGGCCCTCGATTTCGCGCACGGCCAGGGCATTTTCCACGAGTCCCTCAAACCCGAGCGGATCCTTGTCACCCCGGAAGGCCGGGTCAAGATCGCCGACTTCGGCATCGCCCGGATGCTGAAAAAGGTGAGCCTGCTGCCGCTTTCCTACAACGATTCGGACATCCGGGGCTATCCGGCGCCCGAGCACCTCGGCTCGCAGGGGCAGGCGGACGAGCGGTCGGATGTCTACAGTCTGGGCCTCATCCTCTACGAAATCCTCACGGGCACGCTGCCCTTTGACAAGACAGCGCCCGACTTCGTGGTGCGCAACACCCTGAACGACGCGCTCATCCAGAATCCGGCGAGGCTGAACCCGAACGTGCCCCGCCGGCTCGCGCAGATCACGATGAAGGCGTTGCGCAAACATCCGAACGACCGGTATCAGTCGGTTCGGGCGATGCTGCAGGACCTTCAGGGGGCGGAGCCCAACCATCGGCAGCCCGTTCGGCCGGCCCGGCGCAGCCGGTGGCGCGGCGAACTTCGGCGCATCCTCAATCCGGTAAGCGCCGCCTATGCCCTGGTGGCGGTGTTGTTCGCCACCGGAAGCCTATACGCGTTTAAGCCCCAGAGCAACGACCCCTTCCAGGTCTTGAGCCTGGAAGGACCGAACATCGCCCGGGCGGAGACGCCTCGGGTGCTGCCGCCGGCTGCTC
>JBGSPJ010000335.1:0-10594 GCA_041738655.1 Rhodothermales bacterium | reverse complement strand
CCGATCTGCGCCGCGACGACGCCGACGGCTTCGCCGGCCTCGACGATACGGTTGGAGCCGAGGTTACGGCCGTAACACAGCGCGCACGCACCGCGGCGCGCCTCGCACGTGAGCACGGAGCGAATCTCCACTTCTTCGATCGACGTTTCCGAGATCCGACGCGCCGTGGCTTCGTCGATCATCTCGTTGGCGCTAATGATCTTATCGCCCGTCAGCGGGTCGTCCACGTCGTGGACAGACACGCGGCCGAGGATACGGTCGGCCAGCGGCTCGACGATGTCCTCGTTGTCTTTGAGCGCCGAGATCCGGATCCCGCGGAGCGTCCCGCAGTCCGTCTGCGTGATCGTCACGTCCTGGGCGACGTCCACCAGACGCCGGGTCAGGTAGCCGGCGTCCGCCGTCTTGAGGGCGGTGTCGGCCAGACCTTTACGCGCGCCGTGCGTCGAGATGAAGTACTCGAGCACCGACAGGCCTTCCTTGAAGTTCGAGATAATCGGGTTTTCGATGATCTCGCCGGCGGAACCGATGAGGCTCTTCTGCGGCTTGGCCATCAACCCGCGCATCCCGCCAAGCTGTCGGATCTGCTCCTTCGAACCACGAGCGCCGGAGTCCGCCATCATGTAAATGGCGTTGAAGCCCTCTTCGTCCAGCTTCAACGCATCAAACAGCACCTCGGAAACGAGGCTGTTCGTGCGCGTCCAGATGTCGATGACCTTGTTGTAGCGCTCGTTCTCCGTGATGTGGCCCATCTCGTAGAAGTTGCGAGCCTGCTCGACCTCGACGGTCGCCTCCGAGATCAGCTTCTCCTTCGCATCCGGTACCACGATGTTGGCCAGCGAGAAGGTGAGGCCGGCCGTCGTGGCGCGCTCGAACCCGAGGTTCTTGATGTCGTCCAGGAACCGCGCCGAACGCGCGAAGCCCGTCGCGAACAACACGCGGGAGATGATGCTACGGAGGCTCTTCTTGGTGAGGACCTCGTTGATGTACCCCACTTCGACCGGCACGACCTCGTTGAAGAGCACGCGGCCCACGGTCGTATCGATCAGTTCGCCATCGTTGGCGCGCACCGTTATCTTCGCGTGCTGCGCCACGATGCCTCGGTCAAAGGCCTGACGGACTTCGCCCATGCTGCCGAAGCGCATGCCTTCGCCCTTCTGGCCGCTTTTGCCCTTGGTCAGATAATAGAGGCCAAGCACCATGTCCTGCGTCGGCACCGTCACCGGGCCGCCGTGCGCCGGGCTCAGAATGTTGTGGCTGGCGAGCATGAGGATCATGGCCTCCAGGCACGAATCGTAGCTCAGGGGCAGGTGGACGGCCATCTGGTCGCCGTCGAAGTCGGCGTTAAACGCCGTACAAACGAGCGGGTGGAGCCGGATGGCCTTACCCTCGATGAGCACTGGCTGGAACGCCTGGATGCCGAGGCGGTGCAGCGTCGGGGCGCGGTTGAGGAGCACCGGCCGGCCGTCGATCACCTTCTCGAGGATGTCCCACACGTCGGCCGTACGCCGGTCGACCACTTTCTTCGCGCTCTTCACCGTCTTCACGATGCCGCGCTCGATGAGCTTGCGGATGATAAACGGCTTGAAGAGCTCCACGGCCATCTCCTTCGGGAGACCGCACTGATGCAGTTCGAGCTCCGGACCGACGACGATAACCGAGCGGCCGGAGTAATCGACGCGCTTGCCGAGCAGGTTCTGACGGAACCGGCCCTGCTTGCCCTTGAGCATGTCGGAGAGCGACTTGAGCGCGCGATTGGAGTCCGAGCGAACGGCGTTGGCCTTCCGGCTGTTGTCGAACAACGAGTCCACCGCCTCCTGCAACATGCGCTTTTCGTTGCGCAGGATAACCTCGGGCGCCTTAATATCGATCAGGCGCTTGAGGCGGTTGTTGCGGATGATGACGCGGCGGTAGAGGTCGTTCAGGTCGCTCGTGGCGAACCGGCCGCCTTCGAGCGGCACCAGCGGGCGAAGCTCCGGCGGGATGACCGGGATGACGCGCATGACCATCCATTCCGGCCGGTTCTCCATCCGGCGATTGGCCTCGCGAAAGGCTTCTACGACGGTCAGGCGCTTGAGGGCTTCCGCCTTGCGCTGCTGGCTCGTTTCGGTCTTGACCTGGAAGCGAAGCTCCTGCGCGAGCGGCTCCATCGTGAGTCGGCCCAGCATCATTTCGACGGCCTCGCCACCGATCTTCGCGATAAATTTCTCCGGATCCTCGTCATCCAGACGGTTGTTGTCTTCGCGAATCTGGTAGAGCACGTTGAAGTACTCGTCCTCGCTCAGCAACTGATCCTGTTCGATCCCCAGCTTCTCGGCCGCGCCGGGCTGGATCACGATGTAGTTTTCGTAATAGATAACCCGCTCCAGGTCTTTCGACTTGATGCCCAGGAGGTGGCCAATCTTGTTCGGAAGCGTCTTGAAATACCAGATGTGCACCACCGGCACGCTCAGCGTGATATGGCCCATCCGTTCGCGGCGCACGGCTTTCTGGGTCACTTCCACGCCGCAACGGTCGCAGATGATGCCCTTGTAGCGAATGCGCTTGTACTTGCCGCAGTGGCACTCCCAGTCCTTGACGGGACCGAAGATCTTCTCGCAAAAGAGCCCGTCCTTCTCCGGCTTAAACGAACGATAATTGATCGTTTCAGGCTTCAGCACTTCCCCGTAGGACCGCTCCAGGATGGCTTCGGGCGAGGCCAGGCTGATGGTGATCTGGGTAAAATTCTTTTTAACCTTCTGCGTTTTTCCGTACGGCATATCAAATTCCGAATGTCGAATGTCGAGTGACGAAGCCCCCACAGAGCCCCCGCCGGCGCGATGACGGCGGAGGCGCACGCATCTAATCTGTCAATCCAGCTTCACTTCGAGCCCGAGGCCCTGCAGCTCGCGGACGAGCACGTTGAAGCTTTCGGGTGTCCCGGCTTCGGGCATGTTTTCGCCCTTGACGATGGACTCATAGGCCTTCGAGCGGCCCTGAACGTCGTCGGACTTGTACGTGAGCATCTCCTGGAGTGTGCTGGCCGCGCCGTACGCATACAGCGCCCAGACTTCCATCTCGCCGAGACGCTGCCCGCCGAACTGCGCCTTGCCACCCAGCGGCTGCTGGGTGATGAGGCTGTAGGGCCCGATGCTACGGGCGTGGATCTTGTCGTCAACCAGGTGGCTCAACTTGAGCATGTAGATGACGCCAACCGTGGTTTTCTGGTCGAACGGATCGCCTGTACGCCCGTCGTACAACTGGGCGCGTCCATCGACCGGCAGGCCGGCGGCGGCGAGTTCGGCCGTCACGTCATCCATCTTCGCGCCGTCGAAAATCGGCGTCGCGTACTTCTTGCCCAGCTTGAGCCCCGCCCAGGCCAGGAGCGTCTCGAAGATCTGCCCCAGGTTCATACGCGAAGGCACGCCCAACGGGTTGAGGACGATGTCGACCGGCGTACCGTCTTCGAGGAACGGCATGTCCTCGTGCGGCACGATACGGGCGATAACACCCTTGTTGCCGTGCCGGCCGGCCATCTTGTCGCCCACCTGGATCTTACGCTTTTTGGCGATATAGACCTTGGCGAGCTGGACGATGCCTGGCGGAAGCTCATCCCCCATTTGCACCTGGTGGCGCCGGCGCTTCGCATCGCTCTGGATGCGGCTGTAGATCGTGAGGTAGTTGCGAAGTAACTTGCGGATCTTGCGGTTCACCCGGTCGTCCGTCGTGAATCCTTTGCGCACGCCCAGCTGGACGGGCTGGATTTCGGCAAAAGCCTCCTTCGAGAATTTGGCGCCCTCCGGCACGACGATGCGGCCTTCGCGGTCCTCGACGCCGGCGCTCTTCTGGCCCTCGAGGAGCTGGAAGAACTTGTCGTAGAAGCGGCGATTGATGTGGCCAACCTCGTGATCCAGATCGCTTTCGATCTCGGTGATCCGCTGTTGTTCGATTTTTTTCGATGCCGGATCCAGCTTGCGACGGCTGAACAGCTTCGTGTCGATGACGACCCCCTTCATGCCGGGAGGCGCCTTCAACGAGGCATCCTTCACGTCGCCGGCCTTGTCACCGAAGATGGCGCGCAGCAGTTTCTCTTCAGGCGTCGGATCCGTTTCACCCTTCGGCGTGATCTTACCGACGATAATATCGCCGGCCTTCACTTCGGCGCCGATGCGGATGATGCCGCGTTCGTCGAGATCCTTCGTCGCCTCTTCCGAGACGTTCGGGATCTCACGCGTTAACTCCTCCTCGCCCCGCTTCGTATCGCGCACCTGCAGTTCAAACTCCTCGATGTGGACGGACGTGTACACGTCCTCCGCGACCAGCTTCTCGGAGATGACGATGGCGTCTTCGAAGTTGTACCCGCGCCAGGGCATGAAGGCCACGAGCACGTTTTTGCCCAGTGCCAACTCGCCCTTTTCCGTGGCAAAGCCTTCGGTAAGCGGTGAATCCTTTACAACCCGCTGCCCCGTCTTCACGATGGGCGTCTGGTTGATGCAGGTGTCCTGGTTCGTGCGGCGGAACTTGGTCAGGAAGTACGTCTTGATCGTATCCTCGAACGCCACGTCCGCATCATCGGCGTCGGTATCGTACCGAACGATCACGCGGGAGGCATCGGCGAACTCGATCACGCCAGGGGCCTCGGCCACCAGCACCGCGCGCGAGTCGCGAGCAATGCGGCCTTCAAGGCCCGTCCCGACAATCGGGGACTGCGGGCGGAGCAGCGGCACGGCCTGGCGCTGCATGTTCGAGCCCATCAGGGCGCGGTTGGCGTCGTCGTGCTCGAGGAACGGGATCAGGCTCGCCGCCGGCGAAACGATCTGGTTCGGCGCGATGTCCATGTACTCCACTTTGTCCGGAGGGACAATCGGGAAGTCGCCACGGTACCGGCATTTGACGTACTTGTTGATGTACTCGCCCTTTTCCGTGATCGGCGCATTCGCCTGGGCAATGATCACGTCGTCCTCTTCTTCCGCTGTCAGGTACCGGATTTCATCGGTCACCACGCTATCCTTCACCACCCGATACGGCGTCTCGATGAAGCCGAACTGGTTGACAAAGGCGTGGACGCAGAGCGAGGAAATCAGGCCGATGTTCGGGCCTTCCGGCGTCTCGATCGGACAGAGGCGACCGTAGTGGGTGTAGTGCACGTCGCGCACCTCGAAACCCGCGCGCTCGCGGGTGAGGCCGCCCGGCCCGAGGGCGGACATACGGCGCTTGTGCGTCAACTCGGCCAGCGGATTCGTCTGATCCATGAACTGGCTAAGCTGATTGGTCCCGAAGAAGCTGTTGATGACGCTCGACACGGTGCGAGCGTTCACCAGATCCTGCGGCGTGAAGCTCTCGGCGTCACGCAGGTTCATGCGCTCCTTGATTGTCCGCGCCATGCGGGCCAGGCCCAGCGAAAATTGCGCGGCCAACTGCTCGCCGACGGTGCGGACGCGGCGGTTGCTCAGGTGGTCGATATCGTCCACCGAGCTCTTGCCGTTCTGCAGGTTGACCAGTTCGCGGATGATCGCGAGGATGTCTTCGCGGGTAAGCGTGAGCGTCTTGTTGTCGTCTCCGAGGCGGAGCCGGCGGTTGATCCGGTACCGGCCCACATCACCCAGGTCATACCGCTTCTCGCTGAAGAACAGCCGCTCGAGCACACTACGCGCCGTCTCCAGGTCGGGCGCTTCGGTGCCGCGGAGCTGGAGGTAGAGGTACTCCAGCGCCTCTTCCTCCGTGTGCGTGGCGTCCTTCTTGATCGTGTTGAGCAACGCGCTTTTATCGACGTTGTCATCCCCGATATCTACGTGTAGGAGGTGGATCCGCGTGATGCCGGCTTCCTTGAGCACGTTGATGTCGTCCTCCTCGACCACGTGTTCCGCCGGGAAGAGGATCTTGCGCTCCTGCTTGGTGTCGACCACCTCACCGGTGTCTTCGTCCACCACTTCCTTCGTCTCCATGACGAAGACCGACGCCGCAAGCTTGCGGCCCTCGAACTTCTTGAAATTCTTCTTGGTGTCAACTGGATGTTCCTCGGCGAGATCGAAGATGCGCACGAGCTCTTCGTCGGTCGAGTACCCCAGGGCGCGCAGCAGCGACGTGACCGGCAATTTTTTCTTGCGGTCGATGTACGCCCACATCACATTGTTGACGTCCGTCGAAAACTCGATCCACGAGCCGCGGAACGGGATCACGCGGGCGGAGAACAACTCCGTCCCGTTCGGGTGCATGCTCTGCCCGAAAAACACGCCCGGGCTACGGTGCAACTGGGACACCACGACGCGCTCGGCGCCGTTGATGACGAACGTGCCCCGCTCGGTCATCGCCGGCAGGTTGCCCAGGTACACTTCTTGCTCAATCGCCTCCTCAGCCTCGTCTTCGTCTTCATCCTCCTTGCTCGACAGCCGAAGCTTCGCCTTGAGCGGCACCGAGTAGGTCAGCCCCTGCGCGATACACTCCGCGACGGAGTGCTTCGGAGCGTCCAGCGAGTAGTGGATGAACTCGAGCGTATACCGTTCACGGCTGTCCTGGATGGGGAAGTGCTCCTTGAACACGGCCTGAAGGCCAACGTCGGCGCGTTCTTCGGGCGGGGCGTCTTCCTGCACAAACTCGTTGTACGATTGAAGCTGTACGTCGAGGAAATCCGGATAGTCTTTTACGGCACGCGTACGGGAAAATGTGACCCGCTCCACGACGCCTCCCGGCTCGGTAATGGTATTGGGCATAGACTGATCGGTTAACGAGGTTGGTGACGCGTAGTCAGAGACACTGGCCAGAGATACAGCGTGATAGATACAGCGTGGTAGATACAGCGAAGAAACTGGTCATTGCTCAGCGTCTACACGTTGGTCGCGACAGAAGTGCATCGAAGGCTCAACGCGGCCTCGATACAATTGTTTCAAAACCACCTGTGGGGGTGGGAACCTTCCCGCAGGAGGGCGCCTACGCAGAAGCATTGAAAGCCGACCCATCGATGAGGGCCGGCTTTCGCAGCATGCTGCGCTATGTCGTTACAGAGCCTGCATCGAGGTGACTACCCGGTTGGGATGGGTTACTTCAGCTCGACAACGGCGCCTGCTTCTTCCAGCTGGGTCTTGAGCTTGGCGGCTTCGTCCTTGTTGACGCCTTCCTTCACCGTGCTCGGAGCGCCTTCGACGAGGTCCTTCGCCTCCTTCAGGCCGAGGCCCGTGATGGCGCGAACTTCCTTGATGACGCCGATCTTCTTGGCGCCGGCATCCTTCAGGATGACGTCGAACTCCGTCTTTTCCTCGACAACGGCAGCGGCAGCGGCACCGCCGGCGGCGGGGCCGGCTACGGCCACAGCGGCAGCAGCCGGCTTGATGCCGTAATCCTGCTCGAGCACTTTCGCGAGTTCGCTAGCCTCTTTGATGGTGAGGTTGACCAGTTGTTCTGCAATTGCTTTGATGTCTGCCATGATCGCTTGTTGTTCCTGCGGCGGTCTACACCCCTGGAGCGAACTCCGGGCTACGCTGCATATTAAGGGGGTTGTGAGGGTGTGCGTACGTTGTGTAAAAATGGGGCTCAGCCTTCGCGCTCGGCCATCGTCTGCAAAGCGCCGACGATATTGCCGCCCTGTGCCTGAATCGCGCCGATCACGTTTGTCATCGGTGCAAGCAGCAGGCCCGCGATATCCCCGATGATCTCCTGCTTGGAGCGGAGCGAGGCGAGGACGTCGATCGACTTACCATCGTAGATGGCGCCATCGACATAGGCCGCTTTCAACTCGGGGCGTCCGGCGCCGGCGCCGGCGCTGAATTCCTTGATCACGCGCGCCGGGGCAGCGGGGTCGTTGCAGTACGCAATGGCCGTCGGCCCTTCGAGCGTGCTGTAAACTTCCTGAAACCCGCCGATCCGATCCATTGCCAGACGGAGCAGCGTGTTCTTCACTACCCGATACTGGATGTTCGACGCGCGAAACTTCGTGCGGAGCGCATTCATGTGCTCGACGGTAAGACCGGAGCAATTCGTCAGATATACGGTCGAGACACCTTCCAATTCCTTGGTGACCTCGTCCAGAATGACTCCTTTTTGTTCTTTCGTAAGTGCCATAACTGCATCAGCGCCGGTCGACGCGTTCTACATTCGGTTAGCGAGAGACTCAGCGGATCGTGTTGACCACTTCATTCCGGTCGAGGGGAATGCCGGGGCCCATCGTGGTCGAGAGGGTGATCGACTTCACGTAGAGGCCTTTGGCCGAGGCCGGGCGGAGCCGGAGCACTTCCTTCAGGAAGGCTTCGGCGTTTTCGCGGATCTGATCCGAGGAAAATGAAGCCTTGCCGATGGCGGAGTGCAGGATGCCCGTCTTGTCGACGCGGAAGTCGATCTTACCGGCCTTCACGTCCTGCACCGCGGCGCCGACATCCATCGTAACGGTGCCGCTCTTGGGGTTTGGCATCAGGCCACGGGGACCGAGCACACGCCCGAGACGTCCTACCTTGCCCATCACGTCGGGCGTGGCAATCAGCACGTCAAACTCAAACCAGTTTTCGTTCTGGATCTTATCGATCAGGTCGTCCAGGCCGACATGGTTCGCGCCGGCGGCGCGCGCCTCGCCCTGCTTGCCTTCGTTGGCCAGGACGAGCACTCGCACGTTTTTGCCGGTGCCGTGCGGAAGCGCGACCGTGCCGCGCACCATCTGATCGGCATGCCGCGGGTCGACACCCAGGCGGACATCGATATCAATCGATTCGTCGAACTTCGCGCTGGCGGTGGCCTTCAGCAGTTCGGCGGCTGTTCCCAACGTCATCGCCGAGCCCGTCTCCTGTATGAGTTTCTGGAGTCGGGTGTAGCGTTTTCCTCGCTTTGCCATGGTCGCAGTTGATAATGCGGTTCAAACGCCGGCCGAATCGATGCGGCCAGCTCCCGCCGTTGATGAGAGGGCCGATGGGCGCCTCGCGCGCCAGCATCCGCCATGCCTCCATTCCGGGTTTCTTGCAATCCCGCCCGATCAGGCGTTCGCAGGGGCACCGGTCACTTTGATACCCATCGAGCGCGCCGTCCCGGCTACCATCGACGCGGCCTTAAGCACATCGAAGGCGTTCAGGTCATTCATCTTGACCTTCGCGATATCGACACACTGATCCCACGTCACGGTCGCCACTTTCTGACGAAGCGGATCCGCCGCGCCACTCTCGATGTTCGCGGCCTTCTTCAACAAGACAGCCGCAGGCGGGCTCTTGATGATAAAGGTGAAGGACTTGTCCGCAAATACCGTGATCACCACCGGCAGGATGAGCCCCATGCGGTCCTGCGTGGAAGCATTAAACTGCTTGCAGAACTCCATGATGTTCACCCCTTTCTGACCGAGCGCCGGGCCGATGGGCGGTGCAGGATTGGCCTGGCCGGCCTTGACCTGCAACTTGATGTACGCTTCAATTTTTTTAGCCATACCAGCAAGCGGTTCAAACGCCCAAACGGGCTCCCGCGACTTAGGTGTCTTATAGATAGAAAAACAGTTTGGGCGCGTACAATGCGTGCCGACCGGGTGATGTTCCGTGTTCAGCCGGCAAAGCCGGAGGTTAACGGAAAATTCCCCTACTCCTCGTGTTCCACCTGCAGATAGTCCAGTTCGAGCGGTGTTTTGCGGCCAAAGATGGACACCATCACTTTCACCTTCATCTTATCGGGGTACACCTCCTCAACAAACCCGGTGAAGTTGTTGAACGGCCCGTCGACAACCTTGACGGCGTCGCCGCTCTTGAACGGAATCTCCGGCTGCTCGCCCATTTCGCGGGCCTCATCCACCTTCCCGAGAATGCGGTTCATCTCATCAGGCCGCAGCGGGGTGGGTTGGTCGCCGGTGGTGAGAAAACCGACGACGGAGGGCACGTTGGCGATCACATGCTGCAGTTCCTTGTCCAGCACGGCATGGATCAGCAGGTACCCCGGGAAAAACGTTTTTTCCCGCGTACGCTTTTTCCCCTGGCGCATCTCGAACACCGTCTCGGTCGGGATCATGATGTCGGTCAAACGATCCGTAAGGCCCGTCAGCGCGAGCTCTTTCTCCAGATACTGCTTGACCTTCTTCTCATGCCCCGAAAACGTACGGAGGACATACCATTTGGGTATGCTGTCTTTCTTCAGAGTCGCCATATTCCGAGCAGCGCACGGCTGTAGTAGAGGTGGTCAGAAAAGGATCAGCCGGCCAGGAGATACACGTTCTCCAACACCCAGCCAATGACCCGATCCGCACTGAAGATGAGCAGCGAAACGATCACGGTTGCCACGAGCGTGATCATCGTGTTGCTGATGAGCTCGGACCGCTTCGGCCAGCTCACCTTCTGCATCTCCTTGATGACTTCGTCGATGTACGCTTTGAGCTTGTTCATGCCTTGCCTCGCCGGACCTCAGCCTGTCCAACCCTGTGATATAGAAAAAAGCGCCCCCTGGCACGGGCGGCAGGACTCGAACCTGCAGCCTGCGGTTTTGGAGACCGCTGCTCTGCCAATTGAGCTACGCCCGTAGGATAATGGCTGATGGTCGATGGTCAATTATCAATGATCTATGAAGACTCATTACCAATTGATAATCAACCATTAACCATCAACCATCCCTTTAGTCCAGAATCTTCGACACCACGCCCGCGCCCACCGTCCGGCCGCCCTCACGGATC
>JBGSPJ010000296.1:0-2882 GCA_041738655.1 Rhodothermales bacterium | reverse complement strand
ACCGCCCACGTCGCCTACCCTGCGCTCGACCCGACCGGCGCGCCGGCCACGGTTTCTCGCCCCATCCTGCACGATCTGCTCCGTACCCGACTCGGCTTTCAGGGAGCCGTCATCACCGACAGCCTGATCATGGGGGCCGTGCGCGAGCGATATGCGACCGAGATCGACCGCGCCGCCGCGCTCCTGAACGCGGGCGTGGACATCGTGCTCGACCCGTGGGACCCGCCCGCCGCCGTGGCCGGCATCGTCGACGCCGTCCACTCCGGCCTGGTGGCTGAATCAAGGCTGGATGACGCGATCGCACGCATTGCTGCGCTTCGCGGACACACCTACGCCGCCGGTGACACCGCTGCGCCCGACGTTCCGGCCGCACATGCTCTCGCGGAGCGTGTTTCCCGTCAGGCCCTGCTCAGTCGGCAGATGACTCAAGGCCCCCTCCGTCGCGACGCCTCTGGCGAGGTGTGGATCCTCCTCAACCCGTTTATCCGCCCGGGGCAACGACCCGGCAAACGCCCCGAGCAGCGGCTGGCGGATATCCTGAAGGCCGTGCCCGGCGCCACCTACATCGAACTGGGGCCGGATGACGAGGAGCGACACTATGAACAGGCCCTCCACCACGCACGCGCCGCCGGCGCAGTCGTGGTGGCCATGATCGTGAAGCCGGCTGCCTGGCATGCGTTCGGCCTCCCACAGCGCATGGCCGCGCTCGCTGCTTCGGTCTTCGCCGCGCGGCCGGCGGTGTTGGCCGTCCTCGGTAGCCCCCAGATGCTCGACGCCTTCCCCGATGCCGCCGCACACGTCTGCGCGTTTAGCGATGTACCCGTGGCCCAGCAGGCTGCTGCGGATCACATCCGTAACACGTATCTTCACTCGTGATTCGGTCTGACCGATCGCCGCCCGCTTTTCCATCACGCGCTATTTGCCCGTACGTACCTCGACCATGAGCTTTTTCGATATCTTTCGTGATAATTACCCGCCGCTGGTAGAACAGGCGCGCGCCGAAGTCCAGAAGATGGTGGAAACCGGGCGAACGATGTTCGCCGCCTCCACGGCCTATCTCCTCGAAAACGAGATTCTCAACGAGGATCTGAAGGAGCTCGACCACACGATCAACAACGGCGAACAGAAGATGCGCCGCGCAGTACTCGAGCACCTGACAATGCGGCCCGAGCGGGACCTCGTCTTCAGCCTCAAGCTGATAAGCATCGTCCATGAGGCCGAGCGGATCGGGGACCTGTCCAAGTCCCTCGCGAAGATGGCGGACCTGGCGCACAAGCCGCGTCTGGGGGCCAACGTAGCGCCGCTTCGATCGCTGCGAGACCACGTATTTGGGATGTTCAACATGATCCACGAGGGTTTTTTTAAGGGGAACCCCGAAGAAGCCCGCAACATCATGACTACGCACGAATCCATCAAGCAGGAGGCGGCGGTGTACATCCAGCACATCGCGAATCAGACGAACATCACCCCGAACGAAGCCGTCGTTTATGCCATGTCTGCCCGGATGTTGAGCCGGGTGAGTTCCCACCTGGCGAACATTGCGTCGACGGTTGTTTCCCCGCTCGATCAGATGCATCGTTCGCCGGCGGCGCCCGAAGCGCCCTGACCCACCCCACTTCCCGCTAACCGCCTGCCCCGATGGATGCACTCGTCCTGCTACCGCCGATCCTCGCGATCGGCCTTGCGTTGTGGACGCGCGAAGTCTACCTCTCCCTGTTCGCCGGCCTGTGGGTGGGCACCACCCTGATCGCCGGCGGCAACCCCATCCTGGGGCTGCGTGAGCTGGGCGACCAGCTCGTGGCCGTTTTTGCGGATGCCGGCAACACACGCGTCGTGTTCTTCTGCGTCCTCGTGGGCAGCTTGATCGCGCTGGTGCAGGCCTCGGGCGGGGTGGAAGGCTTCATCCGCTGGGCGCAGGCCCGGGGATGGGGAACGACGCGGCGCGGTGCCGAGCTGCTGGCCTGGACGATCGGGATGCTCATCTTCGTCGAGTCCAGCATCACCTCTCTCACCGTCGGCGCCGTGAGCCGGTCGTTTTTTGAGAAGCTGAACATCCCCCGCGAAAAACTCGCCTTCTACTGCGACGCCACCAGCGCGCCCGTGTGTATGATGATCCCACTCAACGGCTGGGGCGCCTACATCCTGGGGCTGCTCGCCGCGCAGGGCATCGCCGACTCGTCGGCCGTGGGATTGCTGGCGTCGTCGCTCGCGTTCAACTTCTATTCGTGGTTCACCATCCTATTCAGCCTCGTCCTGGCGCTCACCGGCTGGAGCTTTGGCCCGATGCGCCGGGCGGAACGGCGGGCGATGACGACGGGGCAGACGATTCGCGAGGGCGCCCGTCCGATGGTCGCCGATGAAGTCGCCGGCCTGAAACCCGTCCCCAATGCCCCCTTCCATATGAGGGACCTCGTGGTACCGATCCTCGTCATGGTGGGGATGATTTTTGTCGGGCTCTGGATCACGGGCGATGGCAACATCATGGCCGGCAGCGGCTCTACCTCGGTGTTGTGGGCCGTTTCGCTCGGCATCGGTGCGGCCGTGTTGCTGTACAGCATCCCACGGGGGGGCAAGCGGGTGATGTCGCCCATCGAGGCGACCGGGCTGATTCTGAAGGGAGCCTCCGGCCTGCTGCCCGTGACCATCCTGATCGTATTCGCTTTTGCGTTGGGGCAGGTATCGAGGGAATTGGAGATGGGCCCCTATCTGGTGGGATTGATCGGCGGAAGCGGGCCGGCGTGGTGGTTGCCATCAGCGATTTTTCTGGCGGGATGTAGCATCGCCTTCACCCTGGGGTCGTCGTGGTCGACCTTTGCGATCATGATCCCTATCGCGCTGCCGCTGGCCGAGGGCCTCGGGCTGCCGCCGGCCCTCCAGATCGG
>JBGSPJ010000288.1:0-3765 GCA_041738655.1 Rhodothermales bacterium | reverse complement strand
TTGGCGTGGGGGTTGGCGCCCATCCGCCGCTCGCCGCGCGGCGCCAGTTCCGCCAGGTCGGCGCGCAGCCGGCCCTCGGCATCGAACAGCTCCTCCGGTCGATAACTGCGCATCCATTCTTCGAGGATGGGCAGATGGGCCGGGTTCGTGTGCAGCTCGTTTAGCGGCACCTGATGGCTGCGCCAGGAGTTCTCGGCCAGCCGGCCGTCAATCGTCTCCGGGCAGGTCCATCCCTTTGGCGTCCGCAGGATGATCATGGGCCAGCGTGGACGTTCGACGAGGGCGCCCGCTTGCCGCGCTTGCTGCTGGATATGCTGGATCTGGGAATAGGCCGCATCCAGCGTCATCGCCATCGCCTCATGCATCGCGACTGGATCGCTCCCTTCTACCACGTAGGGAGTATAGCCGTACCCACGGAACAGGTGATCCAACTCTTCCGGGCTGATACGTGCCAGAACGGTCGGGCCGCCGATTTTGTAGCCATTCAGATGAAGGATCGGCAGCACGGCCCCATCGCGGGCCGGGTTGAGGAATTTGTTGGAGTGCCAGCTCGTCGCCATCGGCCCGGTTTCGGCCTCGCCATCGCCCACTACACAGGTCACAATGAGGTCCGGATTGTCAAAGGCCGCCCCGTAGGCATGAGATAACGCATATCCCAATTCCCCTCCTTCATGGATGGAGCCCGGTACCTCCGCGGCGACATGGCTGGGGATTCCCCCTGGAAACGAGAACTGCTTGAAGAGCCGCCGCATGCCGGCTTCGTCGAGAGAGATATCGGGATACCGCTCGGTATACGACCCCTCGAGGTATGTCTGCGCCACCAACGCCGGCCCGCCATGCCCGGGGCCGGTGATATAGATCATGTTCAGATCATGCGCCCGAATGAGGCGATTCAGATGCACGTAGATAAAATTGAGGCCCGGGGTGGTGCCCCAGTGCCCCACCAGTCGCGGCTTGATGTGGGCTCGCGACAGGGGCTCGCGCAATAAAGGATTGTCGTAAAGGTAGATCTGCCCGACGGACAGGTAATTCGAAGCCCGCCAGTAGGCATCGATGAGCAGGAGTTCCTCGGTCGTGTCGATCGGCAGGGGGGAAAGAGACATCATGTATCCGGGATAGGGAGGGCTGAAATGCGCTCCATGACGAGCGTTCGAGCGGCCACAAGGTATGCGCCGTCTTTTAGCAAGATGTTACGAATGTAGACCTAGAACCGGGGTTAAGCTCAGAAACGCGTTCCCTCAAAATGCCCCGACACTCACGCCAACCCGAAACTCAGTGTGCCGCATGGCCGGCGCGTAGCCCCAATAGACGATGACGCGGGCCAGGAGACTGGTGCGTTGAATGTCCGTCGCGATCCCAGTGAAGCGCACTCCCATGGAAGCCACAGGAAAGTCTGTGTAAGGCCAGAACGACAAATTATCCCCCCCCTCACTACCCTCACTCACATCCGCCAAAAACTTTTCATAGCGCACGGCGACTCCGATTGCGGACGCTGCATAGTTGCTTTGCCCGAGTTTCCATTGCGCAATCGTTTCCACACCGGCCGCCGAGCCGGCCAGCGTGAAATAGGTATTCCGAAACCGTCTTGTTAAGTCCATTCCTGCAGCCGAACCCACGCTCAGCGAGAAGGCACTCCTACCCCCATCATGGATCCAAACCGGGCTCACCATAACCCCTTTCCTGAGTGCATTCGCGAGTTCAACGGAGTAGGAGGGACCACGCTTGAACCTTCGATTCGCCTCGCGATCGTACGGCGCCGGCCCCAGCGGCAATGCCGTATAACTGATCGCCATGGCATCGACCGTCCGACGGGGAGGCATCGGTTTAGCATCCCTAAACATGAGCAGCTCACTCGCCGGCATGTGCAGCGTGCAGCCACTGGTCGCAACGGCCATCAGTAGGGCAACGGCCAGTCCTGTTCGGTGTGTCGTGCGCATGTCTGTTGGTATGTATTCTATGCGTCGTCGCGATAGGACAAATGCCGAGTTGCCGTCTGCACAACCCCGGTCACACCCTGACGATCCACGCCCGAATCAGTTCCGAGAACACCCCCCGCTTCGCCTCGATATCGGCCCCATCGCGGAACGTCACTGACGCCCGATCCTTCCCCAGCCAGGTCAGCAGCCCCTCCGGGTCCGGGATAGCGATCCCGGGGGTGTCGCGGATCTTTGCGCCGAGGTGCAGAATGAGCTGGACGCCGGCCTTCGCCCGCAGGTGCACCGTCGCGAACCACTCGGTCGTCCGGAAGCTCAAGGAGTTCCACTTGACGCCATCGGTGATCGAAGGATCGGCGCCCAGGAGGATCTGACGGAGCGCCAGAATCTCGGGTTTGTGGGGATGGTCGAGCGCCGCGAGGAAGGCGTCGGCGGACTCGTCCGGGGTCGATTTCTTAGCGGCCATACACGTGCATTCGATACATGAATAGTGAACCCTACGCCACGACTCCGAACAGGGCACCCACGCCGGCTGTCAGACCCATGGCCAGCGCGCCCCAGAAGGTGACACGCATCGCGGCGACACGCGCGGAGGCACCGCCGACACGGCCCGATATCGCTCCGAGCAGACCCAGAAACGCCAGCGAGCTGACGGCGACGGTCCACAACATCGCCGAAGGGGGCGACACCACGACAACCAGCAACGGCAGGGCGGCACCCACGGCGAACGTGCCGGCCGATGCCAGGGCGGCCTGTATGGGCCTGGCCGTCGTCAATTCAGAGATCCCCAACTCGTCCCGGGCGTGTGCGCCCAGCGCATCGTGAGCCATCAGCTGGTGGGCTACCTGCGTGGCCAGGACAGGGTCGAGGCCGCGCTCCACATAGATTGCCGCCAGCTCCTCACGCTCGAACGCCGGATCATCCGCAAGCTCCCGACGCTCCTTGGCGAGATCGGCCTGTTCGGTATCGGATTGCGAGCTGACGGATACATACTCTCCCGCCGCCATCGACATCGCGCCGGCCACGAGCCCCGCCACTCCGGCGACCAGTACGCTCTCCGCGCTGGCCTGCGAGGCGGCCACGCCCAGCACCAGACTCGCCGTCGAGACGATGCCGTCATTCGCACCCAGCACTGCCGCGCGCAGCCACCCGATCCGTTCGACGAGATGCCGCTCCCGATGTGGACGCAATGCCGATGTTCCCTTCTCTGGCGATCGGTCGTGAATCAAATATGGGTGCGATCGTTATTCGCAGCATCGCGACCCGTACAAGTATTGAAACTAATCTGGATTAGCTAGGCATTTGTCCTGGATCAATATGTAGGTGATGTCGCAGGCCCTGTGCCGCCATGCGGGCGTTCAGGTTGCGTTCAGCTTCCTCCGGGCAGGCTGTCTCCCCTCGAGCGGAAGCGGAGCAGGTCCGGAACGGAGAGCATGCAGCAGCACCTGGATAGAAGTGGTTCGAGCCCGACATCGTCGGGCGAGGTCTATGTCTGGGATCTGCCGACACGGCTGTTCCACTGGCTGCTTCTTGCGGCCGTGGCGGCGGCCCTGTTCACCGGCTTCGTGGCACCCGAATCCTGGATGGGGGTGCACCTCTGGGCCGGCTACCTCATCATCGTGTTGCTCGTTTTCCGGCTCATCTGGGGCGTGCTCGGGCCGGAATACAGCCGGATCTCCAGCATGGTGCGGGCGACGCGGCGCCTGAGCGAGCATCTGCAGGGCCTGCTGATGCTCCGGCCGGCCCACCATCTGGGCCACAACCCCGCCGGCTCGGCGATGATCATGGCCCTCTTCGCCGTGCTGACGGGCCTCGTCGTCACCGGCCTCAT
>JBGSPJ010000281.1:0-2734 GCA_041738655.1 Rhodothermales bacterium | reverse complement strand
CGCCCGTGAAACAGCCGAAGCTACCGGCGCGGCCTTCGCCGCATCGCGCGGTGCCGACTCCCTGGCCGCCCTGCGCGTTATGAGCTGGCAGGACCTGACTGCCCCTCGCGAGGGCGCCCCGCCGGCGTTTTTCTGGCCCATTATCGACGGCGCCTTTCTCACCGAAGACGTGCCCGCGGTCTTCGAGGCCGGCCGCCAGCACGATGTGCCCACCCTCTCCGGCTTCAACGCCGACGAAGGCAGTGCCTTCATGGCGGACATCTACCAGAACATCACACCGGACGCCTTCGCCGCCATGGCCAAAAGCCGCTTCGGCGACCTCGCGGATGAATTCCTGGCCGTTTACCCCGCCGGCTCCGATGCCGAGGCGACGGCCTCCGTCAAGGCGTATGCCCGCGAAAGCGGCATGGCCGCGCTGATCCACTGGTCGACCCTCCGCGGCGCCACCGCGAAGACGCCGAGTTACCTCTACTACTTCGAACGCGCCATCCCCTGGCCAGAACACCCCGAGTTCGGGGCGTTTCACACCGGAGAGGTGCCGTATGTATTCAACAACCTCACTCTGCTGAATCGGCCCTGGGAGGCGGCGGACAGCCTGCTGGCCGATCAGACTTCATCCTACTGGGCCAACTTTGTCGCCGGCGGGGATCCGAACGGCGCCGGCCTGCCGGCGTGGCCCGCATTCGGCGCCCGAGAGGAGGCCCTCCTGAACCTGGGTGTCACCGTCGAGCCCCGGCCGTTGCCGGCAGCGGAGCGGCTGGCGTTTTACAACGCGTACCTGAATGCCGAATGAGCCGGTAGGCGATCCCGCATAATGCGATGAATCCCGGTCTGCCCGCACACCGTCTCTCCCTCGAAGCCGTGCACGACGCCGCGCGCACGATCGACTCGGTGTTTCTCCGGAGCCCGCAGTATGGCTGCGAACCGCTGCAAGACGCGCTGGGAGTCGCCGTTTCCCTGAAGGTCGAATCCATCAACCCGATTCGCAGCTTCAAGGGCCGGGGGGCGGATTATCTGGTGGCCCGCCGCGCCTCCGACGCGCCGCTGGTCACCGCCAGCGCCGGCAACTTCGGCCAGGCCATGGCCTACGCCTGTCGAAAACACGGGGTGCCGATCACGGTATACGCCGCGGTCAATGCCAACCCGCTCAAGCTGGACCGCATGCGGGCGCTGGGCGCCGAGGTGATCCTCGCGGGGCAGGATTTCGACGCCGCGAAAGACGCGGCCCGCCTGGTCGCTTCGGCTTCGCGCGCCCGATTCGTGGAAGACGGGAAAGACCTCGAAACCCTCGCCGGCGCCGGGACGATTGCCCTCGAATGGCTGGCCGGCCCCCGGTTCGATGTCGCCCTCATACCCCTGGGGAACGGGGCGCTGCTTAATGGAATCGCGCGGGTGCTAAAGGACGCCTGGCCCGAAGTGCAGATCGTGGCCGTGCAGGCCGCCGGCGCGCCGGCCATGGTGCGGTCCTGGCGGACCCGGCACCTCGTTGCCTACGACCGGATCGAGACGATTGCCGATGGGATCGGCGTGCGTGTGCCCATCCAGGAGGCGGTGGAGGATATGCAGGGATGGGTGGACGATGCCGTGCTCGTCCGGGAAGATTCCATCGTCCAGGCCATGCGCCTCATCCACCGCCACGCCGGCCTCGTCGCCGAGCCCTCGGCAGCTGTCGGCATCGCGGCACTGATGGAACACCAGCCGCGGTTTGCCGGCCGGCGCGTCGCGACGGTGGTGTGCGGCGGCAATTTGACAGACGCACAGGTTGATCGGTGGCTGTGTGGCTGAGGCAGAAGCCGGATGTTTGGGGTCTGGATTGTGACGATCACACCCCGGATCTCAAATTCCGAAACCAATTTTCGGGCAAGGATTACGAGGACCTGCCTGACAGTTTAATGGATACGGACGCCGCGCGCGGCAAGCATACGAAGAACACATGGCTATTCGAGTGGGGCGCCTGACGGTGCTCGTCCACGACTATGACGACGCGTTGCGGTTTTACGTCGACAAGCTCGGGCTGGAAGTGATCGCCGACCAGTCGGCGCCGCCTTATCGGTTTCTACACGTCGGCAGCAAAGAGGCCGGCCTGGGCCTGTGGCTCTGGCTAGCGGATGACGAGAACCGCTACCTCGTCGGCCGGCAATCCCTGGGACACCCGCTGCTCGTGTTCTATACGGATAATTGTGCGGCGGACTACCGGACGTTGACCGAGCGCGGTGTCGTGTTTAAACGCGAGCCAGCCGAGACCGGCGAACACGTCGTCGCCCACTTCCTGGACCTGTACGGCAACGAGATGGTCCTCGTGCAAATCAAGCCCCGGCCGGCGTGAGCGGCATGTTTTTTACGCCCAGATCCTTACGCCCACGTCCTTACCGCACACGTCGCCTCGTGCGCGGCGTCGAGCTTGAAACACCCGACCAGTGAACGAAGCTCGTCTGTCAGTTGCTTGAGGTCTTCGGTGCTCTGGGCGATCTGCGTGATACCCGCCGAGGCGTTGCTGGTAGCACGTGAGATCATGTCCACGTTCGAGGCGATCTGCCCGCTTGTGGTCGATTGCTCCTCGGAGGCGGCTGCGATCTGTGTCACCATCTCGGACGTACGCGCGGTGCCGCCGACGATCTTGTCCAGCGCGGCGCCGGCCTTGTCGGCCAGCACCATGCCGCGCTCGACCTCTTCGTTGCCCAGGCGCATGGTGTCCACGGCGAGCAGGGTTTCCGACTGGATGTTGCGGATCATC
>JBGSPJ010000279.1:0-2427 GCA_041738655.1 Rhodothermales bacterium | reverse complement strand
AACGCCATTTACCAGGGCAATGTCATCCCGGACCTGATCCGGGATCCAAAAGAATGGCTCATTCGGCTGGTTCCCGGGTCGGGGCCCGGGATGACAAACTGCCTTTGGGGGTCGTTTCGGAATTTTGTTAACACCTCTGATCTTTAATCCTCAATTTTTCCACCCCGTCGCCCGGGCCCCCGCCGGGACCGACGTGGCGGAGCCGTGAGTGGCCGACATTAAACCGACATGTGTTTACAGGAAAACGCTATGAGATTAGAGGATCCCCTCCTCGTCGAGGAGGGGAAATCCCGACCTCGGTCGGGATGGGGTGGTAAACCCCCCACGCGACCCCACCACCCCATCCCGGCTGCGATACATCGCCGCCGGGATCTGCCCCTCCTCAGGGAGGAGGGGACCATCAGTTTCTCTCGTTTAAGCCGATTTTAAGACATTTTTCCACAGTATTGAACCTGAACATGCAAGCATCCCTTTGGCGAATCTTTTACACCGCCCCCCGCGCGGAGACGAAGGCCGAGGAGCGGCTCGCCGGCCAGGGGATCGAGGTCTTCCTCCCCCGGGTAACGACCGAGCGCCGGTGGAGCGACCGGATCCAGCGCGTCACCGAGCCGCTGTTCCGCAGCTACGTATTCGCGCGAGTCGATGAGCGCGCGCGGCTGCAGGTGCTGCAGACCGCCGGCATCGTACGCTGCCTCGCGTTCGGCGGGAAACTCGCGTCCATCTCCGAGGCGGAAATCGACCAGTTGCGGATCACCCAGGCGGACACCGAGCGGCTGACACTCCATCCGACCTGGCTGCCCCCCATCGGCCGGGAGGTGACGGTCATCGCCGGCCCGATGCAGGGCCTCCGCGGCGAGGTCATCGAACACCGCGGCCAGCTGTCCGTGATGCTGCGCGTCCACGCCCTCCGGCAAGCCGTGCGCGTGCTCGTGCCGGGTGACTGCGTCACCCCCCCTGGCCCCCCGGAGCCCCCCTCTCCCATACCCCCATACTCCCATACCCACATTCATGCTTGACCTGATCCGTAAGCTCCGCGCCATCCTTACGGCGCGCGAGAAGAAGCAGTTCGCCCTGCTCCTCGTGGCGATCTTTTTTATGGGGATATTCGAGATGGCCGGCATCGCCTCCATCATGCCCTTCATGCAGCTCGTTGCCCAGCCCGAGGCCATCGAGCAGCAGCCGTGGTTGCAGGCAGTGTATACGCGCTTCGCGTTCACCTCCTACCAGTCGTTCCTCATTGCCGTCGGCCTGCTCGTGCTGGGCCTCATCACGGTGGCCAACGCCTTCACCGTCTTCACGCTGTGGCTGCAGCATCGCTTCGCCTGGGGCAGCTCTCATGCGATCGCCAACCGGCTGCTACGGAAGTACATGAGCCAGCCGTACGGGTTTTTCCTGCAAAACAACACCTCCGTCCTCTCCAAACAGGTGTTGACCGAGGTGAATGAGCTGGCGCAGGGCGTGTTGTTGGGGATTGCGACATTGGTCGCCCGCGCCTTCGTGACGCTTGCGATCTTCGGGTTGTTGATGGTCGTAGATCCCATCCTTGCTCTTGTGATCCTGGCGAGCTTCGGGGCCGTATACAGTCTGGTCTTCCGGGGCAGTAAGGCGTACCTCAGTCGGCTAGGTCGCGAGCGGTTTCAGGCGAACGAGATGCGGTTTCGGGCGGCCAACGAAGCGCTCTCCGGCATCAAATCGCTCAAGATCGCCGGCCGCGAGGCGCACTTCCTGGGGCGTTTCGCCGATGCCTCCCGCCGGTTCACCCGCGTCGAGCCGCGCCGCGAGGCCGCCAACGCCGCTCCGATCTACTTCGTGCAGACGCTCGCGTTCGGGGCGATCCTCGTGCTGGTCCTTTACCTCCTGGCCACGGAACGAAACGTGCAGGATGTGATCCCGCTGCTGGCCCTGTACGCCCTCGCCGGCTACCGGCTGATGCCCTCGCTCCAGCAGATCTTCACCGCCGTCACCCGGATCCGCTACCAACGGCCAATCGTCGAGTCGATCCACGCCGACCTGTTCGCCGGCGATGCCCCATCCTTCCCCGACACCCGCCCCGAGCCGCTCCCGTTCGAGCGGTCGATCGCGCTCCGCGGGCTGTCGTTTCGGTATGAGGGCGCCGAGCGACCCGTGCTGGACCGGATCAGCCTCACGATCAAGCGCCACGCCAGCGTCGCGTTTGTCGGCCCAACCGGCTCGGGCAAGACGACGCTGATCGACCTGCTGGTAGGCTTACTCGAGCCGACCCGCGGGGGCATCTACATCGACGACACGCGGCTGGAGGCCGGCGCCGTTCGCGCCTGGCAGGCGCGTATCGGCTACGTGCCGCAGGAGGTCGTCCTATATGACGACACCGTCACCCGCAACATCGCTTTCGGCGTCCCCGACGCCGCGATCGACCCCGTCCGCCTCGAGCGGGCCGCGCGCCTCGCC
>JBGSPJ010000278.1:0-2750 GCA_041738655.1 Rhodothermales bacterium | reverse complement strand
AACGCCATTTACCAGGGCAATGTCATCCCGGACCTGATCCGGGATCCAAAAGAATGGCTCATTCGGCTGGTTCCCGGGTCGGGGCCCGGGATGACAAACTGCCTTTGGGGGTCGTTTCGGAATTTTGTTAACACCTCTGATTAACCATCGACCATTAACCATCACCATGCGTACCTACCGATCGAAGTATGATACCTGGCTGCTGGCCGTCATGGTGTTGGCCAACCTCGTCGCCATCGCCGACATCGTCGGCCTGTGGTTCGCCCCGACGCCCATGGCAACGAAGTGGGTCGTTTCCGGCGTGTGGTTGGGCATCAACGGCCTGATCGGCTGGCTGTTCGTGTCGACGGTATATGAGGTATCCGATACCACCCTCACCGTTCGTTCTGGGCCTTTCACCTGGGTAATCGCCCTGGGCGACATCGTGGCGATCTACCCATCCCGAAGTCTGCTCTCCGCGCCGGCACTGTCGCTGGATCGGATCGCCATCGAGCGCAAAGGGAGTCGGGTGCCGCTGCTGATCTCGCCGGCCGACCGCGACGAGTTTCTGCAAGACCTCGCCCGCCGCTCCCCCGGGCTCGTGAAGGATGGGTCCCGTTACCGACGGGTCGGGGAGTGAGAGGACTTCTCCCAGTAGTTGCCAACTGACGTCCAATGCCCCCCCCATCGCTAATCACTATTCACTATTCGCTAATCCCTAATCCCCACCACGCCTCCTTTGCGAAACGCCTCCGTCGCCGCCAGCGAGATCCGGGTCGCGGCCACGCCATCCTGCACGGTGATCTCCGGCCTGCGCTCCCCGCGGATGCAGGCCGCGAATTCCACGAGTTCGTTGCGGTAGGCGTCGCCAAAGCGGTCGATGAAGTGCTGGTCGCACGTCTGGCGGACGCCGCCGGCGTCGAGGATTTCGACGCGATGCCTGGCCGGCACGGCGTTAATGCGGAGCGCGGCCTTCGTGCCGATGATCTCGGTCTCGATGTTATACCCGTGCGGGGCCGTGCGGCCGGCGAAGAAAAAGGCCATCGCCCCGTTCTCGAACGGCATCAGCGCCGCCACGTTGTCGCCGTCGCCGTACCGGGCGAACTCCTCGTAGGCATAACAGCCGCCTGTCGCGTACACTTCGCGGGGTTCGCTCTTCAGCAGCCAGCGCGCGAGGTCGATGTCGTGCACGGCCATATCCAGAAACTGGCCGGCACTGTGCGGGGCGTACTTTAGCGCGGCTTCGATGGCTGAGAGAGGGTCCACACTGTAGCCGCGAAACAGGATGGGCCGCCCGATGGCGCCGGCGTCGATCTGCTGCTTCGCGAAGACATACGAGGGGTCGTAGCGCCGCATGAACCCGAGCATGAACACCCGATGCGGATGGCGGGCGACGGCCGCAGCCGCTCGCTCGCACTCGGCCATCGTGGTGGCCAGCGGCTTCTCGCAGAACACATGTAGGCCGGCATCAAGCGCGGCCTCGATCTGGCCGGCGTGCAGGCCGGACGGGGTAGTGAGGACGACGGCATCCAGCGGGCAACGCGCCAGCATCTCGTCGAAATTCAGGAAGCCGGCCGGGTTGCCGAACGTCGTCCGCGCCTCCAGCACCTCATCCGGCACGACGCTGCACACCGCCGCCAGTTCGACGCCCGGGATGTGGTGCGCCACATTCTCGGCGTGCAACCGCCCAAGCCGGCCCAGGCCGACGGCCGCGATGCGTAGAGGAGGGGGCATGGGGGTTTAGAAGTGAAAAGTGAAAAGTGAAAAGTGAAAAGTGCAAAGTGCAAAATGCAAAGTGAAAAGTGAAAAGTGAAAATACTAACAGTGTATAGACATCATTTAGCATCTAGCATCTAAGATCCATTACCGAGCATCCAGTAACCAAAACTTTTCACTTTGCATTTTTCACTTTTCACTTTGCACTACAAATACCGTCGCTGCATCTTCTTCGCCTCCACATACCCCTGATGGGCGAGGCGGGCGGATTCGGTGGTCGAGACCTCCGCGATGGGCACTTCCCACCATCCATAACCCGGAACGCCCTTTTGGATGTCGGTTTCCACGTAGATCACAACCGTCCGGTCGATCGTCTTGGCCTCGACGAGCGCCGAACGTACGTCTTCGATGGTGGCGCATCGGAATACATAGGCGCCGAGGCTCTGAGCGTTCGCGGCCAGGTCGAGCGGAAGGGGCGCCCCGGTGAACGCCTTCTGTTCGTCGTCTCTGAAGCGATACTGCGTGCCGAACCGGTCGGCCCCGACAGCCTCGGAGAGCCCGCCGATGCTGGCGTAGCCGTGGTTGTTAAGCAGGACGATGGTCAGCTTGTAATCTTCCTGAATCGACGTGACGATCTCGGATGACATCATCAGATAACTCCCGTCGCCGCACATCACGTACACCTCACGGCTCGGATCCGCCATCTTAACCCCCAACCCGCCGGCGATTTCGTAGCCCATGGTCGAGTAGCCGTACTCCATGTGGTAGCCCTTCGGGTCGCGTGTGCGCCAGAGCTTGTGCAGGTCGCCGGGCATGCTGCCGGCGGCGCATAGCACCACGTCCTTCGGGTCGGAGAAGTCGTTGACCGCCCCGATTACCTCGCTCTGGCTGACGGGCACGCCATGGCCAAGCGTGTAGAGACGCTGCACGGTGGCATCCCACGACCGGTTGAAGCCGGCCGATTGCTGGCGGTAGGCGTGGGACACTTCGTAATCCGACAACAGGGCGTCCAACTCGTCGAGGACGGCGCGTGCGTCGCCGGTGAGGGGGAGGGC
>JBGSPJ010000266.1:0-4130 GCA_041738655.1 Rhodothermales bacterium | reverse complement strand
CCCCGCCGGGGCGCGCCGGCTGGGACATCGCCATCCCGGACGCTCCGCCCGACCTCGCCGCCCGGTCTTCCGCGCTCACCTTCGCCGCCGTGGCAACCTCGGGGGATACCGAGCAGTACCTGGAAGTGGACGGGGTCCGCTACTCGCACGTCGTCGACCCACGAACCGGGATGGCGCTCACAACCCGCGCCATGGCCACCGTCATCGCGTCGGACGGCATGACGGCGGACGGGTACGCCACGGCGCTGACGGTGCTCTCAAAAGAAGAAGGTCTGGCCCTCCTTGCGGAGCGACCAGACCTTCAGGCATTCGTTCGGCGCGCGACGGATCAGGCGCCGGTGAGGTAGTTGTAGCTGTTGCGGATGCTATCGATCGGATCCGTCGGGTTGTCGTGTTCGACGATGTAATGGCGGAGCCCTGCCGTCTGCGCTTTGGCAAAGATCGAGGCGAAATCGACGCGCCCCGTGCCCACCGTCGCCGGCTCGCCGTTCGGGTCGAGATCTTTCACATGGCAGAGATGGAAGCGCCCCGGGTGCTTCTCGAAATACGCCGCCGGGTCCACGCCTCCGTGGACGGCCCAACAGAGATCAAGCTCGATCACGACCAGCGACGGATCCGTGTTTTCGATGATGATATCCATCGGCAATACCCCGTCAATGGCCGCAAATTCGAACTCGTGGTTGTGGTAGCCAAACTGGATGCCGTTGTCTTTACAAACTTTTCCCCACTCGTTGAACATCCGGGCCATCGCCTGCCAGTCTGCCGCCGTAGCGCGCGGCAGATCCCCAGGGTAAGGGCAGATGATGTAATCGTGCCCGATGATTTTCGAGCGGCTGATGACGCCGTTGATGTCCTCGTTGAGTTGCTGGACACTGATGTGGGTCGACGGAGCGCGGACACCAATTTCATCCAGGAAGGCCCGGGTTTCTTCGGCAGACATGTTGCCGTAGCCGGCGAACTCAAGTTCCTTGTACCCGATCGCGGCCGCCTGCCGGATGGGTCCGGTGAAATCATCCCCCATCATGGATCGGAGGGTGTACAGCTGGAGGCCCACCGTGGCCAGGTGCGGCCGGGCCTTCGTCATCGGAGCGGCGGATTCGGTCGTGGGCGCGGGCGTCTCGCCGGTGCAACGGAGGGCAAAGCCGGCCAGCGCGGCGACACCTGTATGCTGAATAAAAGCGCGTCTGTCCATGGGAGGGTTTAAGGTTCGAGGGTTAAGGGTTAAGGTAGTGGCGTTGCGCGTTGTGCGTTTTCTCGTTTAGTATTCGGGCAAACAACGAGTAACGTGCCAACGCATAACGCGTAACGCAACCGGATCAAGCCTGGAGTTCCTTCACGGCGTGATCCACCGCGCGGGCGGTGAGGGCCATGTAGGTGATGGAGGGATTCTGGCAGCCGGCGGACGTCATGCACGAGCCGTCGGTGATGTAAAGGTTGGGGACGTCGTGCGCCTGGTTGAAGGCGTTGAGCACGGACGTGCGCGGGTCGCGCCCCATCCGGGCGGTGCCCATTTCGTGGATGCCGAGACCGGGCGCCGCGTTGGTCGTCCCCTCGACGTAGTAGTCGTACACCGAGACCTGGGTGAAGCCGGCGGCGTCGAGCATTTCGGCCGCGCTGGCGCCCATGTCGCCGCGCATGGCCTTTTCATTATCCCCCCAGGTACACCGGATACGCAGGGCGGGGATGCCGTAGATGTCCGTCGTGGTCGGATCCAGCGTGACGGCGTTTTCGGTCCGCGGGAGGCATTCCCCGAAGGCCGTCATGCTGACGCGCCATGGACCCGGGTCGCGCAGTGCCTGTTTCAGCTCGGCGCCAAATCCCGGTCGTTGGGCACCCCGGCCCCAGCTCAGGCGGCCGGCCGATCCCTGGTAGCCGAAGCCGCGGACGTAGTCCTGCCGGCGGGTGGCGGCATCGATATTCCGGAAGCGCGGGATGTAGAACCCGTTCGGGCGGTTGCCGTAGTGGTAGCTGTCCTCGAACCCTTCCGCGATGGCGGAGGCACCCACCTGGAAGTGGTGATCCATCAGATTCTGCCCCAGCACGCCACTCGAATTGGCGAGGCCGTTCGGGAAACGGGTGTCAGCCGAGTTGAGCAAAATCTGGGTGCTGGCGAGGGTCGACGCACAAAGGAAGACCACCTTCGCGCGGTACTCGATGGCCTCGCGGGTTTCAGCATCGATGACCCGCACACCGGCGGCCCGGCCGGTCTGGGGATCGAAGATGACGCTATGGACGACGCTGTAAGGGCGCAGCGTGAGGTTGCCCGTGGCGACGGCGGCCGGCAGCGTCGAGGCCTGGCTGCTGAAGTAAGAACCGGTGGAGCAGCCGCGGATGCACGGGCCACAGTAGTGACAGGCGGCCCGGCCGTTAAGCGCCTGCGTGAGGATGGCCACGCGGCCGATGGTGACGTAGCGTTCAGGGAACGCTGCGCGGACCCGCTCGCGCAGGTGCTTCTCGACCACGTTCAAGTCCATCCCCGGCTGGAAGAGGCTATCGGGGAGATGGGGCAGACCGAGCGACTCGCCGCTGATGCCGGCGAAGCGTTCCACATAATCGTACCACGGAGCGATATCGCTGTAACGAATGGGCCAGTCGACCGCGATCCCATCCCGGAGGTTGGCCTCAAAATCCAGATCGCTCCACCGGTAACACTGCCGGCCCCAGATGAGGGACCGGCCGCCGACGTGGTTGCCGCGGATCCAGGTGAAGGGCTCTTCCTCGATGTACGGGTTTTCGCGGTCGTTGATAAACCAGTGTTTTGCCGTGCTGTCGAACTGGCCGGTTCGCCGCTGGATGGCGTAATCCTGTTCGGCAACAGCCGTCGGCACACGACCACGCATGGCGAGCTCCCACGGGGCCTTGTGCTCAGTGATGTAGTCGACCCCGTGCTCCACCGGCCGGCCTCGCTCCAACACGATCGTCTTGAGCCCCTTTTCCGTCAACTCCTTGGCCGCCCATCCACCTGAAATGCCGGACCCGACGACGATCGCGTCGTAGACGTTGGTTTCCTGGGCGATATTAACGTTTTTCATCTTGCAAGAGCGTTTGAGCGTTGAAACGTTGGCACGTTGAACGTTGCGGCGTTGAAAAAACGTTCAACGTTCAACGTTCAACGAGAAAACGCGCAACGCCATCACGAATAAGCCCGGCCGACCTCGGTGTAGGGCACATCGCCGTTGTAATACCCCGCGGAGTGGACGTATTTGAGTTCCTGGGAGGCGCCGATTTCGGACGTATAGTAACCCGTGAGCGTCATCTCCTTGAGCAGCGTGAAGAACGGCTTGCCGGCGCCCTGGCTGGCGAGGGCTTCCTGTTCGAACGCCGTCAACAGGGCGATTTGCTGTTCGGTCGTCACCTCCACGAATGCCGTATTGTGCGCGGTGCGCGCGCGCTCGTCGGCCGCGGCGAGTCCGTCGAGGAATCGGCTGCGATCCTCGGGGCCGTACCAGTCCGTCAGCATGAGGTCGATGAACTCATTCACCCCCGCGGCACGAGCGCCGGGCGTATCGGTCGTGGGGATGATCAATTCCGAGAGCGTGGCGACCAGTTCATTCTGATCGGCCGACAGCGTCTTCGGGACAAAGGCCGCCGTTCCGGTGGCGCCGCCGCCGCAGCCGGCGAGCACGCCCGAAATGAGCGGCAACGAGAGGGTCCCCCCCATCACAGCGCCTACGCGCTTGAGTGCTTCGCGTCTGTCCATGGCTGGCTTAAGGTCTGAAGTTCAAGGTTTAATTGTTCAAGGTTCAAGGTACGGGCGATAGCCTGATGGGGTAAGGTTCAAGGAAGGCAACCTGCCCTCCTTGAACCTTAACCCTCAACCCTTAAACCCCTAATAGGAGGACGCCTCTTCGGTATCGTAGGCGACGAGTTTCTCCGCTTTATAGCCGCCCGTCATACGGTCTCGGATGAAGAATCCGCCGAAGACCAGGATAAGGATGATGCCGATGGGCGCCAGTTTGGCGAAGGACGATTTGCCTCCATAGTTATCCGCCGGATTAAGGATGGCCGAGGCCTGTCCTTTGGCCGGCGAATCGATATCGGCCGTGGCGATGGCGCGGAGGGCCTGGGCCGTGGCGCCGGCGGGCAGCTCGCCCGTGCTTTCGTAGGTCGCGGCGACGCCGCCAGATCGG
>JBGSPJ010000138.1:0-1863 GCA_041738655.1 Rhodothermales bacterium | reverse complement strand
CCGGCGGCCGGCGCGGGCCGCGAAGGTGTCGGCGAGCCGGCGGGTGGTGTCGAAGGCTTCGTTGTGCATCATTTCGCGGGCATAGACGCCGGAGATGGGCGCCGAACGGGTCTCGTAGCGCCCGAATACATCCTCCATGGCGAGGGAGATTTCGCCCAGCGAGGCGCGCGCGCGGGCCGCATCGATGGCGGCTTCGAGCAGGTTGCCGCCGGTCTGGCACGCCTCGCGCAGGGCGTCGAGTGTTCGGGTAACGGCGGTGGCGTTGCGGCCGGCGCGCAGGGCGGTGAGTTGATCGATTTGGGACTGGCGGACGGCCGTGTTGTCGATTTCGAGCAGCGAAACGTCCGTGGCATCCCTCGTCGTGAACCGGTTGACACCGACGATAACGGCATCCCCGCTATCGATCTGCGCCTGCTTGCGCGCCGCGGCCTCCTCGATCCGGGCCTTGGGCAGGCCGCGTTCGATGGCGCGTGTCATCCCGCCGAGGGCCTCCACTTCCTGGATTTCGGCCCAGGCACGTTCCATGAGGCCGGCGGTGAGGGACTCGACATAAAACGATCCGCCCCAGGGGTCGACGGCCGTCACGATCCCGGTTTCGCGCTGGAGCAGCAGCTGGGTGTTTCGGGCGATTTCGGCGGAGAAGTCGGTCGGCAACGCCAGTGCCTCGTCGAGGGCATTGGTGTGGAGGGATTGCGTGCCCCCGAACGCGGCGGCCAGGGCCTCGACGCTGGTGCGGACGATGTTGTTGTAGGGATCCTGGGCGGTGAGGCTGTAGCCGGAGGTCTGACAGTGGGTCCGCAGCATCAGCGAGCGGGGATCCTTCGGGCCGAAAGGCTTAACGAGCCGCGCCCAGAGGACTCGCGCCGCCCGCATCTTCGCGATCTCCATAAACGGATTCATCCCGATCCCCCAGAAAAACGAAAGGCGCGGCGCGAAGTCGTCGATGCCGAGGCCGGCGGCAAGGCCGGTCCGGATGTATTCCACCCCATCCGCGAGCGTATAGGCGAGCTCGAGGTCGGCCGGCGCGCCGGCCTCGTGCATGTGGTAGCCCGAGACGGAAATCGAGTTGAACTGTGGCATCCGCCGGGCCGTGTAGGCGAAGATGTCCCCCACGATGCGCATCGACGGAGCCGGCGGGTAGATGTACGTATTGCGCACCATGAACTCCTTGAGGATGTCGTTCTGGATGGTGCCACGCAACGCTTCTGGCGCCACGCCCTGTTCTTCTGCGGCGACGATGTAAAAGGCCATGATGGGGATGACCGCACCGTTCATCGTCATCGAAACCGACATCTGGTCCAGCGGGATGCCGTCGAACAGCCGTTTCATGTCCTCGACGGAGTCGATCGCGACGCCGGCCTTCCCCACATCGCCGCGGACGCGAGGGTGGTCGGAGTCGTACCCGCGATGCGTGGCCAGGTCAAACGCGATCGACAGCCCCATCTGGCCGGCGGCCAGGTTGCGGCGGTAGAAGGCGTTGGAGGCCTCGGCGGTAGAGAAACCGGCGTACTGCCGGATGGTCCAGGGGCGAATGACGTACATGGTCGAGTACGGGCCGCGCAGGTACGGGGGGATGCCGGCGGAATAGCCGAGGTGGGGCAGGCCGGCCGTGTCGACCGCGCTGTACGCGGCCTGAACGGGGATGCGTTCGGGCGTGGGCCAGACCGGCGTCGCGGGTGGTGGCGCGTCCAGTGCGGGCGGGGCGTAGGGGATCGTGGAGAAGTCGGGTTTCATAGGATCAGGAGGCGGCGTCGAGGGCGTGCAGCGCGTCTTCGGAAAGGGAGGGATCCGGGGTGGATTCCAGGATCTGGAAGAGCCGCCAGGCGCGTTGGGCGAGGGCGTCGGTGAGGTGTTCGATGTAGG
>JBGSPJ010000122.1:0-11730 GCA_041738655.1 Rhodothermales bacterium | reverse complement strand
CCAGGATTTCGCGCGAGGCGGCAGCATCGAGCCCCAGGGCGGTGCGGAGCCGCTCGAGGTAGGCTTTTTCGTCGCCCGTGGTCGCGCCGTCCGCATCGCAGACGCCGACGGCCATTTCGTAGGCGAGCGTCCGGAGCGCCGGCGTGTCGAGGGCAGCGGCTGCCGCGCCGAGGTCGGCCTGGCCGAGCACGACACGGGTGTAGAGGGACGGCGAGAAGCCGGCGCCGAGGCTGTCGAAGATCTCCTTGATGCGGTCCCGCTCGTTGTCGTCTTTCTGGCCGTCGGCAAAAGCGGCCATGAGGCACAGGGTGGCGATGGCGTCGCGTTTCTCCAGCGTAAGCTCCATGGTGGTAATTCGGGTTGGTGGATGTGCCGCTGGTACGCTCGACCCGGGAAGATGTTGGGGGGATGGCCTAATCTTTCGCTTGCAAGTAAGCGCTTTTCTGGTGATATTTTAGGGCACACCTACCCCACCCACTTCGCCAGGCCCCGATCATGTCCATGAATCGCCGAACCTTCCTTCATCGCACCGCCGGCATCGCCGCCGCATCGCTTTTTACGCCGCATGTGCTCCATGCCCACGCTCCCGGTGCGATTCCGGGCGATAAGATCGCGTTTCAGACCTGGGTCGTGCGCGAACAGATCGCACAGGATTTTGTCGGCACCATGAGGAAGATGGTGGCCCAGGGGTACAACGGGATTGAGCTGTGTTCTCCGCCGAGCTACGAAAAATCCGGCTTTGCCCCGCTGCTGAAGTACTCAGGCAAGGAGCTCAAACGCATCCTGGACGCGGAGGGGATCCACTGTGTGAGCAGCCATTACAACTTCGCCGAGTTGCGGGACCACCTGCCCGAGCGGATCGCCTTTGCGAAGGACATGGGGTACACCCAGATGGTGGCCTCGAGCCTCGGCCTGGGCAAGGAGGCTACGATGGACGACTGGAAAAAGGCCGCCGACACGATGAACCGTCTCGGGGAAATCACAAAACAGGCCGGCATCCAACTCGGCTTCCACAACCACCATGGCGAGTTCGAGAAAATCGAAGGGACGCTCATCTACGATGTCCTCCTCGAACGCTTCGACAAGGATCTCGTCAAGCTCCAGTTCCAGGTGGCCGTCGTCAACATCGGCTACAAAGCGGCCGACTACTTCCGGGCCCACCCCGGCCGGTTTATCTCGGCGCACCTGTCGGACTGGTCGCCGGCGAAAGAGTCCTCGGTTGCCATCGGGGAAGGGATGGTGGACTGGAAGGACTTCTTCGACGCCGCGAAGGTCGGCGGCCTGAAGAATGTGTATGTCGAGATGGATCCTGAGGTCCTGCCGGCGAGCGCGGCGTACCTGAAGAAGATGCGGTGATGGGTGCCGCCTGTCGCCCTGAGTAACTGGTGGATCGTTCTGCCCTGTCGCTCCGAATGGTATGGGGTGTAGAGACGCTCCTGTGGAGCGTCTCAGTTACGTTTCTACCATACTGAACCATATCCTGAAAATCGATGCCCAATAGGAGACGCCCCATCGGGGCGTCTCTACGTAATGGCGATACGGGTCACTTTGCACAAGAAGCCACCGTCCGAGGCGAATAAGTCGATCGCGAAGCTGCCGATACCCGGTCTATCCGGAGACGAATGGGCGACGAGCCCGTAGGCAGGGTCGTTTGGATGGCACGGACTCAAAAAGCGCGACAGACCTTGTGCCCGGCCCGCGCGACCCCTAAATTCTGTCTGCCCTTTCACCCCCGGAAATCTTTCCCTGTGGTCGCCCCGTCGTTTTAGCCATCGGTGTATGAATAGCTACATCCTGCGAATTTTGTACTTTTTTGGGGGCTTGATGATCTTGAACGCCGCCTTCGCGGGCCAGGCCGAGGCTCAGGATGCCGGCGCGCGACAGGATTCCATGCGTTCGTACGATCTGCAGGAAATTGTCGTCCGCGGCGAAGAGCGCGTCGAGGAGCGCACGGCCACTGTACAGCGCCTCACACTGGGTGCCATTTCTCAGGTCGGGGCCACATCAACGGCGCAGCTGGCCCATTACATCCCGTCCGCCCATGTCGTGACCAATTCGCGGGGCGAGACGCTGCTGTACATGCGGAGCGCCGGCGAACGCCAGACGGCCGTGTTTTTTGACGGGGCGCTGCTCAACGTTCCCTGGGACAACCGGCTCGATCTGGGGCTCATCCCGGCCGGGATCGTGGGGGGGATGACCGTGGCCAAAGGGGCGCCGGCCATCGAGTATGGCAGCAATGTGTTGGGTGGGGCGGTAAACATCGTTTCGCATTCGATGGATTACGACGGGTCGTATACGGAGGCCAGCACGCATTACGGAAACGCCGCCCTTTTCCATGGACATCTCCTCCATCGGGGCCGGCAGGGGGCGTTTAATTATGCCGCTTCGTTCGGGTACGGAGCGCAAGACGGCATACCGCTTTCCGATGGCGCGTTCCTTCCCTTTAACCAGACGGGTACGTCGCTGCGGACCAACACCGATCGCCGCATCGCGAACGGGTTTTTGAGAGGCGTCTACACGTTTGGTAGCGGCGTCAACCTCGGGGTCACCCTGTTGCATATCGACGCCGAGCAGGGCGTGGCGCCGGAGGGGCACCTCCCGACGGAGGACGCCCGCCTGTGGCGGTATCCGGACTGGCGCTACACCACCGGGATCGTGAGCGCTGAGGGCAGCGGCGATCGCTCAAGCTGGAAAGCAACGGGCTGGGTGGGCGACTTCGGGCAGACGATCAATGCCTACCCCTCCCTCGCCTTCGATCAGCCGAGTGCGCGCCAGCAGGATAAAGACCAGACCGTAGGTTCGCGCGTGGTGTTTGTACAATCCGCCGGCCCCGGCTCGCTGAGGCTGTCCGGCAACGGGTTATTTTCCACGCATCGCCAGCGCGATACCGATCTGGGGGAAGACGGCGAGCCTCTCGCCGGCGAGTCGTTCCCGCGCTTCATCTACAGCCAGAACCTCGTGAGCCTGGGCGGAGCGTACGAACTTCCGGTCGCCAAACGGCTCCAACTCACGCTGGGGGCCAGCTACGATTGGATGGGGATGTCTAAAACAGGCGATAAGCCGGATCGGGATCCGTTCTCCGACTACAGCTTATCGTTTGGCGCCCGGTACAACCTGGAGGGCGGCGCCTTCGTGCGCGGAACGGTAGGCCGGAAGACTCGATTCCCGACGATGCGCGAGCTGTTTGGCGAAGCGCTCAATCGGTTTCTCGTCAACCCCGACCTCGAACCGGAATCGGCGGTGCTCGCGGAGGTCGGCCTGGGGATCGAGCGTCCTGCCTTTCGGCTGGAGATCATACCGTTCCTGAACGGCACCTCCAACACGATCGATCAACAGAACGTCACGATCGACGGCACTCGTCTCCGGCAACGCATCAACCTGATCGGGAGCGAGGTGCTGGGCGTGGAGGTGACGGCCGATATCCAGCTGATGCCGTATCTCAACCTCTCGGGGTATGTCACGCTGATGAACGTGGAGCCGAAGCAGGCCACACCAGAAGACCCTGCCCGCCTCGCGGAGAAGCCGGAAACCCTGGCCGTGGGGACCCTCAAATATTCGGGCCGGCGTGGGTTCTCCGCGCTCGTCGAAACCGGGTACACGGGAGGGGCCTACTCGTTGGACATCGACGACACGTTTGTATTGCTCGATTCGGCGCCGATCCTGAACGCGCGGGTGGGCTATCGTTTCGATCGGCTGGCCAGAGGCGCCTCCATCGAGGTCTTCGCCCGTGGGGAGAACCTCACCGACGAACTGGTCGTGCTCCAACTCGGCCTGCCCGGCGCCGGCCGCACCGTTCGAGGCGGCGTGACGGTCAGTTTTTGACCGCTACCCACCGGTCACTGTTCAGGGGTAGATGACGGGAGTCTTGAGCGAGCGCCAGGGCTCCTCCTGGCACATATCCACCAGTGCGGGGCCTTCAAAAAGGGCGGGGGAGAGGATGGCCAGGAAGACGAGCGGCTCGTCGCCGGCGTTGTAGGTGCCGTGGACGACATCCTTTGGGATGTGCGCCATCTCGCCGGCCTGCAGGATGCGAAACTCGTCATCCACCCACTGCTCCGCGATGCCGGAAACGACGTAAATGATCTCTTCCATGGCCGGGTGCCGGTGAAACTGATGCGCCTTGCCGGCGGGCATGTGGACGCGCACCATCAGCAGGTCCCGCGCGTCCGTGAGGCCGGGCCGGCTCAGCCAGTGGTGCGGCCCCCAGGGCGCTTCTTCGATCTGGACGTCGTCTCGGGTGACGAACCGCAGGAGGTCGGGTTGGAGCATGGTCGATCGTACACGCGTGGTTTATTGGATGGAGTCCCGCAATTTAGGTGTGAACGAACAGATCTCCGCGACGTATCTTCAGGAAAACCTGGAGGCACGCCTCGCCATTCGTACCACCCCTATGCTACAATCAGGACGTCCACGCCACGAGCAAATTAGCGATTGGCTGCGGGAGCAAATCGAAAAGGGTCTTTTTCATGTCGATGATCAGCTTCCCTCGGAAAACCAGCTCGGACAGCAGTTCGATGTGAGCCGGATCACCGTCCGCCGCGCGTTGCAGACGCTCGAGAGTGACGGGCTGATCTACCGTCGGCAGGGCCTGGGGGCATTTGTGAAGGATGCCCGCCTGCTCCAGGGAATGGTGAAGCTGACGGATTTTGTGGAGGACATGGCGCAAGCCGGCCTGGAGGCGTCGTCCCGGGTCGTCCATTTTGACCATGTCGAGCCACCGGGATTCGTGCAGGTGGCCCTGAATGTCGAGCCCCACGTGCGGGTCTGCCGGCTGGACCGCCTCCGCCTCGGCGATAATCTGCCCATCGCGTTCGACCAGACCTGGCTGCCGGTCTTTTACGGCCAGCTCCTCCAGGGCTACGACCTCGAACACGAAACCATCTACCGCATCCTGGAAGAGGATTACCAGGTGCCCGTCCTCCGCGGCCGCTACCGCCTCGACGCGGTCAATGCGGACGAATTCGTGGCCGAACACCTCGGCGTCCCGGTCGGCCGCGCGGTGTTCCTCATCGAACGCCTGTCGATGACCACGGGCGACAAGCCGATCTACATCCAGCGCCGCTATTACCGCACCGACCGGGTGACGTACGAGATTGAGGTGGCCCGGAAGGGCGGGACCTCCGCCGGCGCCGGCATGCCGCTCCGCGAGTTCGCGCCGGTGTTCCGGAATGCGGGGTAAAGGGTGAGACGAGCATGCCGTAGAGACGCTCCTCCGGAGCGTCTCACATGATGGCCGGGCGTGGTAGGAGACGCTCCAGCGGAGCGTCTCTACGTAGTTCTGCCAGGACCCTCTTTCGTGACTATCCTATTCAAATCATGCGGATTGCTTCTCGATTGGCGTTCTTGTTTTTTGTCGCGGCCCTCGCCGCGACGCCGGCCCTGGCGCAGCCCCGCCTCCTCGTCTATTCGCGCACGACCGTCTTCCGGCACGACTCCATCCCCGCCGGTATCGCCGCCCTGCAAAACATCGCATTCAACGAGGGGTGGCGGCTGACGGCCACGGAAGATCCCGGGTATTTTGTGGATGACAGCCTCGCAGTCTTTGATGCGGTGATCTTTCTTTTGACGACGGGGGACGTGCTCGACGCCTCCCAGGAGGCCGCCTTCGAGCGTTACATTCGTGCCGGCGGCGGATATGCCGGCATCCACGCGGCGGCGGATACCGAATACGACTGGCCCTGGTACGGCGCGCTTGTCGGGGCGTATTTTGCCGGCCATCCCGATATCCAGTCCGGCCGCGTCGTCGTCGCCGACCGCCTCCACCCCTCCACCACCGGGCTGCCGGAGCGGTGGACCCGGACGGACGAGTGGTACAACTACCAGGTCAATCCTCGGGGGGATGTCCACGTCCTCGCCGCGCTCGATGAAACGACCTACTCGGGCGGCTCGATGGGCTTCGACCACCCCATCGCCTGGTGTCACCCCTTCCAGGGTGGGCGATCGTGGTACACCGGAGGCGGGCACACGTCGGAGTCGTACGCCGAGCCCCACTTCCTCGCCCACCTCGCCGGCGGCATCCGGTGGGCAGCCGGCCTGGTTCCGGGCGACTGCTCCGCCACCCAGCGCGGGCGCATCTCGAAGCAGGTCCTCGAGCCCTCTGTCGACTCACCGATGGAGCTGGCCGTCGATCCAGAGGGCGGGGTGTTTTTTATCGAACGCGCGGGGCGGCTCCGCCGGTACGATCCGGTGACCGAGGCGACCGCCCTCGTCGCGCAGCTCGAAGTCTCGACGGTCCAGGAGGATGGCTTGCTCGGCCTCGCGCTGGACCCCGGCTTCGCGGAAAACGGCTGGCTCTACCTCTTTTATTCCCCCGCCGGTTCCGACGAAATCCAGCGCCTCTCGCGGTTCACGTGGGATGGCGCAGGTCTCGTTTCGGGCTCCGAGCGGATCCTCCTCACCGTCCCTACCCAACGGACGGAGTGCTGCCACTCCGGTGGCTCACTGGCCTTTGGGCCGGCGGGCGATCTCTTTCTCTCCGTGGGCGACAATACCAACCCGTTCGCGGCGGATGGTTTCGCGCCCATCGATGGCCGGCCCGGCCGCGAGGCCTGGGACGCCCGGCGGTCCTCCGGCAATACGAATGACCTGCGGGGTAAAGTCCTGCGCATCCGCCCCACCGACGAGGGCAGCTACACCGTCCCGGAAGGCAACCTCTTTGCCCCCGGCGACCCCTCGGGCGCGCCGGAAATCTACGCGATGGGGATGCGCAACCCGTTCCGCATCTCCGTTGACCCACAGACCGGCTGGCTCTACTGGGGGGATGTCGGCCCCGATGCCGGCGCGGCCAACCCTCAACGCGGTCCACAGGGCTACGACGAGTGGAACCAGGCGCGCGCGGCCGGCAACTTCGGATGGCCCTACTGCATTGCCGACAACCGGCCGTATGTGCGGTTTGACTTCGAGACCGGCGCCTCAGGCAGCGCCTACAATTGCGCCACGCCGCAAAACACCTCCCCCTCAAACACCGGCGCCGAGATCCTCCCGCCGGCCCAACCCGCCTGGATCTGGTACCCCTACGGTCCCGACGATGCCTTCCCGGCCGTCAGCGCCAGCGGCGGCGGGCGAACGGCCATGGCGGGACCGGTGTATCGGTCTCCGGATACCGTCGGCGAAGGCGCCTGGCCGGCGTATTACGAGGGCTCCCTGCTGATTTATGAGTGGACGCGCCGGTGGATCAAGGAAGTGCGGATGGACGAGGCCGGCGGTGTCCTGGCCATCCTGCCCGTGGTCGACGACATCCCCCTGGCCAACCCGGTCGACCTCGAAATCGGCCCGGACGGAGCGGTGTACGTCCTCGAATGGGGCAGCATCTTCTGGGGCGGAGGCACCGACGCCGCGCTCTCGCGCCTGGCATACAGCGCCACCGGGAATCGTCCGCCAGTGGTCCGACTCGCCGCCGCCACCCTCTCCGGTCCAGCGCCGCTGACGGTGACCCTGTCGGCCCTCGGCTCCTTCGACCCGGACTTCGAGGGGGATCTCTCCTACGCCTGGGAGCTCGACAACGAACCGGGGGTGGATGCCACGGGCGAAACGGCCGCGTTTACGTACGAGGAGCCGGGGAATTACACAATCCGGCTGACGGCGACCGATGCCGCCGGCCTGTCGGCCACCGTCGAGCGCGGGGTGTTTGTGGAGGAACGCGTCCCGGTGGCGTTCCGGGTTTTTGCGCCTTTCCCCAATCCCGCCAGCAACCTGGTGGAGTTTTCTTACGGGCTACCGGCGGACCTGGACGTACGTATCGAGGTCTTCGACGCGTTGGGGCGTCCGAGGGTATTGGTGCTGGACGAACGCCGGCCCGCCGGCATACAGCGGGTGGTGGTGGATGTCTCCGGCTGGCCGGGCGGCGTGTATTTTGTCCGGGTGACGACGGAGCGCGGGACGCAGGTGCGCCGGCTGGCGGTGGTGCGGTGAGTTACCCGGCCTCCACCTCCGCAATCGTCACGATCCGCCCTTCCCGGTAGGATTTCCAGGCGGCCTTCCCGATCACCGCCGGCATGCGTCCGTCGCGGCCTGTCACGAGCACCGGCGTGTCGTTTTGCACGGCCTCGACAAACGCCTCCATCTCCGCCCGGTACGCGTCCATGTACCGCTCCAGGAAGAAGTAGAGCGGCTTCGCGCTGTGGACGCCATCCGCGTTCGCCGACACGACTGCGTCGGGCTTGTGGTTCTCGACCGCCACGCGGCCCTTTGAGCCGAACCACTCGATGCGCTGGTCGTAGCCGTAGGCCGACTGCCGGCAGTTGTCGATCGTGCAGATCGCACCGTTGGCGTAGCGCAGGGTGACCACGGCGGTGTCGATGTCGTTTGCCTTCGTACCGATCTCTGGATCCACCATCACCCCGCCGACGGCGAAGACATCCACCACCTCGGAGTCGATGAGGAAACGCGCCATGTCGAAGTCGTGGATCGTCATGTCGAAGAAGATCCCGCCCGAAGCCGCGAGGTAGGCGATGGGCGGCGGACCCGGGTCGCGGCTGGTGATGCGCAGGATGCGCGGCTCGCCATAGGCGCCGCTTGCGATGAGGCGCTTCGCGTGACCAAAGCTGGGGTCAAACCGGCGTTGGAAGCCGACCTGAAACTTGACGCCGGCGCGGGCTACCGCCGCCAGCGCCCGGTCGATGCTCGCGATGTCGGCCGCGATCGGTTTTTCGCAGAAGATGTGTTTGCCGGAATTCGCGGCCGCCTCGATGTACGCCGCATGGGTGTCGCTGGACGAGCAGATGGCCACGGCGTCGACATCCGGGTCGTCGATGACGGCTTGCGCATTGGCGTGGGCCGTCTCCACGCGGTGCATTGCCGCGAGCTCAGCCGCGGCCTCGACGTGGAGGTCCGCCACCGCGACCAGCGACGCGCCGGCGATCCGGTTGACAATCGTCTCGGCATGGATGCGCCCGATGCGGCCGGCGCCGATGAGGCCGATTCTTAAGGGATGGTTCAAGGTTTCAGGTTAAAGGTTCAAAGGTTAATGTTTAAGGGGTAAGGATGTATGTCAAGGCGCAGGAAATGGTTCAGGGGAAAACTCCTTAAACCTTACACCTCGAACCTTAAACCCTTCTCACACCCCCAGCCGCTTCAAATACTCCCGATTCCTCGCGGCGCTTTCTTTCGGGGTGCCCATGCCGGGGAGGACGTCTTGCTCGACGACGATCCAGCCGGCATACTCCAGGTCTTCCAGGGCGCGGAGGACGGCGGGGAAATCCACCGACCCTTCGCCAAGTTCCGGGAAGACGCCCTGGCCGATCATCTGTTGGTAATCCCACCCTTTGACGGCCGCGACCGAGACGACGTCCGGGTCGAAGTCCTTGAAGTGGACGTGCCCGATGCGGTCGAAGTGCCGGCGGAGCCCCTCCACCGCATCGCCACCACCGAGGGCGTAGTGGCCGGTGTCGAAGCAGAGGCCGACGAGGTTCGGGTCCGTGCGGTCGAGGAACGTGACGATTTCCTCCGGTGTCTCGACATACGTCGCGCCGTGGTGATGGATGAGGGTGCGGAGTCCGGTCTCTTCGCGGACGGCGCGGGCCACCTTTTCGATGCCGGCGGTGTACACTTTCCAGCCGCGTTCATCGAGCGCCATCTGGGGGGTGATGCGGCCCGCGTTTTTGGTGCGGGTGGGGACGGTGCTGTGGTCGTCGCCGACGATCACAAAGGCATTGGGCCCGCCGACGGCCGCGAGCAGCTTCGCCGTCATGACCGCCTGCTCGACCCCGCGGTCGTGGTACGCCGATTCATAGAGGCGGACGGAGACCCAGGAGCCGAGGAGGGCCAAAGAGAGGGCATCCAACTCGGCGCGCAGCCTGGCGGGGTCGGTGGGCATGAAGCCCCAGTCGCCCAGTTCCGTGCCGGCGTACCCTGTTTCGTGCATCTCCTCGACGACACGGCGGTAGCCGGAGCGTTCGCCGGCGGTGTTCTCGATGACGCCCCAGGAGCAGGGCGCGTTGGCAATGCGGACGTGAAAAGGCATGGTTGTTTTCGATTATGTGGCGAGGGAATGGTACGCGTCCGCCGGGTGCGATGCAGCAGGAGAGGGGAATTTTTTCGGTGCGGTGGTGGGGCCCGGCCGGGTGGCTTAACTTATTCGCACTATGACGCCACGCTATCGGCCAAATACATGTCATCCTGAGACGCGGAGCCCAGCTGCGCGGGGCTTTCTTTTCGGGCATGACTAAGGGCGTATGTCGATGTTCGCGTCTCTACATACTATGTCCTCCTGAGCGACAGCGAGGGATCCTTAACCGACGAGAGGCAATCCCGGGCACAACCCATCCAGCCGGCACGATCCGGGAAGTATTCGTGATCTCGTAGCCTTTTGCCGCTCGAAGACCCCTCGCTACCGCTCAGGGTGACATTCTGTGTCATTAGCAACGCAGTGAGGGATCTTTCTGAAACGCAGACAATGCCGTTAAGCGCTCGAGCCGGCATTCTTGGGACCGAAAGGATGAACGTTTTTGTTCGGAGACGCCCCACCGGAGCATCTCTACATAAGAGCTCAATTGAGGTAGGATTATGCGAAATCTGAAAGGCTTGATTTTGTTGTGGTCTTTTATGTTGATGACTATCAGCCTTCTGCCTGCCTCCGGACAACCCCTTGGCGATGAACGTAACTCGTTCCCGCTGCAACCTGGGAATTCGTGGACCTACCTCGAGTTGATTTATGGTTTTGACAACTCTGTAATTGATACAGTGTATTACGGACCCTTTTTAGTAATCGGTAACGTGTCAATAAATGATCATGACTTTTCCATTTTCAACAGTAATATTTATTTTGAAGATACATTGAGGGTGGACGAGGCAGGTAATGTTCGGACATATAGTTGGGGGGAGGAATCGATACTTTTTGATTTCTCGGTAAGTTATGGGGAGACCTACAGTTACTCCGATGTTGAAGGAGGCCGCGAGTATGAGGTGTTTGTAAGCCTCGAAGATAGTGTTGATACGCCAGTTGGTACTTTTGTGAACTGCAGAATGTTTTATTTTGAAACCCTGGAATACACGGACTCCAACTACCAGTTTGTCTTCTGCGGGATGAACGGTGTCGTTAAGATGCAGCGTGGAATGGGGGAGCGATTGAGTTTGTCCTCCGGGTTGGTTGACGGAAGGGTCGTGGTAAGTACTGAACGAACGCCCGTACAACCGGGCCGGGATACCATCGGTCAGGCGTTTCCGAATCCAGCAAGAACACGTTCAACGGTGAAACTGACGATCAGTCAGATCGCGACGGATGTGGAGTTGTCGCTGATCGATGTCCTCGGGCGGGTTATAGAGGTTCCGGTCCATCGCGAACTCTTGCCGGGCGAATATTATATCGATGTCGACGTCAGTACGCTTAGCAGCGGGGTCTATTATTATCGATTGCGCTCTGCCGGCGGGGTTTCGACGCTTCCGGTGGTCGTTACGAAGTGAAACGCGAACGATACCGTTTTTGGTAGAAAAAGCAGTGCGCTATGAATTATGATTTGATGTTACGCGATCGGCCGGGGCATGTCATCCTGAACGTAGTGAGGGATCTTTCTAAGACGCAGACGATGTCGCTTTTCGCTCAGAATCGCGTTTCAGACAGATGCTTCGCGGGGCTCAGCATGACATGATCATGGCCTGACTACTGGACACTTTTCGCAAACCGCCTTCCTGGCGCCGTCGGCGGTCTGATCGCATGAGCGAGCTTTCGGACAAGTCTAAGGACGAACCGAACAAACCGATCCGCTTCACCCGCACGCTCTCGAAGCCAGCGAT
>JBGSPJ010000103.1:0-4096 GCA_041738655.1 Rhodothermales bacterium | reverse complement strand
TCTGGCGCCGACGCGCGAGTCGAACCGATTGACCACCTCGCCCTCCACTCGGCGGGTCGCCACCGCGAGGCCACCGATAAAGGTATTTTCACGACCGGCCTCCCCCAGCGCGATCACCTCGAAGCCCACGCCCTGCGCCAGCTTCCAGTTGTCAAACGCGCCCCCCCATCCGCTCTGCTGCATATCCGAAATGAGCACGATCCGCCGCGCGTCGTGCCGGGCCTCGGCGAGCAGCTCGCCCGCAAGCTGGATCGGGCGGAAGAAATCGGTCGGCCGGTACGTCGGCTCCAGCGCCGAGGCCAACACGCCGCGGTGCAGGCTTTTATCCGTCCCGAGCGCCGTGAGCGGCCGGGGCTCGTCGGAGAAGGCGACGATGGCCAGTTCGTCATCCGGGCCGGCGGCGTCGACGATCCCCAGCGCCGCCGCGCGGGCTTGCTCGAACAGATCGCCATATTGCATGCTGAACGAGTTATCGACCAGGATGACGACGGACTCGGCCTCCTCGGCCGCAAAAAACGGGATGCTCTCGTCGGGGATGAAGGGCCGCGCAAAAATCAGGGCCAGGAGCAGCAGCAGGAGGCTGCGGATCGCCATCAACAGCCAGTCCTTGATCCGCCGGCGACGCACCACTTCCTTCGGCGTCATCTTCAAAAACATCAGGGAACTGAACCGCACCTGCTTCGCCTGTACCCGCCGCACAAGGTGAAACAGGACCGGCAGTAGCGCCGCCCCGAGGCCGAAAAGGAATATGGCGTTGATGAAAGACAAACGATTAGCGAATAGTGAATAGTGATTAGTGATTATGGCGATGTAATCGCGACAATAGAGTCCGTTTTGCCTTTTGCCTTTTCCATTTTGCCATTCCTCGTTATCGGTAGCGACTTCGGGCGGCGAGGTACTGAAACAGGGCAAAATCGAGCGGTTGGTCGGTGGTGACGAGGTTGTAGTCGATCCCGAGTCCGCCGCAGGCTTTTGTGAGCTCGTCGCGGTAGCGGTTGAAGTTTTCCTGGTAGGCAAGCCGGGCGGACTCGGCTTCGAGCACCATCTTTTCGCCGGTCTCCATATCCTCGAACTCGACCATCTCCGTAAACTGAAACGCCACCTCCTGGGGGTCCAGCACGTGGAAAACGAGCACGTTGTGGCCGTCGAACCGGAAGTGCCGGAGGCCTTCGACGATCGCCTCCGGGGTGTCCAATAAATCCGAAATCAGCACGATAAACCCCCGCCGGCGCTGGGCCTCGGCCAACTCATGCAGCGGCTTGCTCATGGCCGTCGCCCGGCCGGGATTGGCGTCGTGCATGTGCTGGAGAATCGTCAACAGGTGCCCCGACGCGCGGCGCGCGGGGATGCGGGTGACGATGGCGTCATCGAACAGCGTGAGGCCGACGGCGTCCTGCTGGCGCGTCATGAAATACCCGAGCGATGCCGCGAGGAAAAACGCGTAGTCCTGCTTGGTCACCGTGCCCGAGGTGTACCCCATGGACGGGCTGATGTCCACCATGAGATCGAATCGGGTGTTTGTCTCCTCCTCGAACTCCTTCACATACAGCCGGTCCGTGCGGGCGAACAGCTTCCAGTCGACGTGCATCAGGTAGTCGCCGTGGATATACGGGCGGTACGAGACGAACTCGACGCTGGCGCCTTTATAGGGGCTTTTGTGGAGGCCGGACAAAAACCCTTCGACCACGCCGCGGGCCAGCAACTGGAGGTTGCTGATCCGCGAGAGGATCTCGGGTTTGATGAACCGGGTGATGGCGGGCGATTCGGGCATATCAGACCAATCCGGACACGGGCTGGCGGACATCCGCGATCAGCCGGTTGATGATGTGGTCGACCGTGACGCCCTCCGAATCCGCGAAGAAGTTGGTGATGACGCGGTGGCGCAACACATCGGGCGCGAGGGCCTGGATGTCCTCGACGGACACATTGTACCGCCCCTTGAACACGGCGCGCACCTTGCCGCCGAGGATCAGGTACTGCGCCGCGCGGAGGCCGGCGCCCCAGCGCACCCACTTCTTGACGTACTCCGGCGCCTCGTCATTCCCCGGACGGGTGCTGCGCACGAGGTTAACGGCAAAGGAGCCGACATTCTCCGGCACGTACACTTTTTTCACGAGCTTGTGAAAGGCCTCGATGTCGGCGCCGGTAAGCACGGGCGTGAGCACGGCCTGCTCCTCGGAGGTGGTCGCCATCGCCACGGTCAGCTCGTCTTTCGCGGACAAGTAGTCGATGACGAGGTTAAACATGAACCGGTCCAACTGCGCCTCGGGGAGCGGGTAGGTGCCCTCGAGTTCAATCGGGTTCTGGGTGGCGAGCACAAAAAACGGCCGGTCGAGGGGCATGAGTTCGCCGCCGGCGGTCACCTGGTACTCCTGCATCGCCTCCAGCAGCGCGGCCTGCGTCTTGGGCGGCGTGCGGTTGATTTCGTCGGCCAGGATGACGTTTGCGAAGATGGGCCCACGGATGAACTTGATCTCGCGCTTGCCCGTCGCCCGGTCCTCCTCGATGATATCGATCCCGGTGATGTCCGCCGGCATCAGGTCCGGCGTGAACTGGATCCGCTTGTAGGTCAGATCGAGGATCTCGCCGAGCGACTTGATGAGCAGGGTCTTCGCCAGGCCCGGCACGCCGGTGATGAGGCAGTGCCCGCCGGCGAACAACGCGATGAGCACCCGCTCGATCACCTCGTCCTGCCCGACGATCCGCCGCCGCAACTGACTCAATACCTGCTCCTTGCCCGAACGCAGCCGGTTCAGTACTTCCTGCTCCGACGCACTGTGCACCGGGGAGCCATTTGTGTCGTTCTGTTCATTCATAGAGGTTCATGAGCGTGCTGCGCACGCGGTCATTTGCGGCCAGGGCCGCGGTCAGTGCGTGCGACGCACGCGGTCATTCCGGTTAACGCCCTGTACCGACCCATACGGCGTTTATTCGACTCGCATTCCGGGCTAAATACGAGCAAATACATCGAGATCAGAGGGTCCCCTCCTCATCGAGGAGGGGAAATCCCGACCGTGGTCGGGATGGGGAGGTAAAACCCCCAACGAGGCCCACCACCCCATCCCGGCTGCGATACATCGCCGCCGGGATCTACCCCTCCTCAGAGAGGAGGGGATCTTCTAATTTTGTCGTTTTAGGTGATTCCAAGACGAACTTTAACCTGAAACCTGTAACCACGAACGACCCCGTCGTTCGTCAGTGCGTCATCGCATACATGATGAAGTTGATGCCCATCTGAAAGCTGATCGTCGAGGCGTTGGCGAGGCTGCGCTCGGGCCACTCCCAGCCATCGCCGAGGTCCTGGTTAAAGCAGGCGAGGGCGACGATCCGGCCGTTGTCGTCGAAGTAGGCGAGGTACCGGTCGTCGGTGTCGGTGAAATAGCCTCGACCGCCCACCAGGGAAGGCGCGGCGACGGGGTCGACATCAAAAAAGATGCTCCAGATCGGGTGGTCGTTGGGTATCTCCTGCGGCTCGCGGTCGGGATAGACCCGCTCCATCTGCATCATCAGCTGCATGAGTTCGCCTTCGGAGCCAAAATCATCGAACATAATAAACCCGCCGCGATCGAGGTATTCGCGCAGGTTTTCGACCTCCTCATCCTCGATCGTCCAATAACCGGGTTCGCAGAGGTAGATAAAGGGGTACTCGAAGATGCGGTCGTCGCCGAGGGTGAGCAGGAGCGGTTCGCCGGCGATGCGTATCCCGGTCGTCCGTTCGATGGCCATGTGGAGGTTTTGCTCGGCCGTCGGGTAGTCGTGCGCCCACTGGGCGCCGCCGCGCCGGAACCGGCGGCCTTCGGCTTCAGGCTCTCCGTACTGGATGCGCACGAATCGGAAACCTTCGTCGCTCTGCGCCGCGGCATGCGGCGTCGCCGGCAGCGCGGCGGCCGGGATCAGAGCGAGCAGAAGGCAGAGTCGAAACAGCATGGGCGCCGAGGGCGACAAAAAGTCGTTTTATGAGATTCACTCGCCGGCGGGTTCATCAACCAGCCGGAGCAGGAGTTTCTGGGCTTCGCGGTAGCCGGGGGCCATTTCGAGAGCCTGGAGCACGGCCCGGCGGGCCTGGGCCCTCTGCCCGTCGGCATGGAGGCTGAGC
>JBGSPJ010000321.1:0-8861 GCA_041738655.1 Rhodothermales bacterium | reverse complement strand
GGGTGGGGCCGGCGCCGGCGTCTTCGGACCAACTGGCGACGGTCTCGGGCGAGAGCCCGAGGGCCGCAACCCGCGCGTTCGAGGCGCTGTATTCAGCGCGGGCGCGGCTCAGATCCGCTTCCGCCTTCTCGAGTGTATTCTGCGCCGCGATTTTTTTGTCCACCAGCTGGTTGAGACGCTCCACCTGCGCCTGCTGGTAGCTCAACTCGGCGCGGGCGCGGAGGACATCCGCGACGAGGCCGGCATACTCCAGGCTTTCCAGTTCGAGCAGCACCTGCCCCTGTTTCACGGCTTCGCCCTCATGCGCCGCGATACGGACGATCCGCCCGCTGATCGGGGCGCTGACCAGCGCAAAGTATTCCGGCGCCGGCAACACCTCCCCGGGCGCGCGCACCGAAAACGGCATCCGAGACGCCGCGACGGTTTCGGTGCGGACCTCCAGTTGTGCCAGCTGGCGCGCATCGAGGCGAACGACCCGGCCCGATTCGTCCCCGCCCTGGAGAGACGGAGGCGCCTCGACGGCCGGCGCCAGCGGCGGTAGGTCTGGCCCCGTGCAGGCGTTCGCGGATACAATCAGGAGGAGGAATACGATCCCTCGGGCCGGGAACGGCGCGTGGGCCATTCGGAACGCGCGATACAGGACGGGCAGGTGGATGCGGGACATGAGACAGAATTCTGCAGGTGGGAGAAGCATTTCTCATAATCTAGACTACGCCATGACGAGCGGAATGTCCGCCGCACTCCATGAGAAGACCGTGAGAAAGCCCGCCCTGGCAGGCGCGACCGGATACGCGGAACCTATTTTGTGTCTGCGGGGGTCAGTACCTGTTTTACCTCTGACCTCAGTGACGTTGCGCGTTGCGCGTTTTTCCGTTGAACGTTTGGTGTTTGTGTTCGCGTCACATAGCGGTGGGCGTGATTCCAGGTGAAACGCACAACACGCAACGAGACAACGCGTAACGTCAGGTACCTCATTTTAGCAGGGAGCGGTCGCCGCGCCCTGCTGTCTATCCTGGAACGGCCATGCATATTTTGCTCGTCGAAGATGAGGCGCGCGTCGCGGCTTTCGTCGAACAGGGGTTACGCGAAGAAGGCTACCAGGTGACCTGGGTGACCGAAGGCGAAAAAGCACTGGCCCTGGGGCTGGAAGAGGCCTTTGATATCGTGTTGCTGGATATCCGGTTGCCGGATATCTCGGGGATAGAGGTGTGCCGTCAGTTGCGGGTGCACGCCCCCGCCCTCCCTATCCTGATGCTCACCGCGCTCGACGCGGTGGAAGATCGTGTCGCGGGGCTTCGCGCGGGGGCGGACGACTATCTGCCCAAACCCTTCGCATTCAGCGAGCTGCTGGCGCGGATGGATGCACTGCAGCGGCGCGCGCGTCTTGTGCCCGGCAATCAGACACGGCGCGAGGGGCAGTTTGTCCTCGATCCTGTCGCCCGCACCTGTATGTGGGCCGGCCTCCCGATCGAGCTGACCCAGAAGGAATTCGATCTTCTGGCCTATTTTATCGCCCGAAAGGAACAGGCGCTCCGCCGCGAGGATATCCATCGCGACGTCTGGGGCCACGATTTCGACCGGGGCACCAACCTGATCGACGTCTATGTAGGATACGTCCGTCGCAAACTTCAGGACGTAGGGAGCGTCGCTCGCATCGAGGCTGTGCGCGGCGTTGGCTATCGCTTCTTGCCCGAACCGGTCTGATCCTCGATGACTGTTCATGCCGTGAACGACACCTCTGCCGCACCAAACGCGCGGCGCATTACCTTTCGGCGCCGGCTCGTCGTATCGCAGGGCCTCGTCCTGACCGTAGCCTTCGCGATCATCGGGGTCCTGAGCTGGCTGGCCACCTACGGCTGGATGCATTACCATGCCTGGACACTCCTGGAGAAGGAAGCCGTCGAGATCAATTTCCAGATCGTCGGGCTCGATGGTGAGCTCGCGCCCGAGGGTTACCCCTGGCATGAGCCCCACCATCTGTACCGGGAAAAACGCGTCGACCCGTATTTTGCCCAGATCTTCGACCCCTCGGGCGCCCTGGTGTACGCTTCCGGAAACACCCGTCTGTTCTCGACGCCTTTTCCCGATACGCTCGTCACCTACCTCCCGTCGACCATCGGCACGTTCAGCGCCCTGAATACGATCGAGATCGACGGCGAAGCCCTGTATTTCGGCAGTTATCCGGTGGTCGGACAAAACGGACAACCCATCGGCATGCTCCAGATCGCCCGGTATGAACCCGACATCCCCGGCCGGCTACGGGAATTCGCGCTGGGCATTTCGCTGGGTCTCGTCGTGCTTCTCGCGATTCTACTGGTACTGACCGACCGCGTGGCCTACCGCGCGCTGGGTCCGTTACGATCGATCACCACTGTGGCAGACGCCCTTTCGCCCAACCGGATGGACGAACGTATCCCCGTGCCGGCGGATGCCGACTGGGAGACGACGCGCCTCGCCGAGACGCTAAACGCCTTGTTAGGCCGGCTCGGCGGGGCTTTCGAAAACATGCGCCGGTTCACATCCAACGCCGCCCACGAGCTGCAAACCCCGCTGACGGTGCTCCGCGGCCATGTCGACGTATCGCTCCGCCGGCCGCGCACGCCCGAATCGTATGTGGAAACCCTACGCACCTTATTGGGGGAGATCGACGGCATGAGCCGCACGATCCGCAGCCTGCTCACCCTGACCCGTCTCGAGCGCGACCGGGCCCTGCTCGGAGATACCATCTTCGACCTCGCCGGCTTGATCCGTGAGGAGTCCGTGTTCTTCGGCACACGCGCCCGCGAGAAAGGGCTCGAATGGGAAGAGCGGATCGACGTGTACCTTCCGGTGCGAGGCCACCCGGATCTACTTCGCGACGCCGTGCGCAACGTGCTCGAAAACGCGGTCAAATTCACCCTCAAAGGACGCATCGAGCTGTCGGCCGGCGCCAGCGGCGGTCGGGTGACCTTCGCCGTCGCCGATACGGGAATCGGGATCGAATCGGCCGCACTGCCGTTTGTGACCGAGCGCTTTTTCCGCGCCGACACCACGGCCGATATCGTAAGTGGATCCGGCCTCGGGTTGTCGCTGGTCGACCAGATCATCGCGATGCACGGCGGTTCGATCGAGATCACCTCGGCGCCGGCGGTTGGCACCACCGTCCGCCTCCATCTCCCCGTGGCCACCCAGGCCGCGCGCCAGACTGGAACGCGTCCGCCGGCTGAAACCCCTCTTATTTCGTGATTCAGCCCTTCCTTCGTGCCACCTTGTGCCGGTTCGTGCTCCTGGTGGCCCTGTGCATTTCGTGGACACCTGTCGCGATTTCGCAACAGCCGGCGCCGGCCCGTCTGCTGGAATGGGCCTACAGGGATCCCGGCCGGCTTGTGCGTTCGGCCGATAGCCGCACCGCACTGGTAGCCGTAGGGGCGCTTGCCGCCCTCGGTACGGTTAGCCTGCTCGACCGGGACATCACGCACTCCGCGAGCCGGGGATACAACGGGGCGTTCAAGCAGTACCTGGATGCGACCAACCACCTGGGCGAACGCATCGTGCTTGTGCCCGTCACCGGCCTGCTTGGCGTGTCACTTCTGACCGACAACGCGCGGTTTCAGGATGCCGCGTTTACGTCGTTTCAGTCGGCTGGCATGGCCAGTGTGCTCATTTTGGGCGTCAAGGCCGTTGTTGGCCGGCACCGCCCGGATGAAACAGACTCACCGTTTGTCTTTTCCCCGTTCTCGGGAGAAACCTCGTTCCCTTCCGGCCACACTACCCTGGTTACCGCGGTACTGGTGCCGTGGGCACTATATTACAACCACCCTATCGTATGGGGCCTGGTGGCGGCCGGCGTCGGCGGGACCGCCATGGCCCGTATCGCCATGAGACGGCACTGGGCTTCGGACGTGTTGGCAGGCGGGCTCGTCGGGACGAGCATGGCCATCGGTCTCGCGCGGCTCCATCGCACCGACGCTCCTCCCGGACATTCCCTGCGAATCGGGGCCAGCATGAGCGGTTTGGCTCTCATCGTGCACTTCTAATCGCGTTCTCACGCACTTCTAATGGGTTTTTGCCCATCTTTCCGGGGTGGCGGCACCGTTTTTGACAATTCTACAGGCATCGCTCGCTCCCGGGCACCCCAGAAGCCGGGATCCTCCTTAGTACCGGATGCCGTACCGACAACCAGCCCGTCGGCGGCCCGAACCACCTCGTACCCCCTCCCTCTCGCATGGAAAAGAAGTCTCGCCGATCGGTGCTCCTCGCCGCGCTCTGGCTGGCCATAGCTATATATCCTCTTGTCGAGGGGTATGACTACTACTACGCCCCCCTGCAGGAGCGCGCCTACATGCCTGCACATACCCATTTTCGTCCGTCCGGACTCATCGGCCAGGGCCTTGGCATCATCGGCAGCCTGATGATGATCGTCGGCGTGAGCTCATACATGATCCGCAAACGCTCCGCTGCGATGCAGCGGTTTGGCAAGCTGCGCAACTGGCTGACGTTCCACATCTTCCTCTGCACACTCGGACCTTTTCTGGTGCTGCTCCACACCACCTTTAAATTTGGCAATGTCGCCTCCATCTCCTTCTGGAGCATGGCCGTGGTCGTGGCGAGCGGCATCTTCGGGCGATACGTCTACGTCCATATCCCCAAGACGACTAACGGCCAGTTCTTCTCGGCGAACGACATCATCCGAGCGCAAGCCGCACTCGGGCAGCGACTGGGGGAGATGACCGGCCTCGGGCAACCCGAAATCGCCCGCCTCCTCGCCGGCATGCCGGTCGCTACGAACATCCCCGCCGCCGTGGCCCAGACCATGCGGTTCCAGTGGAGCAAACGCGGACTCAAGGATCAATTCCGCGAGCGACTCCAGGAGCGTGGCGTCCAGGCGGACCGCATCGGCGAGGCCCTTCCCCTTCTCGTAAATCAGGTGGAACTCCAGCTCCGCAGGCAGACACTCGGTCCGTTCGTTCGCGCCTTCGGCTACTGGCACGTGCTGCACATCCCCCTGGCCCTCGTGATGCTGGCCGCTTTCCTGATCCACATCGCCGTCGCGATCGCCTTCGGATATACATGGATTCTTTAACCCAATGACCCCTCACTCCTCGGGGCAGACACGATATGACGTTTCACATCACCGGGGCGGACACGATATATCGTGTCCCTACGTCCCCAATTCAGCCTCACAAACCTACGGAGACGCCATGACGGCTCGTCTTACTCAAAATCGCTACTTCCTGGCCTATGTCCTGGCCGGCTTCGTGCTTTTTGCCGCGTTCTGGTTCGGCGCCAAACGCGAGCCCGATCCGCACAGCGGGACCGAATGGACCGCGGCGCCCACCGTGGCTGGCGCCGCCACAACCCCGTCGGAAACGTTCACGCCGGACAAGACCAACGTCAACCCCTCCACCCATTCGCAGCTGGAGACGCTCCGCATGCGCCTCGTCGAAGCTCCCGACGACACCACGCATCTGATCCGGTTTGGCCGACTCCTACACGACGCGCACCAGCCGGAAGAAGCCGCCCGTACCTATAAACACTATCTCGCGCTGCACCCCGCGAACCGGCAGGTGTGGCTGGACCTCACGCAGTGTTACGGCGAATTGCAGCAGTGGGACGAGGCGCTCAAAACGGTTGACGCCCTGCTCGGGCGGTATCCGGGCGACCCGGCCGGCCGCTACAACAAAGGCGCGATTCTCGCGAACATGAACCGATTCGATGAGGCCCGCACCATATGGTCCGAGGTGGCCGATCAGATCGACGACCCGGACGTGGCCCTCATGGCCAGACAATCCCTGAATAAACTCCCCCCCGGTTGATGATCACTCTGCTTTCGCCGCCGGCGCGCCTCGCCCTGCTGATCGTGGCGCTGGTGGCTTTTTTCACCCCAACCGCGAGCCAATCCCAGTTGATCTCGCCCGGAAAATTGTCGCGTGCCCACACCGATCTGGAAGGGGTGGCCAACTGCACGCAATGCCACGCGCTCGGGCAACGGAGCGTGAATGACGACCTGTGCCTGAACTGTCACACGCCCATCGAAGCCCGCATTAACGCAAAAACAGGATTCCATGTCACCGTCGACGCCCAGCCCTGTGGTGATTGCCACAAGGAGCACTTCGGGGTCGACTTCGTGCCCGTCCGCTTCGACACCACGACCTTCGAGCATGAAAAGACGACGTTCAAGCTGACCGGCGCCCACACAGAAACCGCCTGTCGCACCTGCCATCAGCCGGACTACATCCTGGCGCCCGATGTGCTGGCCTACAATCAGAAACACAAATCGCTCGATAAAACCTATCTCGGCCTGCTTACCCAGTGCCAGGCCTGCCACGAACCCGATAGCCCACACCAGGATCAGTTTGAGACTGAGGCCTGCGACACCTGCCACGAAACGGAAAAGTGGGAAGAAGCGGTAGCCTTCGACCATGACGAAGCCCGCTTCAAGCTGACGGGCCGGCATCAGGAGGTATCCTGCGAAAATTGCCACGAGACCCGCCGCACGCCGGCCGGCGAGGAATTCGCCCTGTACCGACCCATCGCATTCGCCTCCTGCAAAAACTGCCATGAGGATCAACACGAGGGCCGCTTCGGGGCGGATTGTGCCTCCTGCCATAAAACCGCCGACTGGCACGAGCTCACCCAGCTCAGCAAAACGAAATTCAACCACGACGAAACGGGGTACGAACTGATCGGCAGCCACGCCGATCTGGAATGCGCCTCCTGCCACCAGAAGCCGGCCCGGCGCGACGCCGACATCCGGGTGACGCTCATCGGGAATACCTCCGGCAACACCTACCCGCGGCTCCAGGCTACCAACTGCCTCTCGTGCCACGTCGATTTCCATCAGAAGGAGTTTGTTGAGAGCCCTGGCGGCGGCGCCCTCTGCGAAAATTGCCACGACCAGCACGAATGGTATCCGTCGACCTACTCCATCGACCGGCACCTGAAAGAATCTTCCTTCGAACTTACCGGCGCACACCTCGCCACGGCCTGCGTCGCCTGCCACAATCCATCCGGCGAAGAACGACCGACGTTCGCCATCGAAAAGACCGAGTGCCAGGATTGCCACCGGGAAGACAGTCCGCACGGCAACCAGTTTGCCAGAGAATCTACCAGTGAGACTGGAGTGACACTGTGCACCGACTGCCACGTGACCGAGCGCTGGGACGATGCCCGGGGGTTCGACCACGACAAGACGCTGTTTGCCCTCACCGGCAAACACGAAACCGTCGCGTGCGACGGCTGCCACAAAACCGCCGGCCCCGTGGCCGGCTTTGAGGGGCCGGCCTACAGCGGCCTGGACACCGCCTGTGTGAGTTGCCACACCGAGGATAACCCGCACCTCGATCAGTTCCCGGGCAAGGCCTGCAACGATTGCCATGACAACCAGGCTTTTGAGATCCCCTCGTTCGACCACGAGAAGGCCCGGTTCTCGCTCACCGGCGCCCACGTCCGCGTCGCCTGTGAAAGCTGCCATCAGGAGGAGCACCCCCCTGAAGGCCCCCCCTTCACCCGCTACCGTCCGCTACCGACGGCGTGCGAAGACTGCCATGGGGAAGAATAACATGAAACGCACCATCCTATTCATCGTCTGGCTGCTGCTGATGGCCGGATCGAGCGCCTACGCCCAGCAGGGAACGAGTCCGCACGGCGTACTCACGATCGGCTCGGACTGCAACGCCTGTCACCGCACCGAGGCCTGGGCCCCGCTCCGCGACGCGATGGCGTTTTCACACAGCATGCAGACGGACTTCCCCCTCACCGGGAGCCACCAACGGGTCGCGTGCGCCTCGTGCCACATCGATCTTCGATTTGACGAACCCCATGTCGCCGCGACCGAGTGCGCCACGTGCCATCTGGATGTCCACCAGGGTGCCTACTCCCAGAACTGCGCCGACTGCCACAACACCACGCTCTTCCAGGATGTCGAGGGCATCGGTGTCCATGCGCGCACCAGCTTCCCCCTCACCGGCACCCACGCGCAACTTACCTGCGCCACCTGCCACACCGACGATGTCGGCGGCGCCTTCTCCGCGCTCGAGACGAGCTGCGAATCCTGCCATCAGGACGACTACGACAATGCCACGAGCCTGGACCACGTCGCCGCCGGCTTCCCGCTCACCTGCGAAACCTGCCATAGCACCGTGAACTGGCAGGGCACGCTCTTCGATCACCAACTGGCGTCGAACGGCTTCGCCCTCCTCGGCGCGCACGAACAGGAGCCCTGCGCGGCCTGCCACCGCTCGCCCGACCTCACCCCGATCTTCGCCGCGCAAAACGACCAGGACTGCCTCTCCTGCCATCAACCCGATTACGACGACAACCACGCCGGCTCCGGTTTTCCAACGGCCTGTCTCGAATGCCACACCACCGAGACGTGGGATGGGGCCACGTTCGATCACGTGCTCGCCTCCGAAGGCTTCGCGCTTATCGGTGCCCACGAGACCCTCGCCTGTGAATCCTGCCACCGTCTACCAGATCTGGAGCCCATCTTCGCCGCTCAAAGTGATCAGGACTGTATCACCTGCCACCAGCCCGATTACAACGACGAACACGCCGGCAGCGGATTCCCCACGACCTGTCTGAACTGCCATAATATCAATACCTGGGACGGGGCCGACTTCGACCACGTCACCGCTTCCAATGGCTTCGACCTCCTCGGCGCCCATGATGCCCTCGCCTGCGAGACCTGCCACAGCATGCCCGATCTCACGCCGCTCTTTAACCCGGCCAACGATCAAGACTGTATCACCTGCCACCAACCCGATTACAACGACGAACACGCCGGCAGCGGATTCCCGACTACCTGCCTCAACTGCCACAGTATGATGACCTGGGATGGAGCCGACTTCGACCACGTCACCGCTTCGAATGGATTCGAATTA
>JBGSPJ010000095.1:0-4144 GCA_041738655.1 Rhodothermales bacterium | reverse complement strand
CTCCGCTTGTGAGGTAAGCCTCGACCAGCGGATACATATCGGATGGGGTACGTCGGGATGTGGCCATGCGTGTGTTTTTGCACGCAAGTTCGCGCCTCACACCGAAGACGGCAAGATGGGGTTCACCGGGCGGTTACTCCCCATCAATATCCTGTCCTTGATAAATGAGTTGCTTGTACCAGGGAAGGGCGATTTCTGTCCAGACGCCGGAAAGAAGAAAGACCAGCAGACTGGTACCCAATCCGCTTACTACCCCGATGATGATCGATGCAGAGAGCGATATGCTATTATTTGTGTCAACGCGTTCTGAATGCGCAGAGATATGCTACTCGTTACAATACTGCCCTTTTGTTAAGTCTCGTCACAGCTGATAGCGATGCGTACTTTTTCCCGCAGTACGCTGGTAGAGAGACTGAGAGTATGTTTATCCCCTTCCTTGGATAACCAGGTAAATAGGTGTATCATCAAAGGAAGTTATGATATGGCTTTCCCGGCAAATCGAGCGGACAATGCGGTTCAGCGACGGGTGCGTGCACCGCGAAATCCTCACCCTGCCCGCCGGCCCCTGGGACGGCCCTTCGATGCGCGCCTACCAGTTGGACTATGGCCTGATCCACATCGCAGCCGTCGATTACCGGCGCCTCGCCTGATGCGAGGCCCCTTCTCTGGCTACGCCGCCTCCCCTTCTATAACCGCGATTTCCGCCCAGAGCTCGATCGGCACGTACGCCACAGCTCCCCCTTCGGCCGGCGTCCGGGCGTCTTCCGTCCAGGCGCCGAGCACCGGATGCCAGTAGAGCGCCCGGTAATTCCAGAACGTCCAGTACGTGCCCGGCCCATCGGCCGCCCGGCTGTAGTGAACGAGATGCCATCCTTCCCTCGTGGGCCGCGCCGCATTATACCGAGTCCAGTCCATAAGCGTCGTCCGGGTTAGGGTGATCGAGCCTCTTTCCCTCTTGAACGATGCTCCCCTGCCGGCGGATGTGCGCCAGACGTAACTGTCCTGCAAAGTCTCTCCTCGATGCAATCGCTGGACTACCTCCTCGCGCTGGCAGAACGTCTGTTATCAGAATCGCCGCCCGTCGTCGATCAGGTCACGAATCACCAGGCCGGGCCCGAGCGTAGTCCCCTTCCGCAGAGCCAGAATGTGGTCGACTGCCCGCTCCGTTGTCTCCCGGGAGGGTTTCGAGCCGCCAAGCCACACGCCGGGGGGCAACTCCTCTTCCGTCGCGGCATCCAGCTCCTTCAGAAGACGCGCGGCAATGGCGTTCTGCTCCCGGTCGGGCAAGGAGGCGAGCTTTTTAATGGCGGCTTGTAATAAGGGTGTCATACCGGCCGTCGACCGATCTTTGTGTTTATTATGGACTCCCGGGAGGGTCTGTGTTATAGGCTGCGTTTAGTATGCGGGGTTATCTCCGGCTGTATTATAGGCTGCCAATCGGTACCCCCCGGAGAGCGCCGCGCGAAATCCACCTATATATAAGGTATACCTCGCAGCCCTTCGCCCGCTATTCGAGCAAGAGCGCCGGGTCTACGATGGTAATGCCTTCAATGGCCGGAAAATCTCGCGGATTAAGCGTGACCAGGTGGGAGATTCCGCTGGCTTGCATGAGACCTAGCAGCTTGATATCGTGCGCCCGCTTACCGCGCACCTGGTAGGTAATCATTAACTCAAGCCATCGCCAGATCGCTTCCGAGGTCTCGATCGCCACGGGGAACGTCTGAAGGAGGCGCTTGACTTCGGCTTCGATCTGTTCGCTTCGCCAGCCGAGCCCATTCTCGCTCACCGGACGCGTGGCCACAACCCAGAATTCAGACAGCACCTGCGAGCAGATATAACACGTGTGGCCTCCCTCGAGGAGTATCCGGACCGCATCGCGCACCACGGCTTGCTTGTGGGAGTTCTCGTCGACCCCGCGCAGAAAGATGTTAGTGTCCAGAAGGTAGCGCGCCATTAATCGTACAGGTTGACGCGGCGGAGGGCTTCATCGGGAATCCCCGGGCCTCCTCGGTGACTGTCCACCCAGGATGTCCACATCCGGGCCTGTTCTTCGGGTGAAGCCGCCTGCCAGAGCGGCGGATCACCTGGAGCGGCGAGTTCGGCAACGACCGGCAATGGATCGGCGCCGGGCGCAGCCTCGAGTAGCGCAATAAAGCGCCTCACAACCCGGTCCTGCTGCGACTCGGACAGGGCCTCGATGCGATCAAGGAGATGTTTTACAAGGTGTGTCATGGCCGGTATACCTGGGCGAAGAACGCGGGGTTGCCGGTGGCGGTTTCAATACCAGCCGCGTGGGTGCGTGTCGCAACCAGCCTATCGATGGCCTCATGCCCGGGCGACCCGCCATCTCGAGACCCCCTGTTTGATCGATCTTTTTTAATTCCCGACACGGGTTGTACAATACGTTGGACGAAAGGTATCTTTCGTTCGATGATTTGTTAATTATGGCCGCCCGAACATGCCGAAAAAGAAGGAAAAACCCGTACAAATCGTTGCGCGAAAGAATTTCGCGCTGGATGTAGGGCTCGGCGACTCGCTCGCGGCCTGGGCCGAAGCCTATTTCGAACTCGAAGTCACGACGGCGCCGTCCTCGAGGATGAAGCAGCGGCGCGCGATCGGTATCCTCATCCACTGGCTATCTATGGAGACGGGCAGCGATGCGCGGGAGCACTGGACGCCCCGCCGCTCCCGCGCCTTCCGCGACTGGTGCGAGGCGCAAAAACGGATTAACCGGGACGGGGGCATCACCGAGGCGCGGCGCTGGTCGGCGCGGAGCATCAACACGATGCTCGCTCACCTGCGGCCTTTCGCCAAGTGGATCCACCGCCACCGGCCTTTCACGCTCGGCAATCCGATGGAGAAGGTGGCCGCGATCCCCACGCCGACCATCCTGAGCCTGGAGCGCGCGTACTCAAAGCGCGAAGAGGCGGACATGCTCGATGCGGCCGACCGGCTGCTCCGCGTGGGCGGCCTCTCCCGCGACCGGCACCGAAACCGCAAGCGCGGCATGGCGCCGCGGCGGGACGGTTACCGGCCTTACCGCAACCGGGCGATCGTCTACACCGCCTTCGGGAGCGGCCTGCGCCGGGCGGCGATCACGAAGCTCACCCTTCGCGATGTGGACTTTGAACATGAACAACTCTCCGTCATCGAAAAGGGCGGCGTGACGGCAACCATCGCCATCAGCCGCGAAGCCCTGGCGGCGATCCGGGAGTACATCGACCAAGAGCGGGCGCACGATGCGGCGCATTTTGCGTCCAGCGTTCTTTTCCTGGCGGCCAGCACGAACCGGAGGAGCCGGGGCCCCCTCTCCCCCGCCTCGATCAACCACATCTGGAACCAGGTCGGCGCCGAGGCGAAGATCCCGGGCAAGACGGTGCACGGCGCACGGCACCGGGTCGGGATCAAGGTACACGACGCGACTGGCAAGCTGCGCGCGGTGCAGATCCAGCTCAACCACAAGAATCCGATGTACTCCATGCAGTACACGAACCCCTCGGCCGAGGAGCGAAAAGAGGCGATCAACAGCTAGGGGGCATTTGTGAGGCGGATTGCCAATAATCGCATCCGGTTGTAGAATGTACAAATTCCGTTCTCCCGAATCGACTTGGAGCATGCCCCCGATGTCTCGAAGACCGAATCATCCGTTGCGATCGCTCACCGATCAGGAGCGAGAGGCGCTGCAGGCGATCAGCCGCAGCTTAACCGAACCCGCCGCGCATGTTGCCCGCGCCAAAGAGCTGCTGTCAGTAGCTGAAGGCATCTCGTTCACGGAAGCGGCGAAGCGCGCCGGCCGCAAGAGCGGCGATGCCGTCTGTAAACTGGTGGCCCGGTTCAATCTCTTCGGCCTCTCCACGCTAGAGACGCGTTATGATCTTCCCCCGTTATAGCAGAGAGTAAGTTAAGCCCTACATTGGGGTTATAACGAGGAACAGATGAACAAGACCAAAAGACGGTCCCACACGGCGGAATTCAAAGAGGAAGCAGTCCGATTAGCCATGTCGTGTGTATTCCGACTTTAATCGGCCGGCAAATCCGACGCAAATCGGCCACCTGATCCGATCGTAATCGGCCACCAAATCCGACGTAAATCGGCCACCCCCCACCGGGGTACTGGAACGCGCCTGTGCGCGGGATAATCTGG
>JBGSPJ010000086.1:0-3705 GCA_041738655.1 Rhodothermales bacterium | reverse complement strand
CCGAGGTCGAGCGAGAGGGTCTGCCCCACCTCCGGCTCCGCCGGCGCTTTCGGCCGGGCGAACAGGGTGCCGGCGTCCTCCTCGCCGAGGATCATCCGGGCCTTGGTGAGCAGTTTCTCCCGGAGCCCGCCAAACTCCATGAGCTGGCAAATCCGGTCGATCTCGGTCACATTTGGCTTCGCGATCTTGAGCTGGTGCCAGTCGAGATCCACATCCAGATCGGTGACGATCGTCACCAGCTTTTTGCTCAGCAACGCCGCCTCGCGGTGTTCGATGAGCCCCTCACGCGCCCGTTTGGCCTTGACCTCCGGAGCACGCTCCACGAGCGCCTCGACGCTTCCGAACTCCTGCACGAGCTGGATGGCCCCCTTCTCCCCGATCCCGGGCACGCCCGGCACATTGTCCGCCGCATCCCCCATCAGGGCCAGGATGTCGATAAACTGGATGGGCTCGACTCCGAACTTCTCGCGGAAGCGTTCGAGGGTGATCGGGTCGAACTCTTCGCCGCGGTAGGCCGGCCGCAGCTGGGTGATTTTTTCGGAGATGAGCTGCTGGAAGTCCTTGTCCGGCGAGACAATCACCACCTTCTCCCCATCCGCCTCCGCCAGGCGCGCCAGCGTGCCGATGACGTCATCCGCCTCGTATCCGTCGCGCTCGACGACCGGGATGTCGAAGGCCTGGACGAGCGCCTTGATGACGGGGATGTTGGCGAGGAGTTCTTCGGGGGGTGGATCGCGGTGCGCTTTGTAATCGCCATAAAGTTCATCCCGGAATGTCCCGCCCTCGCCCATGACGTCGAATACGACGGCGATGTGGTCGATTTTGTGGTCCTCGATGAGCTTGAGGAGGGCCGATGCGAAGCCGTAGGTGGCGGAGGTGTTCTGGCCTTTGGAGTTGATGAGGGGCCGGCTGATGAAGATGAAATGCGAGCGATAAGCAAGGGCCATCGCGTCGATCAGGTACAGGGTGTTGTTTTTGGCCACGACGGGAGCTGGATCGAGTGGAACGGGGTGGCAATGTACGAAGGGGTCGGGGGATTTTGCGAATTGCTTTCTTGTCATCCTGGACTCGATCCAGGACAGGAGTGTTAACAAAATTCCGAAACGACAAAAAAAGGCAATTTGTCATCCCGGGCTCCGACCCGGGAACCAGCCGCATGAGCCATTCTTCGGGATCCCGGATCAAGTCCGGGATGACATTGCCGTTGTATTGGGCGTTTTGTTAACAGCCCTGATCCAGGATCCAGAAGGGGTGTCACACGGTTTCCTGGAAAAAAATCTCTCAACGCGACTAGGTCATCCCGCACTTGATGCGGGATTCAGACGGATTGCATGCCGGCTGGATCCCCGATCGGGGTCGGGGATGACGCCTGTAAAGGACCTTGCGACAGACGAATCCAACCCATTCCCCCCAACGCATCCTGGTGACGGGGGGCGCCGGCTTTATCGGGTCCAACCTACTGCTGTACCTGGTGCCCCGGCATCCGGAGGTGGCGTTTGTCAACCTGGATACCCTCACGTACGCCGGTAACCTCGCCAACCTGCGGGCCATCGAAGGCGCGCCGAACTACCAGTTCGTCCAGGGGGATATCGTGGAGTTGGAGGCCCTGCATGCCCTGTTCGACAAACACCGCTTCACGACGGTGATCCACCTCGCGGCGGAGTCGCACGTGGACCGGTCGATCCTGGACCCGCTGGCGTTTGCACGGACGAATGTGATGGGGACGATGGCGCTGCTGGAGGCGGCGCGGAAAAGCTGGAGGGATGCCGGCGACTACCGCTTCTACCACATCTCTACCGACGAGGTCTTCGGCAGCCTCGGCGACGAGGGGTTCTTCAGCGAAACGACGCCGTACGACCCGCGCTCGCCGTATTCGGCCTCCAAGGCGGCGTCGGACCACTTCGTGCGGGCCTATCACCACACATACCATCTCCCGGTCGTCCTCTCGAACTGCTCGAATAACTACGGCCCCTATCAGTTTCCCGAAAAGCTCATCCCGCTATTTATCCTGAATGCCCTGCACCATAAGCAGGTGCCGGTGTATGGGCAGGGGAAAAACGTGCGAGACTGGCTCTATGTCGAGGACCACGCGGAGGCCATCGAAACCATCCTCCTCCACGGCGAAACGGGCGCGACCTACACGATCGGCGGCGACAGCGAGCGGCCGAACATCGAACTCGTCCGGCTCCTGCTCGATCTCGTCGACGAGCGCCTCGGCCGGCCGGCCGGCACGGGCCGGGGGCTGATCACCTACGTGAAGGACCGCGCCGGCCACGACTTCCGCTACGCGATGGACCACACTCACCTCACCGAGTCCCTCGGCTGGCGGCCCCGCCACTCCCTCGAAACCGGGCTGCGGCAGACGGTAGACTGGTACCTGTCCCACCAGGACTGGCTCGCGGCGGTTGCCGATCAGTCCTACCGGGAGTATTACCAGCGGCAGTATGGGGGGAGGTAGGTTCGCAGGCCTGAGGTATTAGAAAATGCCTGGATATCAGAGGGTCCCCTCCTCATCGAGGAGGGGAAATCCCGATCTCGATCGGGATGGGGAGGTAAAAACCCCCGCCGCGGCCCCACCTCCCCATCCCGTCACCGCTACGCGCCGACGGGATTTGCCCCTCCCCGTACCAAGTACGGGGCAGGCTCTCAGAGAGGAGGGGACCATCAAATTCTCACGTTTCAGCCGATTCTAAGGAATCTGTCCAACGTAGTGAAGTTGGCATGATGCAGGCCTGTCATTTGCGCATGGGATAGCCTCATTTAAGCACATCGCTGGATTCCGCCTCCGCGATCGTTCGGCGGGCATCATCGGACAGCATCAACCCTTGATCCACCAGTACCTGCACGGCGCGGCGGACGGCGTCGACGTAGCCGGCGTGGTCGCCGTAGCGCTCCTCCAGCGACAACCGCTCGTCGCCAGCGGCGAGGCGGGCTTCGCGGGTGGCGTGGAAGGGAATAAACGACCCGCTCAGCCAGAACAGATCGCCCAGATGCAGCCGGGCGTTGTAGGCGTAGGGTAGATTGGTGCCCAGCGGAACGGCGTTGCCGGGCGGTTGGATGCCGGCGACTTCGTTGCCATCCTCGTTCACGGCAGCCACCAGGATCGCATAATCCTTCCCGAGGTACGCCGGCGGCAACACGTCCGCGATCCCGCTTTCGTTGGGTTCATCGAACCGGGGCCCGAAATCCAACAACCCGAGATGGGTGTACCAGCCGAGGTACTCAAAGGGCGGTATCGGGGTAGAGGTGCCCTGCACCGGGAACGAGAGGCCGCGCATGGCGGGGTAGTTAAGCGCCTCGGGCCGGACCAGCGTACCGTCGTCGATCCTGGGGGTCTGGCTGACAGGCGGCGGAGTACCTTCCACCACCCACTCCGTCAACCGCACCCAGAGTGCGCGGACGATGGGGTCGAAGGTCGACATCACGCCGGCCGGGTACACCGTCATCGATGGATTCCACGATACCGGCGAGGTGCCGTGTTGGGTGCCGGCGAAGTAGTAGATGCGGAGATCCGCCGGCTGGTCGAGGTCGCGCATCCCGTACGCATCCGTCAGCGCCGGCGAGCCCTGCAGCGCCCAGAGCTCGGAGCCGCTCAGCCCGAGGAAGGTTTTCGGACAGGTGTCCGTCTCGTCGCATCGCCTGAAGATCCCACCCGTCGTGCCACGAAGGGCGTCGTGGTAGTCCAGGGCGAAGCCGCGCGCGGCG
>JBGSPJ010000068.1:0-6730 GCA_041738655.1 Rhodothermales bacterium | reverse complement strand
CGGCGTTCCCGCCCGAAACCTCCGCGGCGGCCCAGCCCACGTAGCCGATGTCGGCCAGCGCGGCGTTCACGGCCGGCCAGTCGCAGTCGCCTTCGCCGATCTCGACGCCAAAGCCCTCCCACAACCCCTCGTCGTCCCGCTTTTTACGGCTGAACTCCTTGACATCCAGCTTGAGGATGCGGGCCCCTAGCGTGCGAATCCAGTGTTCGGGCCAGCCGTAGTTGACGATATTGCCGATGTCGAAATGCGCGCCGATCCAGGGGCTCTCGAACTCGTCGATGTACCGGGCAAACTCGAGCGGGCTCAGCAAAAACTGATTCCACACGTTCTCCAGGGCGATCTTGACGCCCATCTCCTTTGCCAATGGCAGCACCTTCCGGATTTCCGACTGGGAGCGGGTGTAGGCATCGGCGTAGGACATCTCCTTGTTCACCACGGCCGGCACCAGCAGCACGGTGGTAGCCCCGAAGAGGCGGGCCTGCCGGAGCGCGTGCTCCAACGCGGCACGCCCCTCGTCCCGCACGGCAGGGTCGGCATCGGAAAGCGTTTTGCGCCAGTGGACGGAATCCACGAGCCCGGGGATGGCGAGCCCGGTTGCATCCCGCGCCGCGATCACTTCGTCAGGGTCGAGGTCACTCGGGCTGTCCAGCTCGGCTCCATCGTAGCCTATTTCCTTGAGCAGCTTGAACTTGTCGAGGACCGACAGCGGCTCGTCCACCATCCCGAATTTGAGCGCTTTGAGGATGCGCTTCCGCGGCGAAGTGTGATACAGGGCCGGAAACGCCGGCGCCGCGGCGAGCGCGAGGCCCATGCGGCCGGCATCGGCGAGAAAGGTGCGACGATTCATTGGGCGGATGCTCACGAAAAGAGCCGTTCGAGCTGGGTGATACCGGGCACGGCCACCGGCGCTTCGGCCATCGGGCCAAAGGCGAAGGTGTCCGGCACCAGTTTCTGCTCGGACATCATGAGCTGCTCCCACGTCACTTCCTGGCCCGTGTAGCAGGCTTCGCGGCCGAGGATGGCGGTCATCGTGCTGTAGGCGACTTCCTTTGCCTCGTTCAGCGGCTCGCCGGCGCGGATGCTCGCAATGAGGTCCGTGTGCTCCTGTACGTACGGGTTGTTGCCCTTTTCGGGGTGTTCGAAAATCATCTTGCCCTTGTGCGAGGTCAGGCGCGAGAAGTCCGGGTGGATGTCCGCCACGCCTTCGGTGCCGATGATTCGGTTCGAGACGTTGGAGTAGCAGTTCTCCATCTGCCGGCACATAGCCGTCACGCGCACGCCGTTGGCGTAGGTATACTGGATATTAAAATTGTCCCAGATGTGACCGAACGACGGGTCGACACGTGCCTGCCGGCCGCCCGAGCCAATCGCGCTCACCGGCTGGCCCTGCATCACCCAGTCGATCGTGTCCAGGTTGTGCACGAACTGTTCGACGATGTGGTCGCCCGAAAGCCAGGTGAAGTAGTACCAGTTGCGGCACTGCCATTCCATGTCGGACATGCCGGGCTTCCGCGGCCGCAGCCAGATGGGGCCCGTCAGGTAATACTCGGACGCACCCACCACCTCGCCGATCCGGCCATCGTGGATACGCTTGATCGCTTCGACATAACTCGGCTGCCGGCGATACTGGGTGCCGGCGACGATCGACAGGCCCCTGGCTTTTGCCATCTCGCCGGACTCGATCACCGAGCGCACGCCGCTCGGGTCCACCGCGCACGGTTTTTCGACGAACACGTGTTTGCCGGCTTCCACGGCGTACCGCAAATGGATCGGCCGGAAGCCGGGCGGCGTCGCCAGAATGACCAGGTCCACATCGCTGTCAATGACGTTTTTGTAGGCGTCGAATCCGCTAAAGATGTGGTCGTCGGTCACTTTGTACCCGGCGCCGAGGGCTTCCTTCAGGTCCTCGCGCCGCTCCTCGATCCGATCGCGGAACAGGTCGCCGACGGCGACGATCTCGACGCCCTCGGCGGACTCGTAGCAGTCCCGCGCTGCGCCGGACCCACGCCCGCCCGCACCGACCAGGCCGACGCGGATGACATCCGAGCCGCTGGCATAGGCAAAATTGCCCGAAGTCATCAGGCTGGCCGACAGACCGGTGGTGGCGACGGCGGCCGTCTTCAGAAAATCACGCCGCGAGAATGGATTGAGAATGCGTTGATGACCGGGCACGGGGACACCTCTGAATGGTTGCGAATGAAGCGATGGATGACGCCGGCTCACGGGAAGCCCGCGCGGCGCTCAATAAACGAACGAACCGTGCACCCGGGCAATAAAAAACCCTGCCCACGAGGATGGGCAGGGTAAAAAAAGCGTAAGGGCCGCACACCACCCGAATCGGGTCGTCAGTTCTGGGTGGTGTATTGGTGGTACTTGTGCCAGATGCGCGTGGCTTCAAGGCTGATTCCAAACGGAGAACCGTGATTCTCGTACACCTTGTTCATCGTCGAATGCAGGCGCTGGAGCGCCGTATCGAGCGCTTTGACCTGGAGCTTGAGCCGGCCGTTGGCTTCGCGCAACGATCGCAGCGCTGATTCGAGCTTTTCGATGTTGACGTTGCTGTTCGGTTTCATAAGTTCGTAGAGATCCCGTGTTGATTGAGTGCGGAATAAGAATACGAAATCTCATTTTCCGCGGCCATGCGCCGACGGCGCATCACGGTTCGACTAACGGCTCAAAGCGGGGCTAATGGCTCGGACGGCTCAGCCTCGGGCGTATCTGGAATTTATTAATCATGTAATCCCACTACCGGATTTCCAACCTCGCCGGCTACCCAGGCCCGTTGCCAGGTGCCAAGGTGAATCAGGCCAAGTGTGTTTCCTCCGAACGCGCCGATCATGGCGATCGCGCCGGCGTTGGTCGAGATCGTTACATCCGGGCCAATGGTCAGGTCGAGCCCGTACTCATCTGACGTGATGTTCTCGAGCAAGTCGGCCATTTCATTCTCGAAATCTTCTACCTCATCCCTTCGGCGGTGCCAGTACAGGGGCGCTTCGTATACCAACGCGCCGCTTGCGAGGCGGATCCGCAGTGTGAGGTCACCCATGCGATTCGGCGTTCCCCAGGTGCAGTTCGTCGCCCAGGTGCGGGTCTTAGTGATCGAATTGTAGGCGCATTGGGGGTACGGATCTTCGCTGTCCCAGAGCCGATTCAGGGCGCTGAGTCGCGTGACCACGATGTCCAGATACACCAGGTCTTCGACGTTGAAAGGCTGCGACACGAACGCGTTTCCGGCGGACCTTAGATTCGGGTCGAAGCCGGCGGCCACGGGGTACGCGTACCGGTCGCCGCCGGCAAGCTCCATGGTCAGCAACGCCCGGCCATGAAAGTTGGCATTAAAAAGCTCGAGGTAGATCTCTTCGGCGCCGTCGTAGGCGGCGAGAAACGAGTTGAATTTTGTGGCGGAAAGCGGAACGGCCGGCACCCCGTCCGTCCGGAACAGCACCTGCCAGCCATGAATGCCGCTGTAATCGTGCACATGGCTGTAATACAGGGCGTCCTGCCCGCTTGCCTGAGACCAGGCGCCGCTGTAGTCGCGTAGCACGGATACATCCATATGCCCAAAATTGGGCACGCCTTCCTGCAGGGCTACCAGACTTCCCGAGATCGTGACATCGCCACCCAGATCGACCTGCGGGTTGAGGTTTGTGGGGGCCGGCTTCACCAACACGATACCTGTCCAGTCAAACGTTACCTCGGGCAACACCCGAAAATTGCCCTCTATCACGAGAACGCCTTCCCCGGAGAAGTTGTTGGCCAGGGTCAGATCGCCTTTGAAGGTCAGCACCTCATACCCATCCGCGATGCCAAATGCATCCCCTACCGACGCGATATCGGTGACGGTCCGGTTCTTCTCGGGATAACTCCCCACGTACGAGGCGACCGCCTGGCTGACCTGATCTGGAAAATAGACACCGCTCGCGTGGTCGTAGGCATCACGCTCGGCCTGGGTGACGGGGAGGATGCCGACATCGAGGTGACCACTATTCGAGAGGGCGCTGGACAGATCGTACTGCAAATCCGCCCACCCGAGCCCGATTTGCCCCAGACTGTCGATCGTGCCCAGCTCGGCGACCAGCATCGTATCCAGGTCGTGCAGGCTCTGGTCATCCAGCACGATTTGATCCACATTGAGTTCGGCCAGCGGAGCAATCTCTACATTCAGATTCGCGGCTTTGAGCTGGATGCCCCGCGCGGCGTAGTTGTTCCACTCGTATCGGCTGCGGATCTCGTGAGCCGCGCCCTGATACTCGGCCAGAACGGTGTAATCGAGCACATTTCCGCTGCGCGTGTAGTTCAGGATCCGGTACGATCCGCCGTCACGCGAGACGCTGTCGAAGGGTGCCAGCGTGCCGGCTCCCCGGGTCGATACCCAGTGGGATAACACGATCTTGCGCGCTTCGAGCGCCAGCTCCCGAGCGACGAGGCTGTTCTGGTGGGAGGATGTTTGCGCCTCGGCCTCAAGGTTGGTCAGGCGCGAGCTGTTTTGTAGCGTGACGATGAGAACGGTCAACGCAAGCGCGGCGATTATGGCTCCTTTACCCATGCTCGTGGCTGTCTGGTACGGCGGAATGGGGGCGTCGTACCAAGGATAACCCCGCGCCGCAAACTTGATGATGAGCGGGAGGATGATCGGCCACGCACTATCGACGCATCGTCTTGCCGGCAAAAAGACCGGGTAGGGGATCAGAAAATGCCGGCGAATTCTTCCGGGAGACGGGAGGCGTGGGAGGAATTTCCTTTCAGTGGCATGTTGTTTGAAGTTCGGTTCCCGATGGCGCCATCTCCTCATGCGGCGCGTCTTCGCCGACAGCGCCTCGGACCGCGGCTCTTCCTTCTCACGCTTTATCTAGCCTCCCAATCGTGCAAACGCCCTCCCAACACGATCAAGACGTTCTTCTCGCCGCTCTCCGGCTGCTCCACGAGCAGATCCGCGATCGCGTCGTGGCGGCCTGCGAACGGTCTGATACAGAACAACTCGCCCATGTGGCGGACGAAACGGACGAAGATACGATTTACCAGATCGATCGCGTCGGTGAAGTCGAACTGGTGGCCTTCCTGGAACGGCATGTCGCGCCCCGTTTTCCGATCGTGCTGATCGCTGAAGGTCTGGCGGAAGGGCAGATTGTCCTTCCCCGCGGGACATCAGAAAACGAAGCGCGCTGGCGCATCATCATGGACCCGATCGACGGTACCCGGGGCCTGATGTATCAGAAACGGAGCGCCTGGATCCTGACGGGTGTGGCCCCGAACCGGGGTCCCGAGACCTCGTTGAGCGACATCGTGTTGGCGGTGCAGACAGAGATCCCGCTCGTGAAACAGCATCTGTGCGACACGCTCTGGGCGATGCGTGGCAAGGGCGCCCACGCGGAACGTTTCAACCGGTTTACGGGAGAGCGCCGGCCGCTGACGCTACGCCCCTCCCGCGCTACGAACATCGAACACGGGTTCTCCACGATCTCCCGATTCTTCCCGGGCGGCCGCGACATACTCGCCGCGATCGACGATTCGCTCGTCGAGGAGCTTCTGGGGCCTGTTCAGCCCGGGCGCGCGCATTGCTTCGAGGATCAGTACATCTCGACGGCCGGCCAACTGTATGAGCTGATGACGGGGCACGACCGGTTCGTGGCCGATCTCCGCCCGTACCTCGCGGCCCTGCTTGCGGAACGGGGTGAATCGAATGGCATCTGCTGCCACCCGTACGACTTGTGCACGATGTTGATCGCGCAGGAACTCGGTATTCAGATTGCGGACCCCGCCGGCGGCCCGGTCGACGCGCCGCTCCGGCTCGTGTACGATGTCGCGTGGGCCGGCTATGCCAACGGCGCGCTACGCGACCGCATCGAGCCGGTTCTGAACGATCTGCTCCTCCGCCGGTGTATGGTGGAGAGCGTCTCGGCTACCGCGGCCTGAACCTGGCTTTTCTCAGTGGTCCGCGCTGGAAATATGCAGGGCGTGAGAGGCCTCGAGTGCGTCGTACAGGGCGCGGATCCACGCGGCCAGTTCGCCATCGGGCAGGTGGGTGAGCGTGAGGGGGGCCGGCGCGATGAGGGCCACGGCGGTTCGTAGATCGCCGGCGCGGCGGATCAATGGAATTGGCAGATGATCGAGGAAGTCCTCGTCCTCCGCGTAATCGACCCCATTCATGTGGATCGTCGCGTTTCGGACGCCTGGCGACAGCGCGCGCGCGAACAGCGTCCACACGCCGGCTTCATCGAGCCCGAGCACATCGACCCGATCGATTCCTTCCCGGCGGCTCAGCGCGTCGAGGGCGTTTTTGATCTCGCGGATCTGGCGGACGGGCATCGAAGCATTGTAGGTGGTCCAGTAGGCGATGGAATCGGGTGGGGCGGGTGCGTCGGGTAAAGGCGCAAGTACTGCCACGAGCCGGCCGCCGATCTGATGCTGCCGGGCGAGCGCGCGCGCTGTCCGGGAAGAGGCCGCGTCGCTGCCGTGGACGATCAGTACGGCGGAATCGACGTCGTCGGCCGGCGACGGCGCAAAATACATCATCCGATCGCCTCCTTCGGTAGCGGGCGCATGGAGGACGTGGTCGAGCGCCTTTCCATAGAGGGCTCGAAACGCGTCTAGGGAGGTTCGGTCGGTGGGTGTGGCTCTGTTGAAAGCCTCTTCAGACGCCGCCTGGAACTGACTGAACAGGGCGTCCGGGCCTACCGGCGGGCGGGGCAGTTCGGCCAGGAGGGTGTCGGCCGGCAGGAGGCGGAGGTCG
>JBGSPJ010000032.1:0-1546 GCA_041738655.1 Rhodothermales bacterium | reverse complement strand
CGTCTCCGCTCAAGCGCAGAGCCGGTCCGCCTTAACTCGAACGAAAACCCGTACGGCCCCTCCCCGAGCGCACGCGAGGCCATGACCGCGGCCTTCGACGAGGCCTGCCGCTACCCGTACGCCGGCGCGGCGGATGCCTTGATCGCCTGCATCGCCGAGCGGGAGGGCGTTACGCCGGAGCACATCCTGGTCGGGTGCGGCTCCAGCGAGATCCTGGCCATGACGGGCATGACGTATGGATTACACGGGGGCGAACTGGTCGCCGCCGATCCGACTTACCAGGGCATGTTGACCTATGCCGAAGGCGTCGGCGCCTATGTCCACCGGGTGCCGCTGACCGACGATCTGGTGCACGACCTCGAGGCGATGGAGCGCCGCGTCACGCCGGCCACCCGCCTCGTGTTCGTCTGCAATCCCAACAACCCGACGGCCACAATCGCCCCGCCGGCCGCCGTGCGGGACTTCTGCGAGACGGTCTCCAGCCGCGCGGTCGTGTTTGTGGATGAAGCGTATATCGACTTGCTGGACGACCCCGCCGCGCATACGATGGTGGACCTCGTCCGCCAGGGGCGCGATGTGATCGTCGCTCGGACCTTCTCGAAAATCCATGGCCTCGCCGGCATGCGCATCGGCTACGCCATCGCCCGGCCCGACATCATCAAGCGCATCGGGGCCTACGGCATGGGCGGCCCGAACGTCCTCGGCGTCCGCGCCGCCATCGCCAGCCTGGAAGACACCACGTTCCAGACCTATAGCCGGGCGCGCATCGCGGAGGGACGCATGTTTGTCAACGGCGTGCTTGATGAGGTGGGGTACCGGTACGCCGCGTCCCACGCCAACTTCGTCTTCTTCCACACCGGCATCCCCATCCAGCAATTCCAGAAGACGATGAAGGATCTGGGCGTGCTGGTGGCGCGACCCTTCCCGCCGTTGCTGGACTGGTGCCGGGTGAGTATCGGGACGATGGAGGAACTGGAGGTGTTCGCCGCGGCGCTGCGGAGCACCGCATCCAGAGGCTGATCGGGTCGACCTGTAACGGGGCTATCGGAGAAGATGAATCTCGCGCTTCAAAAAACCCTCGCGCTGGTGGTGCTGATGGGGATCGGGTGGCTGCTTCGGGGGAAACTCAAGGAGCAGCAGCTCGGTGGCGTCAAGCTGCTCATCCTGAGCGTGGCGCTGCCAGCGACGATCTTCGCGGCGCTGCTAGCGATCGACGGTGTCGAGAACCTGTGGATGCTACCGCTCCTGATGCTCGGGTTCAACCTGTTCCTGCTGTCTGTATCGCGGCTTTATGTGTCGCTGGCCGGCATCGATCCCTCAAGTCAGGAAGCCCGTACGCTGTTGCTGCTCGCGCCCTCACTCGCGCCCGGCCTCTCGTCCTTTCCCTACATCCTCGAATACCTCGGCGAGACGCCGCTGGCGTGGGCGGCGATCGCCGATATCGGCAACAAAGTGTTTGTGCTGATCGGGCTCTACCTGTTGGCGATCCACTGGCACCGTCAATGGGCCGCGGGTCGGCGCGCCGCCGGCGGGTCGGCCGGCACGC
>JBGSPJ010000021.1:0-2739 GCA_041738655.1 Rhodothermales bacterium | reverse complement strand
GGCGCGCGATGATGCGGGCCGCGCACCTGGCCGGCTGCGCCATTAACCTCACCCGAACCACCGGCTGCCACGCGCTTTCATACGACCTCAGCTACCGGTTCAAGGTCGCCCACGGACACGCCGTGGCGCTCACCCTCCCGGTAATGCTTCACTTCATCGCCGGCGTGACAGATCACGACGTCAACGATCCCCGGGGGAAGGACTACGTCCGCCTCCAGATCGGCCGCCTCTGCGATCTGCTGGGTTTTGCGACGGTGGATGAGGCGTGTTACGCGATCTCGGAACGACTCAAACGCGCCGGCCTGGCCACCCGGCTCACGCAAATCGGTGTCGCTACGCCCGAAGAACGCGCCCGCGTTGCCGCCGCCGCCAACGTCGAACGGCTCGGCAACAACCCCCGCAGGCTCGACGCCGCCCGTGCACTGGCCCTGCTCGACGCCATCGCGTGAGCGTGACGATTCGATGATCCCAACTTGACGATCCCGTAACACGCCGGCGGCCGGGGCGATGCATCTTGCTCGTCTACCATCCCGAGCCCGCGATGCGCAACGAACGGATCACCCGCTGGCTGGAGCAGACAAACGGTACGGCCTTTTCGCTGTTTGCTGTCGTCGCCGCCTTCAGCACCTACTTCTGTATGTACGCCTTCCGCAAGCCATTTACGGCCGGCCTGTTCGCGGATCAGTCGCTCTGGGGGATCGACTTCAAGATCGTCCTCATCATCGCGCAGGTGTTCGGGTATACCCTCTCCAAGTTCATCGGGATCAAGGTCGTCTCCGAAATGCGGCCCGGACGGCGCGCCGGCGCGATCCTCGGGCTAATCGGACTCGCCCAGCTGGCGCTCCTCCTCTTCGCCATCACCCCTCCTCCCTACAACGCTGTCTTCCTCTTCGCCAACGGCCTCCCCCTGGGAATGATCTGGGGGCTCGTGTTCAGTTTCCTCGAAGGCCGGCGGTTCACGGAAGTCCTCGGAGTCGGGTTGGCCTCGAGCTTCATCGTGTCGAGCGGCGTTGTAAAGGCGACCGGGCGGTACCTCATCGACACCTGGGGGGTGACGGAGTTCTGGATGCCGTTTGCTGTCGGACTCGTTTTCGCCGGCCCGCTTGTCTTTTTTGTGTGGATGCTCCAGCACCTGCCCCCACCCAACGCCGAGGACATCGCCCGCCGCACCGAGCGCGTCCCGATGTCCGGCGCCGACCGCATGGCGTATTTCAAAGCCATGGCCGGTGGGCTGAGCCTGCTCGTGGTGTTCCATATGATCCTGACGGCGTTTCGCGACTTCCGCGACAACTTCGCCGTCGAAATCCTTTCCGAAATCGGCTACGGCGACCGCGCCGCCTACCTGGCCCAGTCGGAAATCCCGGTCGCCATCGGCGTTCTCGCCGCGATGGCCTTCCTCGTCCGCATCCGCTCCAACCGGGTCGCGTTTGATGTCGTCCACGCCGTTATGCTGGCCGGCATCCTGCTCGGGGCCCTTGTCACGTTCGGGTTCCAGCGGGGTTGGATTCCACCCTTCACATGGTTCATCCTGGTCGGGCTGAGCCTCTATCTCGCCTACGTCCCCTTCCAGTGTATCCTGTTCGATCGGATGGTGGCCCTGTTTGAGCGCAAGGCCAACGCCGGCTTCCTCATCTACATCGCCGACGCCACGGGCTATCTGGGAAGCGTGCTCGTCATGCTCTACAAGAACTTTGGCGCCGGCTCGATGAGCTGGCTGGACTTTTTTGTTCGATCGAATTATTTCCTGCCGGTCGCCGGCGCGTTGATGCTTGTCGGCTCGTACCTGTATTATGCCCGCGCGTTACGGCAACTCCGGCCCGCTCCCGCCTTCGCCGGCGCCGTCGAACCCGTTGCCTGAACCCCAACACCACCCTTCCATGCACCCGATCCTTGCCCAGATTGCCGCCGTGTTCGAATCGCGAGGCACCGACCGTTACGGCAGCGAAGCGGTCACCCAGCTCCAGCACGCTCTTCAGTGCGCCCGCCTGGCCGAAAAAGAAGGCGCCCCCTCCGAACTCGTGACTGCTGCCCTTCTGCACGACATCGGCCATCTGCTCCACACCGACACCGCCGACGACTCGGCCGCGTCGCTCGACGATGCGCATGAGGAGATGGGTTACCTGTGGCTGCTGGATGCGTTCGGGCCGGCCGTCGCCGATCCGGTTCGCCTCCACGTGATGGCCAAACGGTACCTATGCACCGTCGATCCCTCCTACGAAAAGGAGCTTTCGCCCACGTCGCACCGGAGTTTTATGGACCAGGGCGGCCCTATGAGCGAGGAGGAGATGGAGGATTTCGAGGCCGAGACCTACCACCTCGAGGCGCTCCGGCTCCGGCGATGGGACGACCAGGCCAAAGACCCAGAGCGTGCGATGAAGCCGCTCGCGTATTTTCTGCCGCACGTAGGGCATAGTTTGAGCCAGGGGGAGTGACATTCCCTGGCTCCGTCCTGCCCTTCCCCGCAATCGGATTTCACGCCATAGCCTGCGTCGTCTCGAATCCTTGTCGCACGAGATCGCCCCACTGTCCGTCGTTGATTCCCAGTGTGTGTTGCCCGATATCCGTGCGCATCGCCTTGAGCAGCCGTTGGGTAGGTCCGGTGAGGTCGGCCCCCTCGGCGGCAGACTGCTTGAGCGCCAGGTAATGCTTCAGGACGGCCACGCCGCCCCAGAGCAGCACCTCCCGCTCGGCGGCCGCGAGGTCGACGTCGCCCGGATCAGGGTGCCGGCTCAGGGCGTG
>JBGSPJ010000016.1:0-23244 GCA_041738655.1 Rhodothermales bacterium | reverse complement strand
TCACCTGGCCGGCGTGGAGGCTGTAGCCCATCCCAACGCCGCCGCCGTGGTGGAAGCTGACCCACGCGGCGCCGGAGACGGCGTTGAGGGCGAAGTTGAGCAGCGGCCAGTCGGCCACGGCATCGCTCGAATCGAGCATGGCCTCGGTCTCGCGGTACGGGCTGGCGACGCTGCCGGAATCCAGGTGATCTCGGCCGATGACGATCGGGGCGTCGAGGTCGCCGCGGCGGACCATCTCGTTAAACAGCAGGCCGGCCTTATCCCGCTCGCGGTATCCCAGCCAGCAAATCCGCGCCGGCAGCCCCTGGAATTTAAAGGTCTTGATGCCTTCGTTGAGCCACCGGTGCAGGCCGGCGTCGTCGGGGAAGAGCTGCTTGAGGGCTTCGTCGGTTTTGTAGATGTCGCGCGGATTGCCCGACAGGGCCACCCAGCGAAACGGCCCCCGCCCCTCGCAAAACTGGTCGCGGATAAACGCCGGCACAAACCCCGGGTAGGCAAACGCATCGGCGAAGCCGCCCTGGCGGGCCATGGCGCGGAGGTTGTTGCCGTAGTCGAACGCGATGGCGCCGGCGGATTGCATGGCGACGATGGCCTGGCAGTGGCGGGCCATGGCGTCGAACACGCGTTTTTTGTAGCCGGCGAGGTCCTTCGCGCGCAGCTCGTCCGGGTCTTCGTCGGCCGCGAGGGTGGGGATGTAGCCGACGAGCGGGTCGTGCGCGCTGGTCTGATCGGTCACGAGGTCCGGGATAAACCCGATCTTGACCATCCGCGGCAGCACCTCGGCGGCGTTGCCCAGGAGGCCGATGCTGAGGGGCTTGCCGGCGGCCTTCGCCACCTCGGCGCGATGGATGGCGTCGTTGAGGTCGCGCGTCCAGGTGTCCAGGTAGCCGGTTTCGATACGCCGCTGGATGCGGGCGGGGTCGATCTCGATGACGATGACGACGCCGCCGTTGAGGGTGACGGACAGCGGCTGCGCGCCGCCCATCCCGCCGAGGCCGGCGGTGACGGTGATCGTTCCCTTGAGGCTTCCGCCGAAGTGCTTGCGGCCGGCCGAGGCGAAGGTCTCGTAGGTCCCCTGGAGGATGCCCTGGGTGCCGATGTAGATCCAGCTGCCGGCGGTCATCTGGCCGTACATCATGAGGCCGAGTTTATCGAGCCGGTCGAACTCGTCCCAGTTCGCCCACTGCCCGACGAGGTTGCTGTTGGCGATGATGACGCGGGGCGATTGGGGGAAGGTGCGGAAGACGCCGACGGGCCGGCCGGATTGGACGAGCAGGGTTTCGTCGTTCTCCAGCCGATCGAGGACGGAGATGATCCGGTGGTAGTCCTCCCACGACCGCGCCGCCTTCCCGCGTCCGCCGTAGACGATGAGGTCTTCCGGCTTCTCGGCATTGGCGGGGTCCAGGTTGTTCATCAGCATCCGCTTCGCGGCTTCCTGGATCCAGCCTTTCGCGGTTTTGTGCGTGCCCGTGGGGGCGTGGATGGGGGTCATGACTGGGCCTCAATGGGCGAGTTCTCGATGCTCGGCGCGTGACATGTCACCCTGAGCGTCAGCGAAGGGTCCTCGAACGGCAAAACGCAACGGGATCGCGAATACGTTCCGGATCGCGCCGGCTGGACTGGTAATGCCCGATCTGAGGTTCTGCCGGCGTAAGATCCCTCGGTGACGCTGCTAATGACACATCATGTCACCCTGCCTGCACTGAGCGTAGCCGAAGTGAGCGTAGCGAGGGGTCTTCGAGCGGCAAAACACAACGAGATCGCGAATACGCTCCGGATCGTGCCGGCTGGACAGGTTGTGCCCGGGGTTGCCTCTAATCGGTTAAGGATCCCTCGCTGACGCTCAGGATGACCTCATATGTAGGGACGCGAACATCATAATCCGCCGTTTGTCATGCCGAAACGAAAGCCCCGCGCAGCTGGGCTCCGCGTCTCGGGATGACCCATTAACCCTCCGCCATCCTTGCCGCGATAAACGTCCACATCGCGACGGCGGCGAGGCGGGCAGTGCGGTCGTCGAGGTCGTAGATGGGGTTGACTTCGGTGATTTCGAAGAGCCGGCTGCGCGGGTCGGCGCCGGCGATGTCGGCGATGTCGAGCAAATCAGAAGCGCTCAGGCCGGCGGGGTTGGGGGCGCTCACGCCCGGGGCATCCGCGGCGGTGACGACATCCATGTCGATCCCCCAGAAGATGGCTTTCGCCGGCACCGCCAACGCCTCGGCCAGCACGTCGTCTATCCCCAGGTATTCCAGTTCATCGAGCGGAATGCCGCGAACGCCCAGGCGCTCCAGATAGGCTGCATACGTCGGCGAATTGGCGAAACGGTGGTAGCCAATCTCAAAAAAGCGATCAGGCGGTAGATGTTTTTCATCGAGCAGCTGCCGGTAAGGAGTGCCGCTGTTGCGAGGGGTGTCGGCGCGAACGTCGAAGTGGGCGTCGATGTTGAAGGCCAGCGGGCGGGGGGATTCCAGCGCGAGCGCGGAGGCGTCGGGGTAGGAGATGTCGTTGCCGCCGCCGAGGACGATGAGGGTTTTGCCGTCACGCAGGACGCGTCGGACGATGTCGCGGTGGCGGTCGTGGATCTCTTCCAGCGAGCCGTCCACGGGGGTATCCCCCATATCGAACAGTGTGAACGGGCGATCGTCCTCCAGGCCCATCGTCCCCAGTTTATAAAACTGCCGGCGGATGGCGGTTGGCGCGTTCCGGGCGCCCTCGCGGCCCCGGTTGCGGCGCACCCCTTCGTCCTGCGGGCAGCCGAGGATGACGATTTCCGCCAAGTCGTAGTCGGCGGGGTCAGTGTGGACGACCTCGCCGAGGCGGATGTCGTTCGGGTCGTCGCGGCGGAAGAGGAGGTCGGGGGTGAGCATGCGATTGGCGATTGGCGATTAGCGAATAGCGATTTCAAGCCCCTTAGCCTTCGTGTTTTCGCCAGTACAGGACAGCAGCGAGGGCGGTTAGGAGGGCGACGATGGCCAGCAAGATAAAAACGGCGTTCCACCCGAACCGCTGGGCGACGGCGCCGACGCCCCAGCCGGAGAGGATGCTGCCGATGTAGCCGGCGCTGTCGACCATGCCGGCGGCCGTCGAGCTGCCCTGTTTGCCGCCGAGGTCGAGCGAAATCGCGCCGGCCAGGAAGGCGTAGGGTCCGAGCATCAGAAAGGCGGAGATCGACACAAAAATGACGGGCAGGACGGCGTTTTCGATCCCGGTGACGCTGCCCATGACAAGCAGGATGGCCACCAGGGGGATGAGCGACAGCACCATGATGCCGGCCCGTTTCCCGCCGGCGAATTTATCCGACAGATATCCGGTCAATAACACCGCGAACCCGCCAAACAGCGGGAAAAAGAGGCTCATCTGGCCGGCGGCGCCGGGCGAAAGGCGGCCGACTTCGGCGAGGTAGGTGGGGGTCCAAAAATTAAAGGCCTCGCGCATGAGCGTGAGGCCGAAGGACATAAACGCGACGAGCCAGAAGGCGGGGCTCTGGAAAAAGGGCATCAGCAGGGCCTTGAGGCCGGCCGGCCGCTCCCGATCCCCCGTTTCCCCAAACACATTCTTGGGGTTCACCTCCACCTCCGGCAACCCGACATCCGTGGGACTGCTTTTGAGGGTGAAATAATCCACTACCATGATCACTCCGAGCACGGCCGCCGAGGCGAAAAAGACGCCGCGCCACGAAAATCCGAAGTCGATCAACTGCCCCAGAAACAGCCGCGCGATCGCGTCGCCAAAGAGGAAGCTGAGGCTCATGATCCCCATCACCCAGCCGTAGCGTTTGTACGAAAACCAGTTAGAGGAGATCTTGACCAGCGCGCCCCACCCCATCGACTGCACGAGCCGGTTCATGGCCCAGGCTACAAAAAATACCGACACCCCCGCGCCGGCCCCAAACAACAGCGTCGCCCCGATCGAGGCGGCCATCCCGAAAAGAAACATCCGCCGACCGCCGACGAAGTCGCACAACACCCCGTTGAGCAACTTCCCGATCGCATAAAAAAACACCCCCACCGAGGCGATGAGGCCCAGCATCTCCTTATCCAGCCCCTGATCCCCAAACGCCTCCAGCAAGAGCGGGGAGGCCACGGAGAAGTTGGACCGGCAGAAGTAGTAGCCGGCGTACCCGACCACGAGGGAGAACATCGTGGTGGTCTGCCACCGTTTGAGCCTGGCGTTTTCGGTCATCTGGGTTACGTTACGGATTGGGATTACGCTCGACTTTTTACGTGTTCAACGCCTGCCCGAAAGCCCTAAATCGTGTGTCATCCTGAGCGTCAGCGAGGGATCCTTAACCGATTAGAGGCAACCCCGGTCACAACCTGTCCAGCCGGCACGATCCGGAACGTATTCGCGATCTCGTTGCCTTTTGCCGCTCGAAGGCCCCTCGCTACCGCTCAGGGTGACATCATTCCAGGTGTAGGATTGACCCATGCAGAGTCCAGTTCTGGGCCTGCGAATATACGTACGTTGTACTTGAGGAAGATCGTGTAGTAGAGCGTGCGCAGCCATTCAATCAGGAAACTAACTTCGTTTCAATTGTACCAGACGGCCGCCAGACTTTTCAATTCCTCCAATTCGGATCCACGACCGGGAAGGCCGGCTTGTTGGAGTTACTCTTGAGCAGATTGACGGTCATCGTCGGGTTTGCGGGCGAGACGTAGACCTTCAGGGTATCGAGCATGGCGGCGTCGATCCAGACGCGTTCGAGGGCAAGGAGACTGTCGGCGAAGCGGCGGCGCTCTTCGCTGGCGCGCCGGGAGACGAGCCGGCCGCGCTGGTCGGCCGTGAGGCTGTCGAATAGGATGGCGTTGGGGAGGGCGCTCACGCCGGCTTCGTAGTAGGCCCGGAGGGTGGCTTCAACAGGCGCGCGTTCGGCGTCGAGGAGGCGGGCGTACTCCTGAAACAGCCACTTCTCCTCCCAGCGCTGAAAGGCGCGCTGAAAGGCCGGCGATTGCTCGAGCCGGTCGGCAGCGGCCATGTCGAGCAGGACAACATCGCGAACGACGAGGGCGACGATGTCGGACAGCCGGGCTTTAAACGTGCGCAGGTCGTCCGGGCGGATGATGTAGCGGCCGGGGGTGAAGTGGACGAGGAAGTCGCGGATGGTCCAGGTGACGCCCTGGTAGGAAACGAGCGGCTCGTTGAAGCCGGCGACAAGTGCGTGGGCATACGGGGTGTTGAGCCGTTTTTCTTCCAGGTAGTACAGCAGATTGCGTTCGGGCGGGGCGTCCGAGTACCAGTCCCACAGCGCCATAAACAGCAATTCCAGGCCGGCGCGTTTGGTGGCCACGCCGAGGGGCTCCATGGTTTCGGCGACAAACGCGGCGCCCTGCTCCATGGCTTTCCGGTTGTAGATGACCTTGCGGGCGGTGGACGCTTTCGCGGCGTAGTCCTCTTCCGCGATGCGCTCGCGGCGGATGTCGACGACCTCCATCACGTACCAGTTGCCCTGGTACTGGACGGGTTCGGAAGGGGTATTCAGGGGGAGGTTCTGGAGGATGGCCAGCAGGGCCGGGTCGGCCATTTCGGCGTCGACCAACGGGGAGGTGAGCTGGTCGGACATCGCCTGGAGTTCGGGCATTTCGGCGGTCCGTTCGGCGAGGACGGCTTCGTAGCCGCGTTCGCGGACGGCCTCGTAGACCTGGCGGGCGTCCTGTTCGCCGTCGGCCGGCAGGAAGCGGAACTGAAAGCGGACGGTGCCCTTGTTGATTTCGGCGCGGATTTCCTCTTCCGAGATCTCGATGGCGTCGAGGACGCGGGTCTGGAAGACCTCCTCGATGAGCAGTTCCTCGCGAAGGGTACGGGCGGCGTGTTGGACGGCGGCGAGGGTGTCCAGGTTGAGGGCGCGGGCTTTCCGGGCCATGGCCTTTTCGAGGAGTATAAACTCCAGGTAGGCGCGCTTGGGGTCGTCGCCGCGGCGGAGGTGGCCGTAGCCGAACTCATAGTCGAGCCGGAATTCATCGGCCGTGACGTAGTCGTCGCCGACGCGGGCGAGGACCGGTTCTTCGGGCGCGGCCGGCCGGCAGGCCGCGAGCGTCGCGGCGAAGACAAGCAACAGGGCGGGTCGCATCATACGGGTCGAACCTACAGGTCGGCAAAAAACGGAAGGAGCCGGCATATGCGAACATACACCGGCTCCCTTCCTCATTCAATCGACTTCTTGGCGAATTACTTCAGCAGCAGCATTTTGCGGACGCTGACGTAGTTGCCGGCTTTGATCCGGTAGAGGTACATGCCGGAGGAGAGTCCCGTAGCGTCGAACTGGACGCTATACTGGCCGGCCGCCTGCAACCCATCCACGAGCGTGGCGACACGCTGGCCGAGGATGTTATAAACCTCCAGCGTCACCTGAGCCGCCTGCGGCATCTGGTATTCGATGGTGGTCGTCGGGTTGAACGGGTTCGGGTAGTTGGCGAGCAGGTCGAAGGTCTGGGGCTGCGCGCCGTCTTCGACACCCACGCCCGTGATCTTCGTCAGCCGGAACTTGTACTCCCCGCGGGCGGGGTCGGTCCAGCGGCTTTCTCCCGGATCGTTCGGAGCGACATGCGCGTCCTGGCTGATGACCAGGAAGTAGTACACGCCATCGACCGCGACGGTATGTTCGATTTTCGAGTGCCAGTCGTCAAACACCGAGCCGTCCTCGAGCGTGACTGCGGCGTCATCGTTATTCGTAATAGGCGCGCGATCCGGGCCGAAGAGGTACATCTGGGCATCGAAGTCACGCGGCCAGACCGGTCCGTCGAACGGCAGCGTCTCGGCGACGAGAATATCGCCCACTTTCGCCGTCACGCGGAAGTAGTCGGTATCATCTTGAAAGTCCTCGACGTTGGCGTCATACAGCATATACTGCTGCACGGAGCCGTCTTCCGGATGCTCCGGCAGGAGGTCGGCTTCGTCGAACGTGTTGTTCGGCTCGCCGGCCGCGGCCAGGGCTTCGATCGGGTTGGACTTCATGAGCACCTGGTAGGTACCGGCGCCAAGGCTGGCTGGCGCGGCGAGGCGCAGGTAATAGGTTGTATCGGCGGAGGGGATGAGGTTCAGCTTGATGTTGCTCCCGTTGTTGCGGGTACGCCAACCACCCGTCGGCGAGTCCGTGATATCGGTGCTTGTATCGCCCTCCAGGTACAGGTTGGCGGTATCACTGAAGCTACCCATCTCCGCGCCGCGGAAGGTACGGATGTGGTAGATGTTGCCGGCCTTCAGGTTGAAGGCAAACACGTCCACATCACCCTCGGTCATTGTGGCTTCCGTCGTGCTAAAGTTCTGCACAAGCGTGGCGGCCGCGAAGTCGTCGTTCGGCTCGGACTCCGCGCCGCTGTAGCTGATGCGGAACTTGTATTCGCCGGACGTCGGGTCGCGGTCGTCGCCGCCGTTATCGTCGTTTAGGAAGTCCTGCGAGCCAAACACGCAATAATACGCGCCGGCTTCGGTGACGGCGTAGCTCGACTTCGTGTGCCAGTCGTCGAAGAGCGTCCCGTCTTCGAGCGCAACGACGGCGTCGTCGTTCCGCGCGAGGGTGTCGCCATTCGCCGAGAGGATCAACGAGTACATGTCGCTATCACGGCCCCAGAAGGCGCCATCAAACGGCAGGGTTTCGCAAGCCAGGTTCTTACCGGGTTCATCGATCTGAACACGGAAGATGTCCACGTCGTCGAAGAACCGCTCGTTCGCCGCATTGTAGAGCATGGCGCGTTGCACCAGCCCGTCCGTCGCGAAATCGCCGAGGGCGTCCGCGGCAGCCACATCGTCATTGGGCTCAAACGCCGCAGCGATCGCCTCGATGTCGTTGCTCTTCATGTGGATCTCGTAGTCGCCAACGCCACCAGATGGCGGCGACACCTTCACGAGGTACTCGGCATCCTCGGTCGGGATGATCTGTACCTTGAAGTTGCTGCTACTATAACGACCGTTCCAGTCCGATCCATCATGGATCGAAGTCGTCGGATCGCTGGCAAGGAAGAGATCCACGGACAGGCTTGCTCCGACCGTATTGTTATTCGAGCGGATGTGATACACCTTGCCGGCCTCCGCACGGATGCGGTAATAATCCACATCTGTGGAGGTCACCGAGGCCGCCAGGAAACCGTCGAGGAGAAGCGTCGCGTTTTCGGGCGCGTCGTTCGGCTCGGCTTCGCGCGGGGCATCGCCCACGTTCAGCGAGTACATGCCTACGGCGTTGTTGCCATAGTCGCCGGCAACGGTGCCGGCGACGGCGCGCACCCGGATGATGTACGTGCCATCGGCAGGCAGCGGGGTCGAAAGGGCCGACATGGCGTCTGCACTCGGCGTGCCGGCTGCTACCATATTCAGGTTGGCATCGAGCAGGTCCACGACGCCCTGGAAGTCGTCGTTGAAGAGTGTGCTGCCGATCGACTGGATCTTGGCGTTCAGCTGCTGACCCGCGACGCCGTTAAAGACATAGTGGTCGACATCGCCCGCCGGGAAGATGATGCCTTCCTGTTTGGGCTGGCCAACGCCAACGAGGATCGACGCATTCGCGGTCGCATCGCTCGGCGTGTCGTTCGGCTCGGCGCGTGCGAAGCGCTGGAAGACCGGGTCGTCGGTGACGGCAAGTGAGTAGGTGCCTTCCGACGGGCCGGTGACCTTGAGCAGGTAGGCGCCCGTGGTCGCGGGGATGAAGCCGACAACGCGGAAGTCGTTCCCGCTCGCTCCCTGGGCGCTCGAACCCGCCAGCAGGTTAGCCGACAGCGTCTTGACGCCGTTGATGTCCGCCGACTCGTGGTACAATTCGATGCCGATCTCCCCCGTGACCGTCGAGTTGTACGACAGCAGGTTGAACATGCGCATTTCGTTCATGAACAGCCGGTAGTAGTCTACGTCGCCGGCGCCCGAGAAGCTGCCCGAGATCGCTTCGGCGGTACGGGGGATGATGCCCATCGCGTCGTCGGCGGTGTCGTTCGGCTCGCTGTTGGCCTCGGTGAGGTCGTTGGCGTACTGGTGCGCGTAGAGGTAGTAGGGGAAACGGCCCGGGTCGCTGTTATCGACGGCCTGTTCCGGGTTACGGGTGTTGGACGCCCAGGCGCCGGCCCACAACCAGAGCGGAGCGCCGAGATCGGCCTCCTGGATCGCGTAGGTCAGGCGCGGGTGGATGGCGTTCGGCTGACCGTTCGTGCTCTGTACTTCGCGGGCGTCGTCATCGCTCGATACCAGCTCGACCGAAAACTCGGCGTTGTGGAGCGAGAAGAGACCGTCCGACCAGCGCGTATTGCCCGGACCGATGGAGCCGTCCACATCACGGTAGTAGCCGAAGTACGGCAGCATTTCCACCAGAAGGGTGTGGTTGGACTTCAGGTTGTTGATGGCAAGGATGTCGACATCCTCATCGCCCTGAGCCAACAGCTGCGGATAGACACTGTTGGCCTGGCGCGGTAAAAAGGCGGGCACGCCAAGACTGGGATCGTCGGTGATCGCGACCTTGATCGTGTCCGGGTTGTACGCCATGTAGGCGCGGACAACGGCGTCCGCCGGAAGCTCCGATAAAGGGTTGAGCAGGGCTTCCTCGAACGTATTGTTCGGCTCGGCGCGGGACACCAACGGATCCAGATCAATCACGTAGGCGCCGATGTGGTAGGTGCCTACGTTGTTCAGCGGCTTGATCGACTCGTCGGTACCCGTCCCGTTGTAGATCAACAGATAATAGGTACCGGTAACCGGTTCGTTGGTCGCCGGATCGATCGGCAACGTCCAGCCTGTGAGGCGGGTGTCGCCCGAGTTGGAACGGTACTCCGTATCACGACCCAGGATATCCCCTGAGATCTGGCCGTTACCGGGCTCGCCGTTGAAATCCTCGACGAACGTCGTGTCCAGGTCTGACTCATGGAAGAGACGCAGATTCACCTGGAAATTGCTGTCGTCGATGTTTTCGGTGCCCGGAAATGAGTGGGTGCCACCGAAGTAGTACATCTTGTTCGGCTCGCCCGTGAAGGCGTATACGTCGATGTCGCCGGCGGTGAGAAAAGCGCTGATCAACCCGCCCGAGTACGAAGCGGCGTAGGTCGGGATGGCGACCGACGGCGTGGCCAGCACGTCGTCGATGTTGTCGGCTGTCGGGAAGAAGTTGTTGGGCTCAGCTTCGGCGCGTACGATGTAGCGATCGTCCTGAACGCCTTTGAAGTAAAACGGACGCGCGTTCATCTCGAACTGATGCGCGTCGGCGGCTTTTTGCAATTGGAGCGGATCGCGGCCGTACTTGGCCATGATTTCCTCGTAATTCGATCCGTACAGGGCCTGATTAGCCTGCGAGTTGGCGGCTTTTTGTTGCGCGAAAGCGCTGCCGACAACCAGCAAACTCATCAAGAACCCGCGACAGAGTGCGGTAGCGTATTTCATGATGGCGAGAGGTGTGGTTGGAAGAAAAGGATTAGCGAATAGCGATTAGCGATTAGTGAATAGCGATGGTCGATAGTCGATAGTTGATGATCGATGAGCACAACCCTTGAGGCCCAGCGCAATCACAAATCGCTATTCGCTAATCACTCATCACTAATCGTTAGAGGTAGACGCCGAGGCTCAGTCGGTGCACTTTGGTGAGGATGCCCCAGTCCGAGTAGGCGTAGTCAAACACAAAATCGCTGCGGTCTTTCAGCGTGTACTGGATACCGCCTCCGAAGGTGAGACCGTTGATGGAATTCCGCTCGAACCGGTTGAGATAGCCCACGCGGAAAAAAATCAGGTTATTGAAGCCGTATTCTACCCCCATATTCATGCTCTCCGTGGCTCCGGTGGGGTGCATGAGGTCGACCGCAGTCGTGAGATTGCCGCGGCCGGGGAGCGGGGTTTCGTAGGATAGTCCAAACCGGAAAATCTGAGGCAACGGGGCGCCGTCGGTCTTGTAGGTGACCGGGATGTTCTCGATACCCACGTTCTCAGGATCCGGATCGATGATGTTGTTGAGGTTTTTGCCGGCCAGGCTGATGTCCGCCCCGAAGTTCGAGATGCTCGATCCGATGGAGAGCCCGCGCAGCGGCGTCTGGTAGAACACGCCGGCGTCGAGCGCCATCTGGTTGCCTCGCTCCGTCCAGATCCGCTGGCTGATGTACTTACCTGTGAGGCCAAACGAGAAGGACGGGATGAGCTTCGCGGAAAACGAGAAGTTCACGGCGTAGTCCTGCGCGTCATACAACTCGCCGGTCCCCTCGGGCGCCTCGACGGTGCGGACGGCCTGCTCTGGGACGGCGAGAGAAGTAAAACTGAGCCCGATGACGCTGTTAAAAAACGGCAGCGGCGCCGCCACGCTGAAGAAGTCGAACGACGTCTCCGCCAGCCACTCGGTGTGGGTGAACGAAACACCCACGCCTTCCATATAGGCCAGGCCGGCGGGATTCCAGTAAATCATCTCGGCGCGGCCCGCCTGCGCCGTGTAGGCGCCGCCCATGGCCTCGGCCCGCGCCCCCACCCCGATCTCGAGGAAGGCAGCGGCCACCGTGCCGTTGTTGGACACGTTCTGGACAAAGTCCTGACCGTACGCCGTGGACGCACTGACGGCGAGCAGGACTCCGACGATCAGCCGTGCGCTACGCATCGCATTGGATTTCATAAACGGACTCCGATCGACTTACTTGATGATGGAAAAACGCCCGATCTTCTCGCCTATGCCCGGCGCCTCGACGTGGTAGATGTAGACGCCAAACGCCACATCCAAACCGTCTTCGGTCTGAAGATTCCAGCTGCGAATGCTATCCTCGATGGGGGCCGAGTGCTCGATGACCTTTACGAGCCTGCCGCTCACCGTAAAAATGCGGATCGTGCACTCCTGCGGCAGATTACGGAAGTCGATCCTCCGCTCACCCCGGGTGGATAGCTGGATATTGCGTGATTCGAGGGGATTGACGGCGATATAGGGGTCGGGGACGACAAAGATGTTGTCCAGCTCGGCCTCTTCGATGGTCTCGGGCAGGACATTCCCCTCCACCCTGAACGTCAGCACATCGTCTCGATCGAATGGCTTCGATGTCTCCAGCAGCGCCACATCGCCGGCGACCGGCATTTCGGCACGGGTGATGGCCGTGAGTGCGGATAGCGATTGTGCCGGCGTCGGGTTCGCCAGTATAAGTAGGCTCAGGCTCGGCAACGCGGCCAGCGAGTCGCGCGCTTCGTCGTACCAGACATCGATCTCCCGCAGGAAATTGTCGATCTCGAGGGTCTCCAGATCCGGCCCATACGGCTGACGCTGCATCCCTCGAATGTTAAGCGCGGCGAGCGAGTCGTACAGGGTGTTCGCGTTCAGCCGCACCTCGTTCATGACATCCTGAGACGCGGGCGACAGACCGAGGCGGAATTGCCAGGTAGACCGCGCGTAAAACGTGTACCCGGAGAGCGGCACGCCGAGCACGCGTACGTTCACGATATCCCCGGGCGACAACAGGCCCACCGCGCTATCCGCCGGCAGGAGCGGCTGCGCCAGTTCCGTCAACTGAAACGGCACCTTGCGAGGATTATTGAGATCCGTCACGTCCCAGACGCTGAAGTTCGTCGGGATCCGGTTTCGGGGTGACAACGCGTTGGCCGTGTCCGCCCCGAGCGCGGCCACGCGAATTTCGTAGTCGTACGGTACGGCCGTTCCTCCGTCCGGGACGGCAATAGTGAGCGGGGCCCGTGGCGTGGCCGAGCCTCTCGGGTTGCTGCCGTTGTCCAGCCATCCGCTTGTTATCGGTTCGGGCGCAATCGGCGCGGTAAGGCTGAACTTCATCCCATCATACAACCTGGCGTTTAGCACATCGTTGGCGAAGATAGTCGCACCTCGCGCATCGACCGGGCTGGTGGCCAGGGTGTCGCCGGTCGTCACGTTGCGGAACACCCAACCCGTCGTGAGGCCGTTTTTCAGGAAGACGGGGTCAACCGTTTCATAACTCCCATCGTCGGTAAACGTGAAGGCATATTCGTAGCCCTGACTATTGGCGACATCCGGGATCAAGAACTCGACACCGAGGCTACCGCTGGCGTTGCCGCCGGCGCGCTGCACCCGCCCATCGGTCAGCGAAGGCTCGATGTACCCGAGCGCCCGCGGCTGCGGCACAACCACCGCGGCGTTCCGGTCGACGTTTGTCGGCCGGTCGAAGGCGTCGACTTCGATAATCTTGGAGCTTTCCGTCGGCGAGAGTTCGGCGAGGGATTCGAATTTCGAAATCCCGCGCTCGAAGAAGGAATCGTGGTAGCCCTGGTCCACAGTGACGACGGAGTAATAATATGTCCGCCCGTTGTCAACCGTGGAGTCGACAAAGCTGTATTTCAGCCCACTGTCGGTGCCCATGTCGTAGGATACCCCGAAGTCGCCCACCGGCACCGGATGCGCGCCAAGGAGGCCGTTCTTGAGGTCGAACTGGACCTTGTTGCCGGTCGCGCTCAGCAGCGGCTCCCAGAGGAGCGGGTTGCCGAAGGCGTCGGTGATGGTCTTGATGTCGTTGAATTCGGGGTCGGTGGAGCGGTAGATCTTGTACAGCTCGAAGTCGAACCCGTAGATCGGGTCGCGGGAGGACTCGGCGCTCTGGTCCCACACCAGCGTCACCTTCTTGTCGCCGGGCACGGCGGTCAGGAACGGCGTGCGGGGCGGGCGGGCGAAGTTGTAGTCCGCGTCGTAGATGTTCTGCATCGTCCGCTTGTTGCGGAGCATGTCCTGGAAGTCGTTCCCGCAGAAGAACGCGAGGGAGAACCGCTGCGATAGGCCCTGATCGATGGTCGAGTAGCCCGAGCTGTAGACGTAGATCACGTCCGCCGTTTCGGTGGGGACGATGAACTGGGTTTCGTCGACCGGCTGGATGTATTCGCGCCAGAAGAGCGCGTCGTCGTCGAGGTCGCGGTCGAAGTCCGACGGCGTGCGGATGACCATGTTCGTGAGGCCGATCTGGTCGATCTCGTCGTTGTCGGTGAACTCGAAGTTAGGCTCGCCGGGATCCGCAAAACCGTTGGCTTCCGTGCCATCCGGGTCGGGGCCGGGATAGTCCTCGTTTTCGGGGCCGACGCCGTCGGAGCCGGTGTCGTCGTTGATGGGCTCGATGGTGAGCACGCCGTCCGCGTTCAGGTCTTCGCCCGGATCCAGGATGAAGTTGTTGTTCAGATCCTCGTTATCATAGATTCCGTTGCCGCTGACATCCTCCCAGGGCCGCCAGTCGCCATCGTCATCGATGCCGTTTTCACGGCTTTCGTCGCGTAAGCCGTCTTCATCGTTGTCGATGCCATCATTGTTGATGCCCGGGCTTTCGAGGAAGCCGACGCCGGCATATCCCACTTTAAACCCGTTGATCACCAGATCCCGCTTGAGCCACTGGTAGGTGATGTCATCCTCGGTGTCGAACAACGCCTGGTTGTCGCCCGTCTGGTCGGCGATGTCGTAGTCCACGAGCATCGCGATGATCGCCCGGGGGATGTCCTTGCGGGAGACGTTTTCCACGTCGAACGTGGTGATATAGATGTCTTCCGCGAGGATGCTCGCCCACTGGTACTGGCGGACTTTCACCTCGATGCCGAGGCCGCGCCGGCCGCCGTCCGCCCAGCTACGGGTGTCGGGCAGCCCGGTGGCGAGGTTGATAAAGGGGTAATAGGGAAATTCGTCGTTGTCGCGATCATCCGCGAGGTAGTAGGACTCCTGATCGGCCCGAATAAACGACCCGAACGCCCCGTTCCACCGGCCGGCGCGAACGCCCGGACGGATGTCGCCCGGCTGCCGGTCGTCGCCCGGGTACGACTGGGGCGGCCAGAACGCCGGCCAGGTTTCGGGCAGGTTGGATTGCGACGTGTATTCGAGAAAGTTGATCAACTCGGAATCCAGTTGACCATTGTTGTTCAGGTCCTCCCCATCATCAAGCGCGCCGTTCTGATTGGCGTCTTCGTTCAGGCCTCCGATAAAGTAGAACCCCGCATCTTCGAGCCGCCGGCGGTCGTCGGCGTTGTCGTTCAGCCGGTTCCGCGTCGAGGGATCCCCCCGCATGTTGTAGTACCCTGGAACGGCTGTAAAGAAGAACCGGTGGCTGCCGCTTGGATGGGTATCGCCGCCGCTGCGGTTGTAGCTGTCCGTGATGATACGGAGCGTGTCGCCGGCGTCGCTGAGTACCTCGCCGGCCGCGATGAAGCTCATCGTGTGTCCATACTCGACGCCTGAGCCCTTGGGCCAGGTGATGCGGTTCGGAGAGATCGTCCCTCCCCAGTAGCCGGCCGAGATGTTGACGTTCGTGACGTACGGCACCTGGATGAGGTTGCCCGAGGCCAGGCCGCCGCGCACGAAGTTACGCAGCGAGAGATCGACCACCGCCTGCGTGGTGGCGTCGCGCCGGCCGCGTTTGTTGCCGGCGTCCTCCATCTTCTGGATCGTCTCCTCGACGGCTTCCTGGCGGTCGACGGCCACGCGCTCCTCGCGCAGGGCATTTTTAGACTGCCCGTGAGCGCCGGCTGAGACGATCCCCCAGAGCAGCACCACAAGTCCGAGGTTTACAACGTTGGTTTTCATGCGTAATAGGTAATGGCAAAATGCCTCGTTATGCGCGTAGGGACACGCCATGGCGTGTCCGTACATATTGCGTCGGTACCGTCGCGCATCCGGCGGACACGCCATCGCGTGTCGGAAACGATGCCGCGACAGAGGGACACGCCATGGCGCCCGTACGTCCGGCAAACAAAGGGATCAAAAGTCTACCGTCACCGCCAGGCGGACCAGCCGGGGCGTGGAATACCAGTGGGGATTGTTGTCGTCCTGCGTACGATCGAACAGGCCGACAAATTCGTTGACCTTGTTGCGATCCGCCTGGACGACGGGTAGGCGAACGATCTGGCCGGCGCGGCCCGAAATGCCGTCCACGAACCGCTCGTTCAGGTGGTTAAAGATGTTCTCGACCTGCAGCCGGATACCGTATGAAATCGGGCCGACATCGATGCGTTTCTCGGCGCTGAGGTCGAACGTAAACAGGTACGGCTTCCGCTCGGCGTTCAGGAATTCGTTGTCCGGGAAGTCCAGGTTCGGATTCAGGAACGCCGGCGAATACGGCTGGCCGGTGGCGAGCTGGCTGATGAAGCCGACATTCCAGTTGCCGGACTGGCCGACGGTGGCCGACAGGTTCGCCGTGAGCGTCTGGTCCCAGTCCAGCGAGATGATCTGGCGGTCGATGAACAACTCGCCAATCTCGCCCGAGCGGCCGGCGATGACGACGTTCGCGACATCGTTGGGGTTCGAGGAGCTACCGCGGGCGTCGGAGTAGGTGACGTCGAACGAGGTGCCGAGCAGCATGCCCACGGGGCGCGTCACGATCGAGAACGTACCGCCGCGGACGAGCCCATAGTCCCGGTTCACGGTCCGGATATACTGCACGTTGTCGAGCGTCGAGAGCAGCTCGGTGCCGAGCAGGTTGCGGATGTTCGAGTAGAACAGGTTCACATCCACCCCGATAAAATCGGTCAGCTGCTGCTGGAGGCCCATTTCGTATTTGATGGTGCGCTCTGGCTGGAGGTCCGGGTTGCCCACCTGCCGGTTCTCGAGCCGGCCGACGTTGATCCCATCAAACACCGGGTTTTTGAAGATCTCCAGGTAAGCCGGCATCTGCACGAAGTGCCCGTATGCCACGCGGAAGGCGCCCCGAGTGGAGATAGGGTACGAGATACCCAGACGCGGGCTGATGTAGAACTTGGCGTCCGCGTCCGTGAAGTTGTCGGCCCGGCCGAGTCGGTCGGTGGGGGTGCGTGGGTCGATGAGCCGCTGCTCGCGGACGTCGAAATACTCGAATCGGGTGCCGGCCTTGACGACGAGGCGCGAGTCGAACTCGAGCTTATCCTGTACGAAGACGGCGAGTTCGATGGGCGACTGGTCGAACCGGTCGTTGACGGCGAACCGCTCGAGCTCGGGCACCAGGACCGGCGTCAGGGCGGAGACGGCGTCGAAGTAGTCCTCGAAGTTCGGGAAGTTGTTGGCGGAGGGGTAGGGCAGGTTGATAAACAGCGAATCCGTGGCGTCGCGGAATACCCAGCTGCGGTCGAGGTCCTCGATGAGGAATGTGTTCTGGCGGAACTGGGCGCCGGCCTTGAACTCGTTGCGGTCGTTCACCTGCCAGGTGAAGTCGCCCGAGGCGATGATCTGTTCCTCCGTCCGCCGGAACTCGCCGTTGCTTGTGCCGCCGAGCGAAAACTCGGTGACGTCGTCCTCCGCGCCGATGAACTGGAGGCGGGGGTCGTCGATCGAGTCAAAGGCACGACGTTCGGTCTCGCCGAATTTGTACGAGCCGCGCAGGTTGATAACTTTGTTATTCCCGATGGCCTGCTTGTAGCTGACGATACCGGTCCACGACGTGAAGTAGCTGTGCTCCCGGCCGGCCGGCGCGTAGCGCGAGTCGTTGTCGTACCCCTGGCTTTCCGCCTGGTTGTAGATGCCGCCAAAAGTAAGCGAGGAGCGCGATGTTGGGCGGAAGACGAACTTCGGATTGAAGGTGAACGAACGTCGCCAGTCCATTTCCACCACCGATCCATCACCCGAACCAAACGTGATCGGGTTGCCATCGCGGCCGAGAATGTAGTTGCCGGCCGGCGTACGCGCTGTGTCCAGCGTGATGAGCCGCGTATCGTCCGGCTGGTACAGATCCCGGTACCAGCGGCGATAGGTATCGATACGGAATCCATCCTCCGGCAGGAATTGCTCGATGCCCTTCAGATGCCCCACCCGGTCCTCGTAGCGGCTTGTAAGGAAGAAGCCGAGCCGGTCGAATTTCTTGATGATCGGCCCACTGAGCGTGAGCGACACATCCTTGCTCTCGATGGGGTCGAAGGTCTCGGTGCCGATAAACACGCCGTTGTCGTTCGCAAAAAAGCCACTGCCCTGAACCTTGAGGTTGCCTTCGAGCTTCTGTCCCGGATCGCGGGTGGTGAGGCTGACGACGCCCGACTGAGCGCCGCCCAGTTCCGCGTCGAACGTGCCGGTGAAGACCTGCAGTTCCTGGATGGACTGGACTTCGAGGTCGACCGTGTTGCCGCCGCCCTGGTTAAATACGTCCTGCACGGGGATGCCGTCCACGATATACGCCGTCTCGCGCTGCCGGCCGCCGCGGAAGTTGAATCCGCCGTCCGCGTTGGTCACGACCCCCGGCTGAAACCGGACCAGATCGCTCACCTCGGTAACCGGCAGGCTCTCGATGGTCTCGCGGGAGACAAACGACACCGTCGTCGTCCGGTCCCGTATCACGATCGGCCGATCCGCGCTCACGACGATCTCCTCGCCCTGGAACACCTCCTCGGCGAGGCGCCCGTCCACCGTCGTCGTCCGCCCGGAAAACACCTGCACCTCCGCCGTCTTCAACGTCGAGAAACCCACGAAGGACATGACGAGAGTGTATGTACCAGGCGGGACGCTCAACAGAAAGTACTTGCCGTCCGCGTCGGTGACGGTCCCGAGGTAGGTATTCTCCTCCAGAAACACGTTCACGCCCGGCAACGACTCGCCGCTGACGGCATCAAGCACCTGCCCTGAGATCTTTCCGGTAGACTGTGCCTGTACGGTCGGCACCAGGACGAACATGACGACGAACGTCATCATGCAAAGAATAAAAGGACGGTACGAGACCATGCTCGGTATGCGTTTACGCAGTAAAAAGGGGTAGTAATGGGGTAGAAAAGGGGTAGTATAATCGCTTAGACCGACTCACAAGAGTGTTTGAGTGAACTCGAATACGCAAGGCGTTCGCCGCAAAACCGGCCCCTCTCGAACGCGACAGAATATCGCGCGCCCGATCGAGGAACCTATTATGCCAGCGTTATCAATCACACCACTCGCCCAGACCAGAACACCCGGTCGCCTCCCACCACGTAGCGTGGCCACATGTTTCTCAGATTATGAATTTGTTTCCTTTCATGCAACAGCGCGGGGCGGGTTCAAGGTTCTATGTTTAAGGTTTAATGAGGCCATTGAACCCTGAACCTCGAACCTTAATCCGAAACCCGTCACACATTCCCATAGATACAGAGCACCCGGGCGACCTGGTCGGTGGGGTTATTTAGGGTATGTTCGGTGGTCCCGTCCTCGTAGAGGCAGTCGCCGGCCTCGAGCCGGAAGCGCTGCTCCCCGTATTCATAATCCACCGTGCCTTCGAGCACCATCAGAAATTCTTCGCCTTCATGGGCGAGTTTTTGCCGGCGCGCCTCGCCTGGAGGCACCTCCAGCAGAAACGGCTCCATGACCTTATTGGGCCGTTTATGGGCGAGCGCGTGGTAGACGATGTTGGAATCGGGACGGTCGCGCTCCACCACCTGCCGCTCGTCCTTTCGCACGATGATCATCTCCGGGCGGGCATCCAGCCCCTCGAAGAGTTCGGACATCGTGACGCCGAGGGCGTCGGCGATCTTGGCCAGCGTCGAGATCGAAGGGGTTACCCGAAAATTCTCCACCTTCGAAAGCACCCCTCGCGTCAATCCGGTTAGTTCGGAGACCTGTTCGAGCGTATATCCGCGAAGTGTTCGCAGAACGCGGATGCGCTGCGACAGTTGAACCAGATTCATGTGCTATATTGGTCGTTCGTGCGCCGCCGCCTGACGGCCGGGGCGGCTCATTCAGGCTCCTGGATGCCTTTTGTGTTGAGAATACCTACTCCATGCCCATCGCTCATCGCTTCACGCTGCAGAAGATCGGAATCGCTTTCTTCTTTTGCCTCTTTTTTTCATACCCCGCCGGCGCGCAGTCGCTTCCTTTCTTCGATGGCTTCGACGATGGCAACATTGCCGGCTGGACGATCGCGAACGACCCCGAGCCACAGAGCGGCCCGAGTCGGTGGATCGTGGAGAACGGCGTTCTGGTGCAGACTTCAAATATCTGGTCCTATGGCACCGTCGAACTGGAGACAAAATACCACCTGGGCACCCAGATCACGGCTGGAAATCCAGACTGGGAGGACTACAGCTTGAACGCCCTGGCCCGCTCGGCCGACAACGACGGCATCGGCCTCATCTTCCGCTACCAGGACGCGCGCAACTACTACCGCCTGTTGCTCATGAACGACCCGGCGTGGTCCGGCCGCGACAGCGCCGGCGTCCCGGTCAACACCCCCCTCCAGCGCCTCCAGAAGTTCGTCGACGGCGAACCGTACATCCTGGCGGAGAACAAGGTCTCCCAGGCCTATCCCTCCGGCTTCTTCTCGCTCACGGCCGACGTCCGCGGAGACTCCATCGTCGCCTACCTCAACGGAGACCGCATCCTCGTCGCGATTGACACCACGTACGCCGCAGGCAAAATCGGGATGCTCTCTTACGCCAACAGCGGCGCTTATTACGACAGCGTCGCGGTCACGGCCGAACGCCTCGTCTACGAGGGCCCCGGGCAGACAACAGTCTCCTATCCGGTCCGTGAATTCCGGGCGCCCTACATCCAGAACACCACGCACACCTCCTTCGAAGTGGCCTGGCGCACGCTGGAAGCCTACGCCGGCGAGGTCCGCTACGACACCGAAAAGGATCTCCTCCGTTTCACGGCCGCCGAGGCGGACGCCACCCAGAAGCACCACGTCCGCGTGACCGGGCTGGAACCCGGCGAGCGCTATTACTACGCGGTGTATAACGAGGACGATGAAGTACGCGACGAGGAAATAACCCGTACCGCCCGCGCCGGCCACGAATCGCAGTTCTCCTTCCTGGTCCTCGGCGATAGCGGCGTCGATACCCCGTCGCAGTATCGCGTCAGCGCCCAGATGCGGGCCAGCATGAACGCCGCGGAGGTCGACTTCGTCGTCCATGTCGGCGACGTCCACCAGGGCATCGGCGACTACTACGACAACATCTACTTCAAGCCCTACGGGCCGATCATCAAAAACGTCAATATCTTTACGACACTCGGCAACCACGACGTCATCACCGACAACGGCGACGTCTACATCGACGATTTCTACCTCCCCCACAACAACCCGGACAGCACGGAGCGCTACTACTCGTTCCGCTGGGCCAATGCATTTTTTATCGCGCTAGACACCAACGGCGACTACACGCCCGGGTCCCCGCAGTACGAATTCCTGGTCGACCAGTTGGAATCCGACCCGCGTAAGGAGGCGATGTGGACCTTCGTCTACGCCCACCACCCACCCTATACCGAATACTGGACGAACTACTACGGCGAAGCCGGCGTCCAGAACCACCTGGTGCCGCTCTTCGAGCAGTACGACGTGGATATGGTGATGAACGGCCACACCCACAGCTACGAGCGCGGCGAAAAAGAACACGTCCACTACCTCGTCTCCGGCGGCGGCGGCGGGGCGCTGGATGACTATTTCATCGACTACGAACACGTCACCTTCTCCAGCGGCAAACACCACTTCACACGCGTGGATGTCGATGACGACGAACTGACGGTGTCGGCGACCGACGAATTCGGGACGCCGATGGATCGCTTTGTCATCCAGAAGTTTACTGACGTCGCTCGCGAGCCGGGTCCGCTCGTGCCGGCAGCCTTTTCGCTCGACCAGAACTTCCCCAACCCTACGGCCGGTACGGCCACCATTCGTTACCAGGTCCCCGAAACGGCCTCCGTCCGTCTGGAGCTATTCGACCTCCTCGGCCAGCATATTGCCACGCTGGTGGACCGTACCCACATTCCGGGGCACTACGTCGCTACCTTCGACACCGGCCGGCTCGCCGCCGGCTCCTACGTCTACCGCCTCACCGCCGACGAAACCAGCCTCAGCCGGCAGATTACGATTATCGAATAGTGATTAACGCGAATCAAGAGTTGAGGCCGTTCAAATGAGTGAATTTGGCGGCAATCCCCATCGTCTTCGTCATCCCCAACTTGATTGGGGATCCATAGACGGCTGATCGTATGTTGTTCGGTCCGATGGGATGATGGGTGCGTGACGTTTACCCGCGGCCACACGATTTTTCACTTTTCACTTTGCCTTTTGCCTTACGAAGCCGGCGCCGGGTTACGCGCCGATGAACCGGATGAGGGTTTTGCCTTGATGATCGTTTGTGGCGGATCATCGGCGCTAACCCGGCCTACGGGGTTTGATTTTTCACTTTTCACTTTTCACTTCCCCCGGGTACGGCCTGATAATACCCGTTTGCCTCAAGCAGGGTCACTTGGGTTTCGTACAGGGCGCTGAGGGTGGGGCCGGTGAGGATGTCGGCTTTGGGGCCGCGGGCGAAGACGGCGCCGGCTTTTATGAGGATCACGTCGTCGATCTCGGGGGGGATTTCGTGGATGTGATGGGTGACGAGGACGATGGTGCGGCCGGCGTGCATGAGGGCACGGATGGTCTGTAGATACTGGAAGCAGGCGCTGAGGTCCAGCCCGCTGGTGGGCTCGTCCAGGATGAGCGTCTGGGGATTGTAGACGAGCGCCCGGGCCAGCAGAAACCGCCGCTGCTCGCCGGTGGACATGGCGGCGAAGGGCCGGCGGCCCAGATGGCTGATGCCCAGCTCCTCCATGATGCGACGGGCGGCCTCCTGCTGCTCGGGGGTGAAGGTCTGGTGCGGCCAGGTGTCGATGCTGGCGTAGAACCCCGAAAGCACGATCTGTTCGCCCCGGGCGTGCCCGGTGTAGTCCAGCTGCAGATCGTTAGAAACCACCCCCAGTAGCCCCCGCAGCTCCCACACGTTCCAGCGATCCTTCCCCAACACCCGCACATGGCAGTCCTCGGCATACACCGCGTGGATCTCCCGGCAGAGGAGCTTGAGGAGCGTCGATTTCCCCGCCCCGTTCGGCCCGAGGATGGCGGCGTTCACGCCGGCGTCGATGCGCAGGCTCAACCCATCAAACACCCGGTTGCGGCCGCGATAGACGGTGGCGTTGGCGATATCGAGTAGTGCAAAAGGCAAAATGAAAAAGGAAAAATTAAAAAGGAAAAATCGAAAACCCGTAGGCCGGGTTAGCGCCGATGATCCGCCACAGATGATCATCCGTGCAACACCCCCCATCCGGGTCATCGGCGCGTAACCCGGCGAGTAAGGCAAAATGGAAAAGGCAAAACACCCCACCCATCCGGGTTACCCGGCGCATCGGGCGTAAAAACGTTCAACGCCTCAACGTTCAACGCATCAACGCCCCGACCGTCTCGTCAAACCGATCGAGAAACGCGTCGCAGACCCCCTCGTCGTGCGCGATGGAAAGATAAAGCTTCGTCCCCATCGGGTTCAGGAAAATGCCGCGCTCAAACAGTCCCAGCATCGTGGCGCGGCTGCGGGCCGAGTCGCCCCGGCGGGTGGCGCGGTAGTCCCGCACAGGCTCCGTCTCGTTCGTGAACACCACCTGGGCCAGCGGTCCGTCGCCGATAATCTGGCCGG
>JBGSPJ010000002.1:0-3874 GCA_041738655.1 Rhodothermales bacterium | reverse complement strand
GCCCACGGCGGCCGGGATGAGCCCCACGACGGCGCCCGACGGCAACCGATCGGCGACAGCGAGCCCAAAGGCTCGCCCCGGACCAACGCCCGCGATGGGTTTATCGAAGTGGATCGGGTCGATCGCCGGCGCCCATTCCATCGTCTTGCTCAACGCGAGCACCCGCGGATCGGGGCGGATGTCCACCGAATCCACCGAGCCCCGGCCGGCCATGTTGGACTGACCGATGAGCAGAAACAGGTCCATGACCGGCGGCCCTGTATTCGCTTTGGGCGTATCGCTTGCCGGCGCGCAAGACGAGCCCAGGACAGCGATCATCAGAATAATCAGGAGGGGATATCTCATGCCTCGGGTGTCGGTTTTAGATGGACTCTTGCATCAGATTGAGCCGCTCCCAGTCGTGTAACGCCTTGTCCGACAACACCTGCCGGTTCAACTTCCGCCACGTCACGGCCGTCTCCAGCCATTCGGATTTCTGCCTGGGGATCTCCAGGAGCCGGTCGCGCGCGTAGCCCTTCGACCCTTCGTTCTCCTCATCATCGTTGAGCACGCCCAGGAACGCGTCCATCGAAAAATTCCAGGACATTGGATTGCCGCGCACTTCCATCAGATATCCCACCAGGGCGCGGACGGTCAGCAATTGGCCGATGATACGCTCGGTCTTGGTCTCCTCGGTGAGCCAGATCCGAAAGTCACTCTCCACCACCTCTTCCTTGATCTCGTATTCCAGGTTCGGCAACCGAGAAAAGATATGGGCGGCGATTTCGGCGCGATGGTCCTGCTGGATGTGATCGTACCACTCCAGCAGCGCTTCAACGGGGTTTGTCATAACGGCGCGTTAAACCGGGTTTGAGTTCGAAAATCTTTGGATCGTCAACAGTGGTCGGACAATCTACATTACCCTGGTGACACCCCTGTGTCAGCCGTCGGTTGCAGGAGAGCGGTTGTCAATCAGTCGGATCAGGGCTGTTAACAAAACGCCAATTACCACGACGCCGTCATCCCGAACCTGATCCAGAAACGAGCGAAGCGACTTACGAAGCAGTCCGGAACAATGGCTCATTCGGCTGGATCCCGGGTCGGGGCCCGGGATGACAAACTGCCTTCTTTGGTCGTTTCGGAATTTTGTTACCCGTTCTGATCGGTCGCATGTTCAATCACGCTCCAGATAAAGATCGGCGACCCGTCGGAGCAGGCCGTGCACTTCGGTGTCCCGATTGGTGAGGACGATGACGGTCAACCCGTCGTCGGTTAAGCGCTCGACGGCGTTCCGGAAGCCGACGGTACTGCCGGCGTGCCACACGGAGGGCCGGCCGGCGTATTCGCCCACGAACCACCCGAACCCGTAGCCGGCGCCGTCGTGCCGGGTGTTTTCCGCCGGCGTGAACACCTCCGCCATCAACGGAGCGCTTAGCAATCGGCCTTCGTCGAGCGCGCGGTACCAGAGTAGCAGATCCTCCACCGAACTGTACACCCCGCCGTCGCCCAGTACGGCGCTGGTGAGGCTCTGGTCGTTGCGGGTGAAGCGGCCCTCGTCGCCGGCGTACCCAAAGGCGCGCTTCGGAACGGTCGATAGCCCATCTTCAAACGCCACAGTGCCGGCCATGCCCAGTGGCTCGAATATTCGATCCGCCAGAAAGGCGGCAAACGACTGCCCGGACACCCGCTCCACAACCATCGCCAGCACGGCATAGGCGGAGTTGCTGTAGCGGAATTGTGATCCCGGCTCAAAATACGTGCTGTCCTGCCCCCTCATCGACGTCAGGACGTCGTGGTCCTTGACGGGGATGGTCGTGGTGTCCGGAATCAGGTCTTCGTAATCGATCAACCCCGAGGTGTGCGTGAGGAGGTGCCGCACCGCGATGGCCTGGCCGTAGGCGGGGAAATCCGGGAAGAGGTCCGTCAGCCGGGCGTCGAGCGCGAGCCGGCCTTCATCCACCAGCACCAACACGGCCATCGCCGTGAATTGTTTGGTGACGGAGGCGAGCCGGAAGTTCGTCGCCGGCGTGGCCGGAACGCCAGCCTCCAGGTCCGCCATCCCAAACGCCTTTTTGTACACGACTTCGCCATCCTTCAGGACAAGCACCGAGGCGCCGGGAGCATCCGGTCGGTCGTAATCGGCAAACAGGGCGTCGATGCGGGAGGCGGGGTCGGGGGCTGTTTCGGGCGAGGCGCAACCGGAATACATGGAAAGGGCAAGCAGTAAGAACAGGACAGCGAATGCGGGCATGGCGGCCGACGGGTAGGTTCGCCGGCAAGATAGCGATTCGGCAGATTTTAACGATAATGGATTGGTTCTTCGCGAACCTGAAACGAGATGCGGTTTTCGGACCTTACGTAGTTGATCCCCTTTTATTCCCCCACCTTCTGCCCCGTGTGTTCGATCATCAAGAACGAGGGCGCTTCCTGTTGCCAGCGGGCGAAGAGGCCGGTGGTGTCGCCTTCCGGGGCGAAGCCGATGTTGGAGCCGAGGATGAGGTCGGTGTCCCCGTCGCCGTCGAGGTCGCCGGCGTCCATCGTCAGCCAGCGGCCGCGCTGGGCGTCCTCGAAGGTGAAGGGCTCGAAGGCGAGGTCGCCGGCGTTGCGGAGGTAGATGAAACTCTCGTGGGGCGCGGTGACATAGTCGGGAAACGCCGAAATCGCGGCGATGTCTATGTCGCCGTCGCCGTCGAAGTCGCCGGCGCGAGCGGCGATGGCGCCGTGCATCGGGAAGAACCAGCGCTCCTGGTAGCCGCCCCGGGAATCCGCCAGGAAGAGTCGGAGTCCGTGGTAGGGTTTGGGGACGTGGGTGGCGTCGGCGTTGTCGCCGTTGACGTACAGGATGTCGGTGCGGCCGTCGGCGTTGAAGTCGGCCAGCTGGAAGCTGTTGGAGCCGTAGACCGGGGGGAAGCGCAGCACGCGGGAGGCCTCGAACCGGCCGCCGCCGGCGTTGCGGTAAACGTCGATCCCCTCATCCCCCTGCGCCATGAGGGCGACGATGTCCATCAGGCCGTCGCGGTTGATGTCCGCGATCTCGACATGGGCCGCGCCGGGTTGCGGGCTCAGGACGTGCCGCTCCATCGGCCCCTCGGGCATCGACTCATACCACACGAGCGCGCCGACCTGGTGGCCGAACTCGGCGATCACAAAATCATCCAGCCCATCTCCAGTCAGATCGCCCACGGCCATATCCACCGGCCGCTTGAGGCGTTCGAGGATCGGCACGGGCGGCCGCGTCGGCCCCGTCAGGGCATAAACCGACCCCAGGGCCGCCTCGGTCGGCTCGGGGCCGAGGCCGACGAGCAGTACATACAGGCGGGCGCCGTCCCAGTGGACATCCACCGGCGCACCGTCGATCTTCCAGTCGAACAGCACCTGCCCGCTCCCGTTGATGACCATGAGGGTGCTATTGGGCCGGCCGTAGTTGCCGATGTAGAACAGCGCCGGGTCGGTCTGGATGCGGGTGAGGATGGTGAACGGATTGTCGAAGCGGTACTCGGGGATACGCAGCGTGAACGGTGCCGGCAGGCCGACAGCAATCGGCCGGTCTCGCGGCGGCGAGACGAGGGTGTCGGGCGCCTCGCGGCGGTAGAACGCGACCAGGGAGTCCCACTCGGCGCGCGAGAGGCGGGGCTCGGCGGGATACAGGGTGGCGGGGTCGACGCCGGCCCAGTCGATCATCCGCAACAGCGTGTCGCGCGCGATGCCGGTATAGATCCCGAGCCGGCCGCCCATGTCGGGCAGGACATTGCTCCAACTCCAGGCGCTCAGCAGCGCAGGCTCCGGGTAGAGGTGGCAGCCGGCGCAGTGGACGCGCGCGAGCGCCTCGCCCCAGCGTCCGGGTTGCGTCATCGGTACGCCGTGGACGCGGGTCAGCGGGAGCCTGCGATGGGTG
>JBGSPJ010000710.1:0-4008 GCA_041738655.1 Rhodothermales bacterium | reverse complement strand
ACTCAGGCCGCGGCCGCCCAGGCCCGTCGCCCGCAAGCCCCCCAGGGCGTCCAGATCGCCATCCAGCCTACGACGGGCGTGCACGACCTCTACCTGGTGTTCAAGAACGACACCGCCCGCGACATCGACCCGCTGATGAACCTGACGGAGGTGAAGCTGGTGGCGGAATAAAAAGGGATGGGGATTGGGACGTTAAACGTTGAACGTTCAAACGTTAAACGTTTAACGTCCCTGCTACTTCACCTCCCACGTATCCCCGGCGTTGAGCAGCGCTTCGAGCGTGCCCTTGCCTCGTTTTTCGACGATATCGGCGATTTGCTGGTGGAGCATCTCCTCGTACGTGGGGCGGTTCTCCTTGTAAAAGACACCGAAGGGCCGCGGCATATCGGGTTGCCAGAACATTTGCCCGGCGATGCCGGCGAGTTCGCGGCTGGTTTCGTCGTACACCAGGCAGTCTGCCGTGGACCAGGCACCGCCTTCCAGGTCGATCACTTCAGTGCGGAAGCCATCGAGCCGGATCCCCTGTTTGCCGTTGTTGAACGTCATCGGCTTTCCGTTTTCGAGGAAGAGCGCGCGGGCCGGCTTGGTGGACTTTTCGGTGAAGGCGAAGAAGGCGCCGTCGTTGAAGATGTTGCAGTTCTGATAGATCTCGCAGAACGACGCGCCACGGTGTTCGTGGGCGCGTTTGAGGATCTCCTTCATGTGGTTCGGATCGCGGTCCATCGTGCGGGCGACAAATGTCGAATCCGCACCGAGCGCCACGGCCACCGGGTTGAACGGGTGGTCGATCGAACCGAAGGGCGTGCTCTTTGTGACCTTGCCCTGCTCGGAGGTCGGGCTGTACTGCCCCTTCGTGAGGCCGTAGATCTGGTTGTTGAAGAGCAGGAGCTGGACGTTGACGTTCCGCCGCAGAATGTGGATCAGGTGGTTGCCACCGATCGAGAGCGCATCGCCGTCGCCGGTGACGATCCACACGTCGAGGTCGGGCCGGCTGGTCTTGAGCCCCGTGGCGACCGCCGGCGCGCGGCCGTGGATCGAGTGCATCCCATACGTATTCATGTAGTACGGGAAGCGGCTCGAGCAGCCGATCCCGCTGATGAAGACGATCTTTTCCTTCGGGACGCCGAGTTCGGGCATCAGGCGCTGGACGGTGGCGAGGATGGCGTAGTCGCCGCAACCCGGGCACCAGCGGACATCCTGGTCCGTCTCGAAATCCTTCCGCGTAAGCACTGACGCGCCGTCTCCGCCATCGCCGGTGAAACCGGGGGCGGGAGGTCCGGCCGGGGCCGGCTTACCTGCGCCCGGGGGCAGGCCCGGTTTCCGGGCGGCCGGAGGCAGCGTGGGTTTGGCGCCGACGGGCGGCAGCGTGGGCTTGCGGGGTTCCTTGGAATCTTGGTTATCGTGCATGGTCATGCGAACTGACAATTCGTAACGAGCCGGCGTTCTCCGTTCAGCTCAGGACTTCATCGACGCGGGCGTTGATCTCGGATGCCTTGAAGGGCGACCCTTTGATCTTGTTGAGGCCGATGAACGGAAGCAGGTACTTGTCGCGGAGGATGCGGACCAGCTGACCGTTATTCATCTCGGGTACCACGAGGTGCTTGAAGCGGGCGAAGATCGCCGGCAGGTCGGCTGGCAAGGGGTTGAGATGGCGAATGTGGATGCTGCCCACAGACTGCCCCTTCGCCCGGGCGCGGTCCACGGCCAGTTCGATCGAGCCGCGCGTGGAGCCCCAGCCAACGATGAGCACATCACCCGAATCCTGCCCGTACACGGTGGTCGGGGGGATATCGCGGGCAATGCGGTCCACCTTCTCCTGCCGCAGCTTCACCATGAACTCGTGGTTCGCGGGGTCGTAGGAGACGTTGCCCGTCACGTTCTGCTTTTCGAGGCCGCCAAGGCGATGCTCCAGGCCGGCCGTGCCGGGGCGTGCCCACGGGCGGGCCAGCGTCTCCGCGTTGCGGAGGTACGGCATGAAGACGTCCTCTCCGTCGACCGTCTGGTTGGGTTTCTCGATAAAGCCCGGGTCGATCGCCGGCAGTGTCGACACATCCGGGATGAGCCAGGGGGCCGAGCCGTTGGCGAGGTAGCCATCGGACAGGAGCATGACCGGCGTCCGGTACGTGATCGCGATCCGGCAGGCCTCGAAGGCCATGTAGAAGCAGTCGCCCGGCGTGCTGGCCGCCACGATCGGCAGCGGGGCCTCGCCGTTGCGGCCGTACATGGCCATGAGGAGGTCGCTCTGTTCCGTTTTGGTCGGCAGGCCCGTCGACGGGCCGCCGCGCTGTACGTCGATCACGACCATCGGCAGCTCGGTCATCACGGCGAGGCCCATGGCTTCGCCCTTGAGGGCGATGCCGGGTCCGCTGCTGGCGGTGATGCCCAGCACCCCGCCAAAGCTCGCGCCGATGGTGGCGCAGGCAGCGGCGATTTCATCTTCCGCCTGGAAGGTCATGATCCCGAGGTTCTTGAAGCGGCTGAGCTCGTGCAGCATGTCCGACGCCGGCGTGATCGGGTAGGCGCCGTAGAAGATGGGCAGTCCGCTCTTCTGACTGGCCGCGACGAGGCCCAGGGCCAGCGCCTCGGCGCCCATGATGGCGCGGTAGCGGCCCGGCTTCAGGCTGGCGGGGCTCACCTCGTAACGGACGGCGAATTCCTCCGTAGTCTCGCCGTAGTGGTAGCCTTTTTTGAGGAGGTTGAGGTTCGCCTCGAGGATCTGCGGCTTCTTGCTGAACTTCTTGTTGATCCAGTCGATCGCCGGCTCCATGGGGCGCGAGTAGATCCAGAGGCTGAGACCGAGCGCGAACATATTCTTCGAGCGATCGATCTCCTTCGTGTTCAGGCCGGAGTCCTTCAGCGTCTCCCGCGTCAGCGTCGTCAGCGGCACCTGGATCAGATGATAGGGCTCGAGCGAGCCGTTCTCCAGCGGGTTTTCCTTGAGGCCGGCGAGGTCCAGGTCGCGCGCCGTGAACGACTCGCTGTTGACGATCACGCTCCCACCCGGGCGCACGCGCCCGATGTTGACCGAAAGCGCTGCCGGATTCATGGCCACGAGCAGATCCACCTCGTCACCGGGGGTGCGGATGCTCACGGAGCCGAAGTGGAGCTGGAAGCCGCTGACCCCGTAGGTCGTGCCGACCGGGGCGCGAATCTCGGCGGGGAAGTCGGGCAGGGTGGCCAGGTCGTTCTGGGCGAAGGCCGTGGCGAGGGTGAACTGCGAACCGGTGAGCTGCATCCCGTCGCCGGAGTCGCCGGCGAAGAGGATAGTGGCTTCGGACAGCGACTCGACGGTTTTCTCGGGAGAAGAGACGCTCATATGCGCGATACGAATGGTTGAACGAACGCACGGGAACTCCTGCGTTTCAGTCGTCCCGTAGAGTACGTAAGCGGCAAACGAATTGGTACTGGAGGCAGAGAAAATCTGCGAATCTGCATCCAAGCTTCAAAATGCCGGTTCCGAACCCGGAAGGCATCGAGAACAAAGCGAATCGGGCGGACGTTGAGTAGCGCATCCGGCGCCGTCTGGCGCCCCCCGTCCTCCAGGCTCGCCACCGCTGCGCCATGACCCCATACCGGGCCACCACCGAAGGCATCGCGATCACCGTCCGGCCGGTTTATCTGGACCGCGAATCCGATTTCATTTCCAAGCGATTCGTCTTCGCCTACTTCATCCGGATCGAAAACCACTCGCTCGAAGACGTGCAGCTGCTGCGCCGGCACTGGTTTATCCGCGAAGCCAGCGGACACGTTCAGGAGGTGGAAGGCGAGGGCGTCGTCGGCGAGCAGCCCACCATCGGCCCCGGCAGCGTCCACGAATACAACAGCTTCTGCGTCCTCGCGGCCTTCGAGGGCACCATGGAAGGCACTTACCTGATGGAACGCGCCAGCGGCGAACGGTTTCGCGTGGCCATCCCGCTGTTTAACCTTCGGGCCGCGGCGAATTAAACGCTGACGCATAGGACCCTTGAATTGGTATCCTCGATCGCTTACCATTCCAATGAGTTTCGA
>JBGSPJ010000302.1:0-8417 GCA_041738655.1 Rhodothermales bacterium | reverse complement strand
GTGTCGAGCCGGTCCGCCTCCCACGTCCCCCGCACGACCACCCGGTTGCCCAGCGACACCCTCAGCAGGCGGTTGGGCACCAGCGCCTCCACCCGCCCGGTCATCCGCGTCCCATCGACGACGCCCTCGAATCGATATTCGGTTTCCAGCCAGGTGAGCGTGAACGTCACCCGTCCGCCGGCTATCGCGGCCTGCCGAAGCGGCATCGGGGGCAGGACCTGCTCGACGGACAACGCCAATGCCGCCGGCCGGCCCGCGGCGGTGGCCGGGGACAACAGAAACAGGTGGGTCGATGCCGGGAAAACGATCTGGCCGGCCCAGGGGCCATCCTCCTCCCCAAACGCCCGGGACGACGGATCGCCTCCGCCCATCCCGGTGAGCAGGAGGGTGAGGAAAAACAGTACCCCCCCCGTAGCCCCCCCGGTACCCCCCGTAGAGACGCTCCTGTGGAGCGTCTGTTGACTCGCACGATGTCCCAACAGAGTCCGGAAAAACAGAAACCACGCAGAGACGCCCCACCGGGGCGTCTCTGCGAAGGTCCCTCGCATGGGCTCGGGATGACGACTGATTTCTTGTTTACGAGACACCCTGAATCCTTAAATCGTGCGTTTGCCCGTCACCGTGATGCTGACGATCGAGCCACCGCCGGCGTGGAAGGCGTCCACATCGGCGCGGGGGGCGGAGCGGAGCAGGTCGTCCGGCACCGCGATCGGCCGCTCTTCGAGGACGGTCACATCCACAAACCCCTGTGCGCGCAACAGGTCGAGATAGATGTCCATTTCCTGCGCCCCGGCCACACAGCCGGCGTAGGCTTCAGCGGATTGACGAACGGAAGCCGGCAGCGTTCCCCGGACGACAATATCGGACACGCAGAAGTGCCCGCCAGGCCGGATCACCCGAAACATCTCGGCGAACGCCTCGGCTTTGTCGGGCACCAGGTTGAGGACGCAGTTGCTGATCACTACGTCCACCGAGGCCTCCTTTACGGGCAGAGCCTCGATCTCACCCAGCAAAAACCGCACGTTTCGGTAGCCGAGTTTTTCGGCGTTGGCGCGGGCGCGGGCCACCATTTCGGGCGTCATATCCACCCCGATCACCGTCCCTTCGTCGCCTACGATCGAGCGGGCGATAAAGGCGTCGATGCCGGCGCCGGAGCCGAGGTCCAGCACCGTATCGCCCGGCCGGATGTCGGCCAGGTGGGTCGGGACGCCGCAGCCGAGCTTGAGGTCGGCCGCGGGTTCGTAACCGGCGACGTCTTCGTAGGAATCGCCCACAAACGAGACCGTCTCGGTGGTGCTACATCCGCAGCCGCAGCCTTTGGCTTCGGTGCTGGCGACGATGCCGGCGTAGGTGGTGCGCACGGCGGCGCGGAGTTCTTCTGGGGACTTTGTTTTTGGGGATTGGGTTTCGCTTAACAACATGAGGATGCCTGGTCTAGATGATCGAAAAAGGCGCCCATCGCTTCGCGGGCGCGCTGGAGTGCTTCGGTGTTGAGGCAGTAACACGACCGCGGCCCGTCGATCGTCCCCTGGACGAGGCCGGCGTCCTTGAGCGCCTTCAGGTGCTGGGAAACGGTCGCCTGGGCCAGCGGCAGGACGTCGACAATCTCGCCGCAGATGCAGGACTTCCGCTCCGCCAGTACCTTCAGCACCGCCACCCGGGCCGGGTGCGCCAGGGCCTTCGCCCATTCGGCCAGCTGGATGTCGCCGGCCGGAAACTGATCGCTCTTGGAGTGTGCCATGGTCAGGTGTTTTAATCGTTAATCGTAGATATACGATAAGAGTTTCCGGTGCTGGAAAGAGAATTAAAAAAAAGTGGCGGATCGGGGCGGAGGGCGTTAGTTTGTGCAACACCCCATCGACACCATCAACCCGACCATCCGCCATGATCGACCGGAGAGCCGCGATCCAACGCATCACCGCCGTGCTCGGCTTCACCCTGTCCGGCCCGACGCTGGCCGGCCTGCTGAGCGGCTGCCAGGCCCCGGGCCCCGGTGCCGGCATGCGCACCCTCACGAAGGAGCAGAAATCCCTGTTGGATGTGCTCACCGAGCACATCCTCCCCCGCACCGATACGCCAGGGGCGAATGACGCCGGCGTGACGGAGTTCATCGATATGATGATGACGGATTTTTACGCCGAGGCGGATCGGGCGCGCTTCTTCGAGGGGCTGGCGTCGCTGGACGCTGAGGGTTTCCTGGATACATCCGCCGACGAACAGTTCGCGCGCCTCGATGCGATGGACGCCGAGGCCTTCCCCGACCTCGCGGCGATGACCGAGGCTGACCGGACGGCCTTCCAGATGCACCGCGCCGCCGAGGGCCGACCGTTTATCGCGACGCTCAAAGAACTGACGCTTTCGGGCTTTTACACCTCCGAATTGGGCGCCACGCAGGAACTTCGCGTCAACCCGATGGGGAGTTACCGGGGGGATATTTCGGTCTCGGAGGTCGAACGCGCCTGGGCGTAGGAATGATTACATGTTACCCATTGCACATTAAATAGTGCGCGACCCGTAGGTCGGGTTAGGCCGTAGGCCGTAACCCGACACCCGGCGAGGGATTGCAGCGCCCGGACGACGAATTGCAATCCGTCTGGATCCCGCATCAAGTGCGGGATGACAATTAACGAGAGGCCAACGAGGCACACATGGCATCGATACAAGTACGGCAGGAATACGACGCGATCGTCGTCGGCACCGGGGTGTCCGGCGGGTGGGCGGCGAAGGAATTGACCGAAAAAGGGCTCAACACCCTCGTCCTGGATCGCGGGCGAAATGTGGAGCACGGCAAGGACTACATCACGGAGCATAAAGCCGCGTGGGAGTTGCCGAACCGGGGGCGGATGACGCCGGCCGAACTCCAGAACACCTACCCGATCCAGAACCGCGCCCGCGTCATCAGCGAGGAGACAAAGCACTTCTTCGCGAAGGACTCCGAGCAGCCGTATGTCGAGGACCAGCCGTTTATCTGGGTGCGTGGCGACCAGGTCGGCGGCCGCTCGCTCATCTGGGGCCGCGGGGTGCCGCGGTGGAGTGAATTGGATTTCGAGGCGCCGTTGAAGGACGGCCACGGGATCGACTGGCCGATTCGGTACAAGGACATTCAGCCCTGGTACGATTATGTCGAGCGCTACATCGGCGTCAACGGCGAGCCGATGAACAGCCCGGCTATCCCCGATGGCATCTTCCAGAAGCCGATGGAGATGAACGCCGTCGAGAAACACGTCCGCAAGCGCATCGAAGAGGCCTTCCCGGGTCGGACGATGACCATCTTCCCGATGGCCATCCTCACCGAGGCGCTTAACGGCCGCGCAGCCTGCCATTATTGCGGCCCGTGTATGCGCGGCTGTTCGACCGGCTCGTACTTCAGCAGCCAGGGGGTGACCTTGCCGGCCGCCGCCGCGACGGGCAAGATGACACTCCGTCCGTTTTCCGTCGTCCACAGCGTCATCTACGACGAGGCAAAAGACCGCGCCGTTGGCGTCCGCGTGGTGGATACCATGACGAAGGAGACGATCGAGTATTATGGCAAGTTGGTGTTCCTGTGTGCTTCGGCGCTGGCGAGCACCCAGATCCTGCTGAACTCGACCTCCCCGCGTTTCCCGAACGGCCTCGCGAACTCGAGCGGGGTGCTGGGGCATTATTTGATGGATCACCACTTCCGCGTCGGCGCCCGGGGCACGATGCCCGGGTTCGAGGACCGGTATTACATGGGCAACCGTCCGTCCGCCACGTACATCCCCCGGTTCCGGAACGTGAGTCCGGAGACCATGCAGGCCGACTACATCCGTGGCTTCCACTACTCGGGTGGCGCCGGCCGGGCGTCGTGGGGCCGGGGCGGCCGGCAACGGGGCATCGGCGAGGCGCTCAAAGTGAGCCTCCGCGACCCCGGGCCGTGGTCGATGAGCGTGAACGGGTTCGGCGAGATGTTGCCCGAGTTCGACAACCGCATCTATCTCGACCCCGAGCAGACGGATCAGTGGGGCGTCCCGATCCTCCACACGAGCGCCGCGTACGGCGCCAACGAGCTGGCGATGCGTAAGGATATGCAGGCATCGGCGGTGGAGATGCTCGAGGCCGCCGGCGTGGAGGACATCACCGCGTACGACGACATCGCCGTCACCGCCCCCGGCGACGCCATCCACGAAATGGGCACCGCCCGCATGGGCCGCGACCCGAAGACCTCCGTCCTCAACGCCCACAACCAGGCCCACGACGTCCCGAATCTGTTCGTGACCGACGGCGCCTGTATGACCTCCTCCGCCTGCCAGAACCCGTCGTTAACATACATGGCCCTCACCGCCCGCGCCGTGGATTTCGCCGTGAAGGCATTTAACCGCGGAGAAATGTAACCCCCCCGCCCCCACGCATCGCGACCCCGTAGGCAGGGTTAGGTCCCCCCAGGGACCGTAACCCGGCGCCCCCCGTGACCCCCCTTGGCTTCCCCGCACCAATAATCAAAGGAACGCCCCCAAGATGACTTCGTTGGCATCAGAACGCGTATCACCTGATGCGATTCTGGATGCTCTACGAGAAACGCCATGCGCACGACACTGACCATTGACGACGCACTTCTGGCCGAGGCTCAACGGATTACCGGCCTCTCGGAAAAGTCTGCCCTCATTCGGGAGGGGCTCCGTGCCTTGATTGAGCGGGAGAGCGCACGCCGGCTTGCGCTGTTAGGAGGTAGTGATCCGGAATTGATGCAGACTGGACTCAGCCGTGTTTAGTTAATCACGTTCAGTCATTCACATTCCTCCCGAGAGCGTTATTTGATTGCGAAAAGTCATGATGATCACTCTGGTGGGGCTGGTGATTGCCACGCTCTACTGGGGTTTTTTTGGCACGTCGTCCAAAGTCCATGTGACTTACGGTCCGGGATTTACGCTCGACGAGGCCCTAACCGTGGTCGTCTCGAATCGTGCCGAGTTGGAGTGTATTTGGTATTTTCCGATAGAATACCAGGCTGATCAACATGGCGGCGTAGTGCTGACACCGCACAAACTCCGAGCGCCTACGTGCCAGGATGCATCCGAGGATATGGAGCAGATCCAGCGACAGGTTATCGCGCACCGCCGGAAAGAGGAGGAGGAATGGCGGACGAAGGTGGAGAGTAAGCCGGCGCTTGAGGAGGAGCTAGATGCGTATTTGACGTATATATCAGGAAACGCACCCCCACCTACCCGCGAGGATTCCCTCACTGAAGCGTGTTACCGACTGGGGAATTTCCCCTTTTGTGGCCATAACATGCGTTTGGCAACGCTCGAACGAAAGATCCAAACCGCTTCATTTTTAGAGCAGCAATTGGTTTTCTCCGCCAGAGTCAGCGACGAGGAATACCTCGCCTCCATTCCCGTCCAAACGATGGGAATGTATGTCCGCCCATTTCAGTGGTTGAATTTGCCAGCGTCCGTCACGCACGTGAGCCGGGATTTTATTTTACCCCCCCGACACCCCCCGACCCCGTAGGCCGGGTTAGGTCCCCCCAGGGACCGTAACCCGGCGCAATAGACGCGTTGGACGCAGTGGACAGGGTGGATGCGGTCGACAGGGCGCACCCCGTAAATCGGCGCGCCCCGATGTTTATAGGTTCGGGCACCACCTCTTCGCATCCTCCGTCTCAGGCCAGTTTCTCCCCACTCTCCCTGGCCACCCATGTACATCCGACGCCTCCTCGTCCCTGGCGGGACCTATTTCTTCACAGTCGTCACCGAGCGCCGCCGCCCCATCCTGGTAGATAAAAACGTCTCGCTGCTGATGCAGGCGTTTAACGCGGTGAAAACCACCTACCCGTTTCGGCAGAATGCCATCGTCGTACTGCCGAACCATCTCCACTGCCTCTGGACCCTCCCTCGCCACGACGACGATTTCTCGACCCGCTGGCGTCTCATCAAAACCTGGTTTTCGAAGCGAGCAACCATCGAGGACCGCTTCCTGTTGACCCAGCGCCGGCGCTCGAAACAAATGCGCGCCTTATGGCAGCACCGGTACTTGGACCATGTGATCCGCGACGAGAGGGATTACGAAAATCACCTCGACTATATCCACATAAACCCGGTCAACCATGGGTATGTGGATCGGGCGATCGATTGGCCATATTCGAGCTTTCGGGCGTATGTGCGGCGGGGGTATTACGCGGAGGATTGGGGGTGTCGGGGTGACGGTGGGGGCGATGCGTGATGCGACACATTTTGCGGCGCCGGGTTACGGGTGATGCGGAAATGCGCCGTGACGCCGGGTTACGGTCGCGTCCACTCCGCCGGGTTACGGTCCCTGACGGGACCTAACCCGGCCTACGGTCGCGTCCACCGCGTCCACTGCGCCGGGTTACGGTGTCCACCGCGTCCACTCCGCCGGGTTACGGTCCCTGACGGGGACCTAACCCGGCCTACGGGGCCGCGATTGTCGGGGGGTATCACGCCGCCGCGCGTTCCTGCTCTTTGTACTGCAACTCGTACAACTTCCGGTACAACCCGTTGAGCGCCAGCAATTCCTGGTGGCTGCCGCTTTCGCGGAGCTGGCCGTGGTGCATCACGAGGATGCAATCGGCATCCTGGATGGTCGACAGGCGGTGGGCGATAACCAGCGAGCTGCGGCCCTGGAGGAGTTTTTCGAGGGCGGACTGGATGAGGTGTTCGGATTCGGTGTCGATGCTCGATGTCGCTTCGTCGAGCACGAGGATGGCGGGGTCGTAAACGAGGGCGCGCACAAAACTTAGCAGCTGCCGCTGGCCGTGGCTCAGGGAGGCGCCGCGCTCGCGGACGTCGTGCTGGTACCCGTCCGCCAGCCGCTCGATGAAGGCGTCGGCGCCGATCGAACGGGCCGCGGCCTGGACGGCTTCGAGGGGGATGTCGGGGTTTTCGAGGGTGATGTTACGTTCGATCGACCCCGAAAACAGGAACACATCCTGCAGTACGAGGCCGATATGCCGGCGCAGCTCCGCCAGCCGCATCGTCGCAATATCCACCCCATCCACCAGAATCTGGCCCTTCTGGATGTCGTAAAACCGCAGCAGCAGGCTGATGATGGTCGTCTTGCCGGCGCCCGTCGCACCCACAATCGCCACCGTTTGCCCGGGCTGGACGGTGAACGAGACGTCTTTCAGGATCCAGTTCGGCTCCTTCCCGTCCTCGATCTCGCGGTCGTACGTGAACCAGACGTTTCGGAATTCGATACGGCCCTTGAACCGGCTCATCGCCACCGGCTCGGCGACTTCCTGGATGGAGTCGTCCTCATCCAGCACCCCGAAGATGCGCTCCGCGCCGGCCATCGCGCTCTGGAGCGTGTTGTACTGGTCGGACAAATTCCGGATCGGCTCGAAGAACTGACGCGCGTACTGGATAAAGGCGATGAGCACACCCAGCGTCAGCACATCCCCCATAGCCCGCATCCCCCCGAACCAGATGATGAGGCCGAGGGCGACCGAGGCTAGGATGTCTACCGCCGGCCAGAACAGCGCGAAGTAGAAGATCGTCTTGATCTGCGCCGTCCGGTGCTCGTCGTTGATTACCTCGAACCGCCGCATCTCCTCCTTTTCCCGGTTGAAGAGCTGCACGATGCTCATCCCGGTGATGTGCTCCTGCAAAAACGAATACAGCCGCGACACCTGCTTCCGCGTCTCGCGGTACTGATCCCGCACCTTCTCCCGAAACCACGACATCACCCACAACATGAGCGGGAGGACGGCCAGGGTCACGAGCGCCAGCACCCAGTTCAGCGAGAACATGAACGCGGCGATAAAAATGATGTGGAAGAGATCCCCGAGGATGGTGACGATGCCGGCCGAGAGCACATCGCTCAGCGACTCGACATCGCTCGTCGTCCGGGTGATGAGCCGGCCGATAGGGGTGCGATCGAAAAACCGCAGGGATTGCCGCTGGATGTGCCGGTAGACGCGGGTGCGGACGTCGTAGATGGCCTGCTGCCCGATCCACTGGGTGAGGTAGCTGTTCACGAACGACAGCACGCTCTCGCCCAGGAGCACGGCCATCAGGATGAAGATCATCCGCTGGAGGCCCTCCATGTCGCCGGTGACGACGTGCTCGTCGATAGCGATCTGGACGAGTTTCGGCCGGAGCGGCCCGAGGAAGGCGGCCACCATCACCAGCACAAACGCCAGCGCCACCCACCCTTTGTAGGGTTTTAGAAAGGTGATGATGCGCCGGAACAGCTTGCCGTCCAGGCCGGGCGGCTTTTTGTCTTCGTCGCTATTCGGGTCGTTCTGGGACAACGGAATTCCAGGGGATAGTCGTGGAGATCGCTTCGCCGGACTCGGCCGGCGGCGTCACGGAATAGCGCTTTAATTCCTCAGCCGTCTCGGTGTTCTGAAAGACGGCGCGGGCTTCGTCGACCAGGGCGTTGAGGTCCGCGCCGTCGTAGCGCGCGCTGAAATGCCCCAGCAGGAGCCGGCGCGCGCC
>JBGSPJ010000299.1:0-5978 GCA_041738655.1 Rhodothermales bacterium | reverse complement strand
GTATCGCTGGCTTCGAGAGCGTGCGGGTGAAGCGGATCGGTTTGTTCGGTTCGTCCTTAGACTTGTCCGAAAGCTCGCTCATGCGATCAGACCGCCGACGGCGCCAGGAAGGCGGTTTGCGAAAAGTGTCCAGTAGTCAGGTGCGGATCATGTTGGAGGAGGATGCTTTTTTTGATGGGGAGGGGGTGGGGTACATCGATGGCCGGCAGACGGCATTGTGGCTGGTGCCGCGCGCTTCCCCCTAACATTCCTTAACCCTTACACCCCGAACCTTAAACCCTTAAAACGGAAACCCCTGCGCGTGGGAGTCGATGAGGAGTTGTGCGGCGGCTTCGCCGTGGCGGTAGGGGAGGTGGAACGCCGGCGTGCGCTCAACCAGTTTGCCGAGATAACGAACGGCTTCGCCCCGGTGCATTTTCAGGTTGAGGCAGTTCTGGAGCAGCTCGAGCGTGGCCGAGGCCGGCGCGGTGCGGACGAGCCGCATGTCCGCCTCGGGGCTGTACTGGGGGAAGATGAGCGCGGCGATGGCGCAGCGGCCGGAGTCGATCTGGCCCTCGCGTAATTCGATGGTGCGTTTTTCGAGCTGCGCCACCTCGCCGGGGCTAAGAAGGCGGTCGTCCTCCGTGGCGGCGTGTTCGCGCATCTGCGGGGTGAGGGGGAAGGGAACCAGCTCACCGGTTTCGAGGGAAACGGGCACGATGTCGTCCGACAGGTAGGACCAGCCGCGGAGGCATAGATTGGATACGAGGGTGCTTTTGCCGCGGCCCCAGGTGCCGCACATCACCACGGCGCGGCCCCCCTTCGCGGCAGCGCCGGCGTGCAGCCACAGCAGCTCCGGGTGTTCGCGCACGAACCGGAAGACGATCTCAAACTTGAGGCACTGCATCGTGCCATGGTGCGTGCCGTCGTGGTCGCCGAACTGGTCTGCCCCATCCACGACGTAGCGCTCGCCCTCCCGGCGGACGGTCAGCGTATCCAGCAGGTCGTACGGCGCCGGGACCAGCAGCTCACGGAAGTTGTGCGCCAGCGGGACGAGGAGTTCCTCGACATCCCCGGCGATGGCCACTTCCTGGTTGCCAAACGAAATAAAAAGCGTCTGCATAATCCGTCTCAGGCGACGCCGGCCTCGCTGTCGACGAGGGTTCGTTTATCCTGGATCAACCCCAGGACGAGGAACTGCTCCAGCGCGAGGCGCACGTCCGTCAGGAGTTCGCCGGCCGGGATGTCGAACACGTCGCTCAGATCCTCGCAGATCTGCACCACAGTCTTCGAACCGTCACAGGCATCCCAGATGGCCTTGGCGGATGCGTTTAAGGAATAGCCCATCTCGGAATTGCCGTCGTAGAGGACCATCTCTTCCAGAACACCCTGCGCGAGGACGTCTGGCCGTTGGACGGGGACCATATCTTCAGGAATCATCATGCGACCTTTCGGGGATGCTTACGAGTACGATCGGCGCCACGAAGTGCCCGGACCACACGCTTCCCGGTCGAAACGGAAGTCGGTCTTGGGCGCGCCTCACGTAAAGGTCGTCACAGCCTCGGGGCCTACAGAAGGGAGCGTACGAATCGCGGAAATCGCCCCGAATAAGAGATGAGATGGGTCGTCAGGCGTCGGTGCGTGGAGTCTGGGGCACCAGGAAGAGGACGATTAGAAAGGCGATCGCGCCGGCGTAGGCGTACGTCTTGTTGCCCGAGAACACCCCCATCATCGCGCCAAGCAATACAATGCCCTCTCCGGCCGCCCAGCACACAAGCGTGTAGGACAGGAAGTTGCGCCCCATGCCGGCCTGTTCGCGTTTGCGTTTGAAGACGAACACCACGCCGGAGAGTGTCACCAACATCGCCACGAAGTACCCAACGACGATCGGGTGATCGGGCGGAAACAGCGGATCGACCCAGCTATCCAGGAAAAACGTCAGCGCTACCGCGGCGGCCACGGTCATCATCATCCCGAATTTGATGATGGACAACGAACGCTGCATATCGGGTGGTGTGGATGCCATGGATGCCATGTACGCTCTTGAATCGGTTTCAAAAGTGCGATTGAACCTCCGCCCGGGCCGCCGCGAAGGCGGCCTGGAGGGCGTCTTCCTCGGAGGGGGTGAGCGGCGTCACCAGCGGCCGCATGGAATGCCATGCCGCGTCTCCGGTTCGTAAAGCGGTCAACAATTTAAGCGCTGGAATCATGGGGAAGGCTTCGATAGCCTGGCGAACGGCGGACATCCGGCGCTGGAGGTCGTCGGCTTGCGGGGACTGCCAGGCATCATACACCTCCGCCGCGAGGCGGGCCGTGAGGTTGACGGTGGCGGAGATGCAGCCGGCTCCGCCGACGCGGAGCACGTCCAGCAAAAACTTCTCGCTGCCGGCGAATACCCGAAAGCCCGGAAACGCCTGCGTCATGGCGCTCATGTTCTCGAATTGCCCGCCCGAGTCCTTCACCCCCACGACAATGTCCGGATATGCCGCGAGCAGCCGGTCGATGACGGACAACGAGAAGGGGACGCCCGTCATCTGAGGGAAATGATAGAGGTAGATTTCGGGGGATTGAGAGCCAATCTGCTGGATGAGCGCGTCGAACGAGGCGATGAGGCCGGCGTCGCGCACGTTTTTGTAATAAAACGGCGGCAGCACCAGCAGGCCGTGCACCCCATGGTCGAGCGCATGCCGCGCGAGAGCCACGGTATCAGGCAATGCACAACAGCCTACGCCGAGCAGGATGCGGGCGGGCGGGATACCGGCCTCCAGCAACCGTTCGAGCAGTTCCATCCGCTCGGAAAAACTGAAGCTCACCGCCTCGCCGGTTGTCCCCAAGATGGCCAGCCCGTCGCAGCCGTTCTCCAGCAGCCAGCGCGCGTGTGCGGCCAGGCGGGGGTGGTCCACCTGGAGATCCGCCGTTAGCGGCGTGAGGCTGGCGGCGTAAATCCCGTCGGGGAGGCGTGGGGGCATGAGGTCGGGCAGTGGATTCGGGTTGAGCCGCCCGTCGGATGGCAGGAGGCCGGTGGAAAGGTATACGCACCGATTCGAAACGTCAAACGGCCCAGTATGTTACATGTAAACGATCGGGCCGGTATCTCAAAAAGAGACCGCCCGAACCCTGTCCCGGGCTTGACGACGCGGAACCCCGCACATCGGCGCCGGCATATTATTTGAAACCGTGCGTATTCGACCCGGAGGACATTCGCCTACCGTATCACCTACCGAAACGATATCTCATGTCAACACGACGCTATCTATATCGCTACACCTTCCTGCTGATCGCCCTGTTTACGTTCACATTCGCCGGCTGCGACAGCAACGAAGACGAGAATGCGTCCGCGCCGGACCTCTTCCCGGCCGATGCGTTCACGATGCAGACTGATCTCTTCAATCAGACGCTTGCGCCGAAACAGGCAGCCGGCATCAACTTTACGGCGGCCGCACTCCGGGTGTGGCCAGTTTCTCTGGTGCTCGGCGCCAACCTCATCATCCCATCCGCGCTCACCACGTCGGCACTTCAGGAAGAGGCCGTTTCGGAAGACGGCGCATGGGTGTGGTCGGCTTCGGCCTCCGCCAATGGCGTCAGCGCGGCGTATAGCCTGAGCGGGACGCGCCGCGACGGCGGCACAGACTGGAGCATGCGCGTGACGATGCAGGGCGGAATTGGCGGTGAAGCGCTGGACGACTTCGAGTTGTTCACCGGCCGGACGACCGACAACGGCGCATCGGGAAGCTGGAGCCTGTTTTATCCGATCGAGGGTACATCGACAAATGTGTTGAGCGCTGCCTACGAGATCACCAGCGAAACGGAAAAAACGATCACCTACAGCATTCCTGCGACCGCGGAGGACAACGCCGGCGACACCATCGAATACGCCGAGATCGACAGCCTGAGGACATTCGAGTGGCTGCAGGCCAGCGCCAGCATCCAACACCTCGTCACCTGGAACGCGTCCGACAGCACCGGTTCGATCACCGCGTCCAATTTCCGCTCGGGTGTCAAGAGCTGCTGGGATTCCACGCTCAACGACACGCCCTGCCCTGCGGAGACCCGTTTACCCTGAACGACACGACACAATGACCCATAAAAAAGCCCTCCGCGCGTTCCCGCACGCGCGGGGGGTTTTTTGTTCTACCTGGGATACGTTCTCCGACGAGTAAGGGCCGCGGGCTACTGGTGGCGAAAAAAGACAACGCCCCCACTATCTCCCCCGACAAACAGGTCGTGGTCCCCGTCTCTATCGATGTCCACAAAAGCAGGTGATGCCAGCGCCGGCATAGGCATGGGCATCAGCTCTGGCTCCGTCGAGAAATCCATCGTCTCCGGTGTGCCGTTGTTGCGAAAGAGCATCAACTCTCCTTTCTCACGGGCGACGATCAAGTCGACGTCGCCATCCCCATCGATGTCGACCAGCACCGGAAAGCTGCGGCGGCCGCCGTCAATGGCCATGAACTCGTCCGACATCATCGTGAACGCCGGTTTCCGGGGCGTGCCGTCGTTGCGGTAGTAGTTGATTGTCCCGGAGGCTTCGCCAGCCATGAGGTCCAGGTCGCCGTCGTTATCGAGATCCGCCAGGGCCGGCGTGCTGTTGCTCCCACGCGAAAGCGTCACGGTGGCGAGTTCGTCGTGGACAAAGTTGGGGGCTTGCGGCGTTCCGGTGTTCCAGTGGATCTGCATGCCTTTGAACCAGGTACCCAGGAGGAGATCCTGATCGCCGTCGGCGTCGAGATCGGCGAACGCCGGCGCGGGGTGGTAGATGGCGGGGAGGTCGAGCGTATCGGCCAGTTGGAACGACGGATTCGTGGGGGATCCCGTATTTTCGAAGTAGTACGCGAACGCTTTCTCGACCGTGGAGGGGTCAATTTTATTGGTAACGACCATATCCTGGTCGCCATCGCCATCCATATCCACGAACGAGGGGATGCTTTCGAGGCCGACATCGATGCCGGCGACGAAGCGCCGATCGCGAATCACATAGCCCCCCTCGGCGGTGCGCTCCATCAGGATAAGGTTCTCGGCGGCCGTTCGATTGGGGTTAAACGCGCCCCCGAGGACGCCGACGACGAGGTCTTTATCGCCGTCGCCATCCCAATCGGTAAACGCCGGCGCGTTATATCCGGTCGTGATGAGCGGGTTACCGATGGGGAAAGGTTGCGGGTCGTTGCGGAGGTAGGGTTGCGGGCAGGTGCCTGTATTCTCGATGAGGAGGAGGCCCGGTTCGAAGAAGTCGCCCCAGAACAGGTCCTGATCGCCGTCGCTGTCGTAGTCGTGAAACGCCATTGTGTTGGCGCCATGCCGGCTGCCGGCGAACTGGCCGATGATCTCGATATTCTCGAAGCGCTCGGCGAGAAGCCCAAACTTCGGAAGCGGCGCATCGCGGGGCCCGGTGCTTTCGTAGTGCATCACCGTACCCTCGACCCGGCCGATAAACAGATCGAGTATGCCGTCGCAATCGATATCCGTGAAGTTCGGGATATTCTGACGATCCGCGAAGATCGGCGCGCCGGTAGCGTTGCGCACGGTGTCCGAGTTGGCGATAAACACCGCGTTTTCAGCCGTGCCGGTGTTGTGGTACAGCTGCATGTAGCTGAAGGGGCGCTCCGCGAGGATATCGATATCACCATCGGCATCGATATCCACGAACCGGCTCCACTCGCCGATGTCCAGATCCATATACCGATCCGTTCGCCAGCGCAATTCAGGGTTTTCACGGGTGCCAATCTGTTCAAAGAACATCACCTGACCGGTGATATTCTGGAGGAACAGGTCGTCATCGCCATCGCCGTCGATATCCAGGAACTGGGGCCGCGGCACATTGAGCCCGCCGAGAAACGGGTGGTCATACAGCCGGCCAGCGCCGTCGCGGACCTCGAACCCGAACACGTCGCGCTCGAACCCGGCTGGCGAGGGTCGTGTAGATTCCGTCTGTTCCGCACGTTCGAGCGTGGTGGCGGGTATCTGGGAGGCGCACCCCGCCCCCGCCAGGGCCACGGCGAGGC
>JBGSPJ010000461.1:0-2772 GCA_041738655.1 Rhodothermales bacterium | reverse complement strand
ACCAGCCGGGCCACCGCCGGGGCGAACGCTCCCGTCCGCGGGTTGAACCATTGGACCCGCACCATCCCCTGTTTCTCGTTTAGATCGATCTTGATCGATCCGCCTGCCGGCACATACACGGCATACACCTCGCCCGGCAAGGCCAGCACCCAGCCGTCTGTTCCGGGTTCGAGCAGCTCGTTGCGGGGGATCATCCGGTCGAACGGCAGTTGCTCCCGAAAAAACGCGAGAGCGTAGCGGGTGTAATCCCAGAACGCATCGCGCGAGCGGAAATCCTCCAGATTTAAGTCGGTGTGGGGATGTTCGTACCCGAAATACCACTCCACGCCGGCCCCTCCTGTCATCAAATTCCCCCATAACGCATGCCGGCGCACGGCGTCGTGGTTGTTGCCCGTGCCGTCCGGGGTGACGCCGTCGGTGTGCGGCCCGATCTCGTCCAGGCTCACCACCCATGGCCGGCCGGCCTCGGCGCTACGGGCTATCCACTGCCCGGTCTCGGCGTGCGTCCGGGTCATGTCGCCCATCTGGAGGGATGGACCTTCGATCGCCTCAAAACCAAGCAGGGGGGCGTAGACGGCGTCGTACTGGTCGGGGAAGGTGTGGATGACGATGGGATGATCGTACAGATCGAGCGCGCGGAGGTACTCGGCAAACGCCTTGCGCTGGGCATCGGTGTTGGTATTCTCCTCGCCAAGGTTCCAGACAAGCGCGGGATGGTGCCCGAAACGGGCTACCAGTTCGCGGTAGTAGAGCCGGCGCTCGGTCCCCAACTCGCCTCCGTCAAGCAGCTGGTCATTTTCAGTCTCCTGGGTGACGACATGCAGCATCAGCCCGAGGCTGTCCATGTGGCTGAACACGATTTCCCACTGGTCGAGCTTGCTGACGTCGAACCGCGTCCGTTCGTTTTTTGTGGTAAAGGGGAAGACATCGTCGCCGTCGCCTTCCACGTTCATCGTGAGGAAATAGACGCTGTTGAGGCCTTCGCTCGCCAGATAGTTCAGCGCGCCGATTAACCCTTTCCCCTTGTCGCCGCGCCAGGTCGGGTCGCCCTCCCGCCAGTCGGCTACATGGGGCGTGTACTGGTGGAGGATGGCCTTGCCGGCCGTCGTGTTGTCGAAATCGGCGAAGGCGAGCAGGTTTTCCGGACTGTCCGTGCCGCCCTTCAGGAAATACTCCCCATTCCCAGCGAACCGGAAATACCGCTCGCCGGCGTATTCGAGCCGGCCCTTACCCCGGAAGTCGCGCCCGGTTTTGTCGCTGGGCCCGACTTCGAACGATCCGCTCATCCCATCCAGCGCGCCGGGCTGGCCGGCCGCCGGATCGTCGGACACGGCCACGCCAGGTCCTTCGCGGAAGGAGGCCGTATAGGTCCAGGTCCCGGTGGAGTCCGGCGCGAAATGCGCCCGCCAGATCCCGCCGGCCCCGGCGCCCGTCTCCGCCGCGTCGCCATCCCCCGCATAAAAGCCCGGGACGACAAATTGAGTGTCGCCGTGTTGGAAGGTGACATCCAGCCGGTAATCGGTGAAGGGATTGGGGGATCCAGTCTCGGAGGCCGCCGGCCCCTGGAAGCTGAGCGTCACCCGATGCCACGCCTTTAACTCGCCCGAAACCGTCACGGGCGCCGATGGGCCGCTGGCCGGCTGCGCCTGGCAGCCGGAGGCGAAATATAGCAGCAAAAAAAACAGTGGAGCCATCAGAAGTTGCTCTCGGGTCTGGTTGTAATCTTTTGTGGTGTTCTAGTGCCACGTATTATGTCATCCCGCACTTGATGCGGGATCCCGACGAATTGCAAATCGACTGGATCCCGGCTCGGAGGCCGGGATGACGTGATGCTATGTGTTTGGAGGAGCCTCACATCCGCTCTGCCAACCTGAAATTCCTCGAATCTGTCACCTACTCCTCCGTCCCTCCATCATTCTTAAACCTTAACCCTCGAACCTTAAACCCTTACACAGGCACCCACACCAGCGCCATGCTGGCGATCCGGATGTCGGATTTTTCGAGGTTGACGGCGATCTCCTCGATCTCGCGGGCGACCCCGTCCCACGTCTCGTCCAGCTTCAGCAGGGCATCCCCCAGCTCTTCTTCGAGCGTCTGGAGCTCCGCCAGCTGGCCGGCCACCTTGTCTTCCGCGAGTTCGAGTCGAGAGGATACTTTGCTGGTCTGGGTTCGTTTCGAGCTCGCCCGGCGGAGGTCGGTCGCGATGCTCCGGGCTGTTTTGCGGCCGCCGAGGAAAACGGACAGCAGGGAGCCGACCCCGGAGAGCACTTCGTCGGTCCGACGGGCGCTCTGGTCTTGTTTGAGCAACTCAAGCTGGTCCTGGGCCTTGTCGACGAGTTCGCTGGCCCGGGCGATGCGTTTGTTGTACGTCTCCCGGAGCCTCGCGGCCTCCTCGTCGGCCCGGCTCTGCGCCGCCGCCTGGCAGCGGGCGTCGAAGTCGGCCTGCGCCTCGCCGGGGCGGGAGAAGAGCTTGAGCTTCGGGTTCGCGTAGATGGTGAGGGCTTGGCTCCGGAACAGGTGGTCGGTGAGCGAATCGGTCAGGGCTTTAAAAAACGCCGGCTTCTGGATATCCGCTTCAGGCAACACGAACTGCGCGCCGTCGGGCGGGGCGGGGAGGAGGTCGCGGTCGTCGTAGTCGATCGCGATGGCGTCTTCGCCCGTCAGCTGGTTGGTGAGGGGGTGGAAGACGGCCTCCCACTCCTCGGTGTGCCGCAGGCCGGCCTTGGTGTCGTCGTACATCAGGTGCACGCGCGCGGCGACGGCGGCGGCGTA